>JAHBWH010000049.1 GCA_019637115.1 Myxococcales bacterium | reverse complement strand
ATCGTCGCTGCGGCGGCCTCGGGCGGGACGGCCTCGCCGTGCGCGCCGAGCCGCGCCAGGACGGTCCACAGGTCCCGCCCTTTGAGGAACTCCATGACCAGACACGGCCGGCCGTCGAGCCGGGTGACGTCGTGGATGTGGACGATGTTCGGGTGGGAGAGCATCGCCGCGACGCGCGCCTCGCGCAGGAACATCTCGACGAAACGATCGTCCTCGCCGAGGTGCGGGAGGATCGCCTTGATCACGACCGGCCGGGTCAGCGAGTCGCCCATCCGGTGCGCGGCGAGGAAGACCTCGGCCATGCCGCCGGTCCCGAGCTTCCGGACCAGCCGGTATTGCCCGAGGTGGCTCGTCCCGAAGCGGGCCGCGGTGCTCGACGCCGGCTTCAAGCGCCCTCCCCGGGCTCGATCGTGCCCCCGACGCGGAGGCCGTGCCGCCCGACCTGGGGTCGTTCGCGGCAGAGGCGTTGGATGCGAGAGAGCCTACTCGAGGAGATCGGCGAGCCACATCTCCGTCGAAGGCCGCGGGTACCCGGAACGAACGCCGAGTTGGGGGCACCTGGCGCGCCCGAGCGGAGGATCTTCCACGTCGACTCGAAGGGCTGACAAGACATGTCGGGAGCGGGCGGCCCGCGGGGAAGGTGCGCCCGCGCGGAAGGTGCGTCCGCGCGGCGGAGTCCACGCGGCGGGATCCGCCTGGAAGTGCCAAGCGGAAGGGCGCCCACCGAGGACCTCGAAGGAGGTCTCGTCGAGCACCCGAACGTCTCCATCGTCCGCGAGCGCAAGCCCGTTGGCAAGGATCGCGACGCGCGCCCTGTCGGACGAGAGCGCTGATGTGCGCCTTTTTCGCCTGTCCACGCCCGTGGTCCCCACGCCGACGGCGCCCCACGGCGCTCGGCAACGGGGCCCGGGCGCGTCGCGCGAGCCCCAACAGAAATGAGCGGCGTCCGCGGCACCTGAGCTACCCTCACCGCGCCGTGGCCCCCGTGCTCGCCCGTCTCCGCGCCTCCCTCTTGGTGCCCCTTCTGCTCGCGCACCTGGTCGCGCCGGCGTCGGCTCAGCCCGAGGAGGCTGCGCGCTCGCTCTTTGTCGAGGGCGCGGGGGCCTACCAGCGCGGAGACTTCCCCGCGGCGCTCTCGGCGTTCGAGCGGTCGTACGCGCTCCGCCCCGTGCCGGTGGTGCTCTTCAACCTCGCGCAAACCCTCCGCGCGCTCGAGCGACCGGCCGAGGCCATCGAGGCGTATCGCGGCTACCTCGACGCCGATCCGGACGTCGACGCCACGCGGCGCGCCGCCGTGAACGACGCGATCGAGGAGCTCTCCGCGCTCGTCGCCTTCGTGCGCTTCGAGGTCTCTCCCACGGGGGCCGAGGTCTCGCTCGGCGAGCGCTCGCTCGGAAGGGCGCCCTTCGCGCGGCCCGTCGCGGTCGACCCGGGGTCGCAGCGCTTCCACATCCGCGCCGAAGGACACGTCGCCACCCAGCGGAGCGCGACGCTCACCGCGGGCCGAGAAGCCCGCGTGACGGCGACGCTGGCGCCCGTCGCGCCGGAGGGCACGCTGCGGGTCGTCTCGAACGTGCCCGCGGACGTCCGCGTGGACGCCGCGCTCGTCGGTCGCACGGGAGACACGCCCCTCGAGCTCCAGCTCGGCGTCGGTGAGCACACGCTCGAGCTCTCGGCGCGGGGCTACCGCGCCCACCGCGAGCGCGTCGCGCTCGGTCGCGACGAGGTCCGCGACCTGCGGGTCGACCTCGCCGTGCACGAGCCGATCGCCGGGCGGTGGTGGTTCTGGGCCGCGCTCGGCGGCGTCGTCCTCGTCGGCGTGGCGGTCGCGATCGCGGTGGCAGCGACCGCCAGCCCGTCGCCGCTCGAAGGGCACCTGCCGACCGCGACCGCGCTGAGGTTCGGCCGATGACCCGCGCAGCCCCGACCGCGCTCGCGCTCGCGCTGGCGGCTTTCGCGGCGAGCTGCGGTGGCGAGCTCACCGAGGTCTTCGCTTGCTACTCCATCGACCCGGCGCTCGTCGGGCCCGAGACGATCGTGCGCCTCTGCGTCACCGACGACGAGGGCCAGCGCGTCTTCGGCTGCAGCGACACTCGGCTGTCGATCGCGCAGACCGGCGCCCGGCTCAGCCAGGGCATCGTCCAGGATCGGTCCGAGCGCGTCGCGTTTCGACTCCAGGGCGAGATCCCCCGCCCGACCGGCGGCTCGTCGAGCGTCGAGCAGCAGCTGATCGTGCCCTTCGCCCCGGGGCGGATCGTCGACGTCTCCCTCCACCTCGACACGCGGTGCGTGGAGCGAACCTGCGAGGCTGGCCGCACGTGCGTCGAGGGCGCGTGCGTGCCCATCGAGGTGAACCCGCGATGCCTCACGGATCACGGCGCCCTCCCGCGCCCCGACTGCGACGACCCTCGCCTCGTCGCGGGCTGCTCGGCGCCCTGAAAGAAGCTCAGCCGAATTCGCAAGCCGCCCTACCGGACGGCACGCAGCGAGCGGAGCGAGCGTAGGCTCGTGGGAGGGGGCCCCGCGGGGCTTCACGCCCCGTGGGGGAGGGGCTGGCGACCTGGCGACAGCCCCTCATAGGAAGCTGACCGCGACCCGAGGCTCGTTTCTGGCCTCTCCGTCACGCGAAGGCTAAGACGTCTCGATGCGCCTGCTCGCGGCCTTGCTGCTCGTGGTCCCCGTGGCCTGCACGGACGGGGAGGACGTGCTGCGCGATCGGACCGCGCGCATCCGCGCGCAGCCGCCGGTCGAGCGGACGATCGACCCGCGCGTCGACTTCCAGGCGCTCGGGCTGAGCGAGCTCGACGGCGACGACGCCCTCGACGAGCTCGACCTCCCGCTCGACCACGACGCAGACGAGGCCGAGCGTGTGCTCCGACCGGCGGTCGTGCTGGATCCGGACGAGGCAGAGACCGTCGGCGCCGCCCTGGCGGCGGCCGAGGCCGCCGCGGTGGGCGCGTCCTTGTGCGACGCGGCCTACGACGCGGTGGCCGCGATGGCCGCCGAGGTCCGCGCGCGAGAGCCCGACGCGGTGCACCCAATGCCGCCGCGCGGCCTCTTCGTGCACGCCTGCGAGCAGCTCCCCACGGCGGCGCAGGAGTGCCTGCTCCCGAACCACGCCGTGGCCCATCGCGAAGCGTGCGCGCGCGCCACGGCCGCGGTCCCGGCGGCCGATCGCGAGCGCCTCGAGCGGCTGCTCGCGGGGGAGTGACGCCTTCGCGGCGGCGTTCGCCGGACTGGGTCTGATGACCGGCCAGTACCGATTGCAGCACAACCCCACGCACCCCCGGCGCCACCCAACCCCGACCCCCTTCCAACCCGTACCCAGTACCGATTGTCCGAGCCTCGAGCGGCTGCTCGCGGGGGAGTGAGGCGCCACCGATACGTGACGGGCCTGAAAGCGTGAATCCTGTACACTCGCGCCATGTGGCGTCTCGTCCTCGCTTCCCTTCTCCTCTCCGCGGCCTCTTTTACTGGCTGCGCTAGCAGCACCCTCGGGCCCGGTGGCCGCGAGCCGGAGTGCCTCGACGACCGGGACTGCGGCGCGGGCTTCGTCTGCGAGCGGGACCTCTGCGTCCCGCCGCGGCGGCCGGGCGACCCGCTCCCGGACGGGGGAACCGCCGAGTGCGGGCGTGACGCCGACTGCCCCGGCGACTTGATCTGCGACGCGGGCGCCTGCGTAGTCCCCCCAAGCGCGTGCGGCGACGACTGCGTCTTCCCGAACGAGTGCCGCGATGGCGTCTGCGTCGCCCCCGACGAGCGCGGCGACGTCTGTGAGTTCGACCCCGAGTGCGGCGCGGGCAACCTCTGCATCGCGGGCCGCTGCACCCCCGACCCACGCATCCCGCGCACCTGCCTCGACGGCGAGGACTGCCCCGACGGGCTCATGTGCTCGATGGACGGCGCGTGCGTGTGCGTCCGCACCGCCGACTGCCCCATCGGCGCCATCTGCACCGACGGCCGCTGCGTGCCCGACGGCGACGGCTGCATCGCCGACGACGAGTGCCCGCCGGGCATGCTCTGCGCCGCGGGCGCGTGTATCCCCGAGAGCGCGTGCGACGTCACGCACCCCGCGCTGCAGTCGCCGCGGGTCTGGAACGTCGACAGCGTGTACCACTTCCGCGAGGCGCTCCCGAGCTGGCTCTCTGGCTTCCTCGACGCGGTCGCCGCGCCGCTCCGCTTCCTGTCCGGGCGCGGACCGCGCCCCTCACTCGGGCTGCCGAGCCTGCTCGAGAACCTCGTATGGAACGCCATCGAGTCCTGGATCGACGCCAACGTCCCCGACTACGCGCGCGACGCCGCGGGCGGCATCGCGGACCTCAACGACATCCTCTCCACCTGGTTCGTGAAGGAACAGATGACGCTCTGGTCGGCGCCCGCGCCGCGCGACGCTTACCGAGGCCAGAACGTCTGGACCGAGGTCGAGTTCGAGTACCGCGGCGCCCGGATGCGCGGGCGCCCCGCCGACATCATCGACTGGACCTTCGAGCCCTCCGAGTACGGCGCGCAGGCGGTCTGCGGCGTCTTCTACATCTCGCAGCACGACGTGAACGTCGGCATCGGCGCGATCATCGCGTGGGCGGTGAACGCGGTCGTCGAGCAGAGCTCGAGCCGGCGTTACCGCACCGCCGAGGCGATGCTCCGCGCGCAGGGTGGCCGTATCTGCACCGAGATCGGCAACGCCGCGCGTCGCATCGAGCTGGAGATCGACCTCCCGCTCATCACCCCCGACGAGGCCCGCGAGCTCGCGCGCTCGGCGTGCAACGGCTTCTTGGATTCGCAGATCGACCGCCTCGTCGACGCGCTGAACATGGCGCGGCTGCGGCTCGACGTGATGAGCCTGAAGGGGAGCTCTCCCATCGTGAGCGGGACGAGCCTGACCCCCGGCAGGTGGGAAGGCTCGCTCGTAGGCGGCGACTTCGGGGGTTCCTGGTCGGGGAGACGTTGACCAGTCCAAAAGTCCCCTGCCCTTGCCCCTCCCCCTGCCCCCCCACTCCCTCCCTCCCCCACTCCCTCCCTCCCCCACTTCCTCCCTCCCAACCCCGCTCCCCTCCCAACCTCCCAACCTCCCCCCACCCTTGCGCATCTCGTGACGCGCCGCTCTCGCCGAGGTAGTACCCTCCACGAGAGCGACGATCCCCGTAGGCGTCGCATTGGGGAGATTCGATGAGAGATCGCGACGAGCGAAGGAGCGTCGGGCTGGGCGCGCTAGGGCTGCTGAGCCTCTTCGTGCTCGGCCCCGCCACCGCCGCAGCCCAAGACGCCGAGGACTACGACCCCCGTGACATGCGCACCGAGGGCCTCGACGACGACGCGGCGCGCTCGCGCTTCCGCGTCGGACAGGCCCTCTTCGACGAGGGTCGCTTCGGCGAGGCCGCGCGCGAGTTCGAGAGCGCGTACCAGCTCTCTCGCCGCCCGTCGCTCCTCTTCAACGCCTACCTCGCCTACCGCGACGGGAGCATGCTCGAAGACGCCGCACGCGCGCTCGCCGCCTACCTCGAGGCCGATCCGGGCATCGAGGACGCCTCCGCGCTCGAGGTACGCCTCCGCGCGATCCAGCGCACGGTCGACGAAGAGCGCGCGCGCCGAGAGCGCGAGGCGACCGAGCGCGAAGCGCTCGAGGCCGAGGCGCGCCGGCTCGAGCTCGAGGCGGCGGAGGCCCGTCGCCGCGAGGAGGAGGCGCGTCGGCTCGCCGAGGGCAGACCCCTCAACCCGATCGGCTTCGTCGTCGGCGGCGTCGGCGTCGCGATGCTCGCGGGCTCGCTCGTCTCCGGCCTCATGGCGAACGCGCAGGTCGGCACGCTCGAGGACAACTGCCCGGACAACCGCTGCGTCGCGGGCTTCGACCTCGAGGGAGAGCGCGCGCGCGCCGACCGCCGCGTGCTCGCGACGGACATCCTGCTCTTCGGTGGCGCGGCGGTGACCGTGACCGGCGTCGTGCTGCTCTTCGTCGGCCGACGCGGCGGCGACCGCGCCGTCGAGCCGAGCGCCGCGTGTGGACCGACCGGCTGTCAGGCCGACCTGCGTGTGAGGTTCTGATGGCGCGCTCCTGCATCCTGCTGCTCTCGCTCGGCCTCGGCGGCTGCTTCGCGATCACCGACACGGGTCGCTTCGAGGAGGATCGCGGCTGCGACCTCCAGCTCCGTCTGCGCGAGTTCGGGCCCCACGCCGCGCCCGACGCGACGCTCCGGCACTTCAACCGCTTCGAGGTCGCGCTGTCGCGCGCGCGCGCCGACGGGGCGCAGACCCTCGAGGCGCTCGCCGTCTTCGATCCGCTCGGCAACGCCACCGTGAACCTGCGCATGCCGAACGCCGTGCGGCCCCGCACCGACCCGCGTCAGGGGCTCCCCGCGATCGACTTCTACGCCGACTTCGACGACGTGCCCGGGCTCTCGCGCGGCGACCACGCGTGGATCCTCGAGGACGCCTGCACGACGGGGCCCGAACCCTTCCTGCACAATACCGGCTTCCAATTCCGGACGGCCGACGCGCCGATCGTCAGCGCTGGCGTCGACCTCGAGGTGCGCTTCTGCGGGCCCGACCGGATCTTCGACCTCGCGGGCGGCGCCGAGGTCCGCGTCCGCGAGCGCACCCCCGAGGACATCGATCGCGCGATCGGCTTTTACCGCACGAACGACGCGAACCGGGCGGCGGACGGCGTGCTGCTGCCGGGCATCCTGCCGGACGGCGGCGTCGCGGTCGTCGAGGTCCTCGCGGATCGAGACAACGACGGGCGGCTCGGAGCGGGTGACCGCGCGTGGAACTTCATGATCGGCGACGCGGCGTTCTTGCCGTGCGGCGCGGTCGAGCGTTGCTCCCTCCTCCGGGACGATGCGCCGTGTTTCGAAGGTGGCCGCGTGGTCGTGCGCGTCTCCCCGGTGCGGGCGACGACCAACACGCTCGCCGAGGAGCGCTGGTTCGACAACGAGCCCTGACGGGGCGAGCCCGCACGACGTCGGCCACCGTGCGGCGAGAGAGCGCGCATCACCGTCGCGCGCGCCACCCGGCGACGCGCGTGGAGGCAGGCGCGCGTCAGCGGCTCGGCGAGCAGCGCGCGAGCTTGGCGAGCAGCGCGCGCCGTCTCGTCGGACACGCGACCGCGCGGCCTCCTCGGAGACTCACGCCTCCTCGGGACTCGGCCTCGACGAGCCGCGCGGCCGCGACGGAGTCGACGTGGTCACGCGTCCTTCGGTAGACGGCCGACCACGAGCGAGATCACGCCGAGCACCAGGAACGCGACGAAGAGGATCTTGCCGATGCCCGCGGCGCTGGCGGCGATCCCACCGAATCCGAAGAGCGCGGCGATGAGGGCGATGATGAAGAAGCTGATGGACCAGCGGAGCATGAGGGTCGTCCTTTCGTTGTGGTTCGGCGCCGCGTCGCGACGCTCGCCCCTCGATAGAGCAGGCGCCGTGCCGCCCGAAAAACCTCATGGACTCCCCGTCTCGCGCGGTGATCTTGCACCGCTGAGGCGGTCTGCCCCACCGCGCCTCCTGCGATGCAGCCGACGTCCATCCGGTGCGCCACGGCTCATCTCGTAGCGGCGAGTCCCCCTCGCTCGTGGTACGAGGCCAGCGATGGCGCGCCCGCCCCGGCTTCGCTCGTCCACGCCGGCGTACGTCGCGGCGATGGTCGCTTGCTGGGCGCTCGCGCTCCTCGGCTTCGTCGCGACGGACGAGCTCGCGTCCGACACCGACGGCCTGCTCGACTCGCTCGAGGTCGAGATCGCGGTCGAGGCGCTGCGGGCCTCGATGCGGGGCGCCGCCGCCGGGCTCCACGGGTACCTCCTCACGGGCGACGAGGCTTACCTGGAAGGACACCACGAGGGCGCGGCGGCGTTCGAGCCGGCCCTCGAGGGCCTCGTCCGATCGGTCTCGAGCCCGGCGCAGCGTGCGCGGGTCGACGCGCTCCGGCCGGTCGCGCGCGAGCGCATGAACGAGCTCGCGCGGACGCTCGAGCTCGAGCGCCAGTCGGGCCGCGCCGCCGCGATCGCGCACATGCGCCTCGGGATGGGACGGGGGCTGATGCTCGAGGCCCTCGAGCGGCTGCGCGAGATCGGGAAGGCCGATCGCGAGGCCCGCATGGTCAATCACGCCCGCGTGCAGCGCAGCCGGACGCAGTCCACGGTCGCCCTCGCAGCCCAGGGTGTCCTCATCACGCTCCTGCTCCTCGTCCTGCTGCGCCTCCACCGCAGGGACATCACCGCCACCGAGGTCTTTCGAGAGCAGCTCGAGGCGCGGGTCGAAGCGCGCACGCTCGCGCTCCGGACGGAGGTCGAGGCTCGACGAGAGGCCGAGAACGAGCTGCGCGTGCTCTCCACGGAGCTCGAGCGCAGCAACCGCGAGCTCAACGACTTCGCCTTCATCGCCTCACACGATCTGCAGGAGCCGCTCCGAAAGATCCGGGCGTTCGCGGACCGCCTGCGCACGGACTACGCCGAGGCCCTCGACGAGCGCGGCGTGGACTTCCTCTCGCGCATGCACCGCGCGGCCGAGCGGATGGCGAGGCTCATCGAGGATCTCCTCGAGTTCTCGCGCGTGCACCGCCACGGCCAGCCCTTCGTGGAGGTGGACCTCGCGGGCGTCGTGCGCGACGTCCTCGTAGACCTCGAGCAACGCATCGAGGACACCGGCGGCCGCGTCGAGGTCGACGGCGAGCTCCCGACGGTGCTCGCCGATCCGTCGCAGATGCGACAGCTCTTCCAGAACCTGCTCGGCAACGCGCTGAAGTTCCACCGCGAGGGCGTGCCCCCGACGGTCGAGATCCGCGCGAAGTCTACGACGGCCCGCGGCGCGCCGGCCCTGCGCGTCGAGATCCGCGACGACGGCATCGGCATCGACGAGGCCTATCGCAACAAGATCTTCGCCCCCTTCCAGCGCCTGCACGGGCGCGGCACCTACGAGGGCACGGGCATCGGCCTCGCGATCTGCCGCCGCATCGTCGAGCGACACGGCGGCTTCATCGAGGTGGTCGGCGAGCGCGACCACGGAACGACCTTCGTCGTGACGTTGTTGATCGAGGGCCCCGAGAGCGCAGTCGAGCCTCCGTCGAGCACGCCACCAACCGATGACGTCGACCCACGAAACGAGAGCTGGGATACATGACCACCGACCGCAAACCCCTCACCATCGTCATGGCCGAGGATGACCCCGACGACCGCCTGCTGGCGCGCGATGCGCTCGCGCAGAGCCGGGTCCTCAACGAGCTCCGGTGCGTGGAGGACGGCGTCGAGCTGCTACGCTACCTGCGCCGCGAAGCCCCCTTCGAGGACGCGCCGCGCCCCGGGCTCATCTTGCTGGACCTGAACATGCCCCGGATGGACGGCCGCGAGGCGCTCCGCGAGATCAAGGCGGACGCCGCGCTCCGACGCATCCCCGTCGTGGTGCTGACGACGTCGAAGGCGGAAGAGGACCTCGTGCGGAGCTATGATCTGGGCGCGGCCTCGTTCATCTCCAAGCCGGTCACCTTCGACGGGCTGGTGGAGCTGATGAAGGCGCTCGGACGTTATTGGATCGAGTTCGTGGAGCTACCCGCCGAATGAACGCGCTACCCGAAGGCGAGATCATCCGCGTCCTCCTCGTCGAGGACGACGAGGACGACTACGTCCTCCTCGACGCGCTGATCCGAGACCTCCCGCACTGGCGCCTCGAGCGCGTCTCGAGCAGCGCCGAGGCCCGCGAGCGCCTCGCCGAGAACGTCCACGACGTCTGCCTGCTCGACTACCGCCTCGACGCCGACGACGGGCTCGCCGTCTTGAAGGACGCCCGCAAGCTCGGCTTCGAAGGCCCACTCGTGATGCTCACGGGGGCCGCCGACCGGTCGACGGATCTCGCCGCGATGGAGGCCGGCGCGTCCGACTACCTGGTGAAGGGCTCCTTCGACGCGCCGACGCTCGATCGCGCCATCCGCTACGCGCTCTCGCTCAACCACCTCGCGCGCGAGCGCGTCGCCCGCGCCGAAGCCGAGGCCTCCCATCGCGTCAAGGACGAGCTCGTGGCCATGGTCTCACACGAGCTCCGCGCGCCGCTGCACACGATGCGGATGGCCGTCGAGCTCATCGGCGACGCCGACGACGTCCCCGCGCACCACCGTCACCCGATCGCCGCGCTCGGCCGCGGCGTGACGCGCCTGACACGCCTCATCGAGGACCTGCTCGACATCACCCGCATCGAGCGCGGTGAGCTCGCGCTCGCGCGTCAGAAGGTCGACCTCGCCGAGGTCGCGCGCCAAGCCGAGAGCGGCCTGCGGCTGCGCCACCCCGACCTCGAGCTCACGCTCGACCTCGAGCCGGCGCCGCTCCGAGGTGACGCCGTCCGCCTCGAGCAGGTCGTCGACAACCTCGTCGACAACGCGGTGAAGCACGGGCGCCGCACGCCGGTGGAGGTCCGCGTCCGCGCAGAGGGCGAGCACGTCACGCTCGAAGTCCGCGACCACGGCCCCGGCGTGCCCGAGGATTTGATCCCGCATGTCTTCGAGCTCTTCCGCCAACGCCGGCGCGCCAAGGGTCGGGGCGCGGGCCTCGGCCTCGGCCTCGGGATCGCGAAGGCGATCGTCGAGGCCCACGGCGGCGAGCTCACGGTTCACAACGACGGCGGCGCGGTCTTCGTGGCACGCCTCCCGTCGAAGTGAACGCGGTGTAACCTCAGAACATCGCCGCGTAGCTCACCTCCATGCCGCCCGCGTAGCGCATCCCCGCGACCTGGGTGCCATCGAGGTCGACGAGGTCGCGCGTCGCCCAGGTGAAGACGAGCGCGGGCCGGAAGATGCCCGAGCGACCGACGAGCACGTCGAGGCCGGCGCGCGGGCGCATCGCGAACGCGAAGTCGTTGCCGTTGTAGAGCACCCCGACGCCGACGCCCGCGAAGGCCAAGAGGCGATCGGTGAGACCGAGGTGCCCGCTCGGCTCGATGAAGGCGAGCGTCGAGAAGCGCGTCTGCCCGCCGAAGCGCCCGCCATAGAGCTCATGGTGGTACGAAATGGCGAGGCCGTCCGCGACGAACCAACCGACGAAGGGAGCGAAGCGCGCGCTGAGGTAGTCGGGCCCCCAGAGGAGCGAGCCCGTGCCGCCGACCTCGAGCACGCCCGCGGAGGCGTAGGGCAGCCGCCCGCCGACGCCTGCTTGCTCCCGCACCGTGAGGGTCTCCGGGTCGGGCCCCCCATTCTCGAGTAAGGTCGGGATCCGCGGGCTCGGATCGTTCTCAACCCGCCGGCGCTGCGCGTGGGCGAGCGTGGAAGCCGCGACGACGAAGATCACTCCCATCAAGGTGATGCGTGCCATGTCGTGGAGCGTTTCACGTCGCGTGCCGCGCCCGCCTCCCGGCGACTGCGCGGAGGCGCCGTGGCGACACGCGACGTCATCAGTCGAGCACCTCCCGTCGTCGCTCGCGATCCGTCGCTCCAGCCGAGGATTCCTGCGGCGATGACCGGTCGACCACACGATGGCGAAACGCCACGCCAGCGGCGAGGGCGACGCTGCCGCCCCCGCGAGCCCCACGGCAAAGGGCCCCTCGATGCGGGATCGAGGGGCCCTTCCACGCCGTTCACGTCGTCGTTCAGCTCATCTTCTCCTTGGCACGAGAGAGCGTCTTCTGCGCCGCCTCGACCACGTCGCGGGCAGCCTCCTTCGCGCTCTTCGCGGTCTCCTTGGCGGTCTTCGTGGCCTTCTCGACGGCCTTCGCGGCCTCCTTGCGGACCGTGCCGGACGCCCGCTCCGCCTTGCCCTCGACCTCGAGGCCCTTCGAGCCGATGGCCTTGCCGCCGAGCTCCTTCGCCTTCCCGGTGAGCTGATCTTTGGTTCCCGCGAGCTTCTCGCGCGTCGCGGACTGTTCGATGTTCTTGTCGGTCATGAAGTTTCTCCCGAGGGCGTCACGCTCTGCTCGGCTCCCTTCGAGGGGCCGTCAGCCCCATGGGCATGAGAAGCCCTCGCTCGTGCTGCGAGCTGCGCGCCGTCCGATGGGGCGGCTCGCCGAATCAGCCAAGCTTCCGTTCGTGCACGCTCTCGGGGCTGGGACGGTTGCAGTCCTCGTACCAAGCGCGAGCGACCAGCGCATCGGCCGGAGCGCGAGACGATCCGCCACACTCGGTCAGAACGCCGCGCACGACGCGTGGACGCCGAAATTCCCTTCGAATCGCGACGGGAAGCGCTTCGTGGGGTCTCGCTGCGCGATCGAGCGAAGCATCCCACCGTACGCCGTCGGTCGTAGACCCGAGAGCTTCCACCGACTGTTGGGCGGACGGGACCGCGACGACCGACGGAACGAATCATGCTCACCCTCGAGCATGCTCTACGCGGAAACGATCCTCCTCCTCGCGATCGGCCTCGGCGTCGGCGCGATCGCCCATCGGCTCGTGGAGACGAGCGCGAGGGAGCTGCTGATCTCGAGCGCCTACGGGTTCGGCGGCGCGCTCATGGGGCTCGGCGTCGCGCGCACCACGTGCGTGCCCGAGCCTCTGCCGCTCGCCATGGGAGGAGAGCACTTCCCACTCACGTGGACGGTCTGGGGGGCATTGATCGTCGGCGCGATCGGCGTCGCTCGGCGCGCCTCACTCCTCGCTCTCGAGCAGACGCCGGCGACCCGCGCCCCACTCAAGCGTGCGTCCCCGGAGGCGGGTCGGCGCGCCGCTCGCGCCACCGCCGACGCAGGTGCCGCCCACCGCGGACGATCGACGACACTGCACGCGGCTCCACCGCGTCTCCCGCGAGGCTGCGGGTGACGAGCGCGCCGAAGAGGAACGCCTGCGCCGCGTAGTAGATCCAGAGCACGAACGCAACGAGTGCGCCGGCCGCGCCAAACGACGACTTCGCCGCGACCTGCGTGACGTAGAGGCCGACGAGCTGCCCGCCCGCGAGCAACAACGCCGTCGTCGCGAGCGCGCCGGTCCACACGTAACGCCGGCGCACCGTGACGGTCGGGAAACGCCGAAAGACGAAGACCACGACCGGGGTGAAGAGCGCGACGGAGAGCGCGTAGTCGAGCAACCTCCACCCGAAAGGGACGCCGTCCAGCCCCATCCGCCGCGCCAAGAGCTCGACGCCGACCTTCACCCCGACGCCGAGCACGAGCAGCACCCCGACGAGGACGACGAGCAGCAGCCCGAGCACGCGGGCGCGGAGCTGATCCCATCGCGACTCCGCGGGGTCGCCCTCGCGTCGCCAGACGCGGTCGAGGGCGGTCTGCAGGCTCGCGAAGAGCCGCGTCGCGGCGACGAGGAAGACGGCGAGCGCGATCACGGTCGCGATCCCGCCACCCTCGAGCACGCGCGCGTCGAGCGCCCGCTCGAGCAACGTCGCCGCCTCCGGCCCGAGGTGATCGCGGAGCCGCCGCAGCACGGACGCCCGCGCGGCGCCCTCGTCCATGAAGAGCCCCGCGACGAAGAGCAGGATCACGAAGATGGGTGAGACCGACAGGATGGCGTAGAACGCGATCCCGGCGGAGAGCAGGGGCACGTCCTCGTCGACGTAGCGACCGACGATCGACCGCCCGCACCGCCACGCGCGCCGCCAGACCCCGGGCTCCTCGTCCGCGCCCTCGCTGGGCTCGGCGCGCTCCCCACGGACGTCCTCGTCGTCGTGACCGACGTCGTCGTCACCAAACCCGTCACCGAGCCCGTCACCGAGCCCGTCACCGAGCCCGTCACCGGCGCCGTCGCCACCGGCGCTGTCGCCACCGGCGCTGTCGTCACCGGCGCTGTCGTCACCGCCCCCATCGTCCCCGCCGTGGCGTGGCGCGCGAGCGACGCGCTCTACGTGGTGATCGTCCGCGGCTCGGTCGGCTCGCTCGCGCTCATCGGCGCCGGGCTGGCCGGCGCGCTCATGCTCACTGGGAGGCACGATGGCACCATAGCAGCCCACGTCGACGCTCCCTGCTTCGACCTCGTGCTTCGACCTCGTGCTTGGACGCTCCGCTTCGACGCCCTACTTGGCCCCTCTCGTTCGACCGCCTTCGCCCCTCGTTCGACCCGCTTCGCCCTCCGATTCGACCCGCTTCGCCCCTCTGGTTCGACCCACTCGGCCCCTCGTTCGACCCGCGTCCCGCACCGCTCGGACCTCTGGCGCGTCTCATCGAGAAGGCGTGGCGTCGGTGTCTCGACCGAGACGAATCGCCACGCCACCGGCGCCCAGCCAGAGCGCGCTGAGGGCGAGGCGATCGACACGTGCTCTCGCGCCTGGCCCGAGGCCGGCGAGCTCCCGACCGAGGACGGCGGCGCGGGTACGCGGGATGCATCCGCGGGATGAATCCGATGGATACGCCGAGAAGCTCGCGGTCTTTGTGAGCGCGTCGCGCCCAACCTCGGCCCACGGACTCGGAGCTCCATGCCTCGCCCACCATCCACCCCAACCCTCTCGCCCGCCCTGCGCGCGCTGATCCTCGTCACGCTCGTCGTCTTCCTCCTGCGCGTCACGGCCTTCCTCTCGATGCCGCTCGCGATCGCCGCCTTCGCCGCGATCCTCGTCTGGCCGATGCAGCGGTGGCTCTCCGAGCGCCTCACGCCCGCGCTCGGAACGCTGCTCACGGGCTTGCTCGTGCTCGCCGTCATCGCTGGCTGCGTCGCGCTCGTCGGGTGGGTCGTCTCGGACGTCCTCTCGAGCTTGCCGACCTACCGCGAGCTGGCCGCTCGCTTCTCGCGGCTCGTCCGACGTAACCTCGGGGTGCCGGCGCCCGAGCCCGATCTCGCGGGCGGCGCCCTCGACGCCTTCGGCGAGATCGCGACGCGCGCGGGTCTCAGCGTCATCACGTTGACCTTCGTCCTCCTCGCGCTCAGCGAATCCGCCGGGTGGCGCCGTCGCATGCTCGACGTGACCTCGGCCCGCTTCGACGACGCGGCCGAGCGGCTGTCGGCGATCGCGAAGGTCTTCCGCGAGTACTTCGCGCTCCACAGCGTCGTCTCGGCGCTCACCGGCGTCTCGACCGCGCTCGTCGCGTGGGCGCTCGGCGTGCGCGATCCTCACCTCTGGGGGCTGCTCGCGTTCCTCCTCAACTACGTCCCGAACCTCGGATCGATCGTCGCGGTAGCGCTCCCCGCCGTGGTCACGGCGCTCGAGCATGGCGGGGGCCGCGCCCTCCTCGTCGCGGGCGCGCTGGGCGTCGTCCAAGGCGTGATCGCCAACTGGGTGGCGCCTCGCCTCCAGTCTCGCTCGTTCCAGATCAGCCCGCTCGTCGCGCTCGTCGCCGTCTTCTTCTGGACCTGGATCTGGGGCGTCGGCGGCGGCCTGCTGGCGGTCCCGATCACCGTCTTCTTGATCACGCTGCTCGAGGCGAGCCCGCGGTGGCGCTGGCTCGCGGAGCTCCTGCGCGAGTCCGGCCCGCGGCGCTCCATCCCGCCGGCGGTCGACGACGCGACCGAGTCGCTGCCGCGCAGCGCCGCTTCGGGGAGCGTGTCGTGAGGCCCGTCCTTCGAGGGCTCGGGTGGCTCGCGCTCGTCCTCGTCGGCGGCGCGCTCTTCGCCACGGCGACGCTTGAGACGCCCGGAGGTCGCGCCTGGGTCGCGCGAAGAATCGAGGGCGCCTTCTCCGACGCGGCGCACGGGGAGCTCCGGATCGGGTCGCTCCGCTCCGTCCGGGGCCTGCGGGCCCACGCGACCGACGTCGTCTTCTCGGCGCCGAGCGGGGAGGACGTGCTCCGCATCGACGAGGCCCACGTGGCGTTCGACCCCCTCGGTTTGCTAACGGGCGAGCTCCATCTGCGCGACGCGCGCGCCGCGGGCGTGCTCGTGCGCATCTCGCCCGGCCAAGACGCGACCACGAGCCTCGAGGACGCCTTCTCCGCGCCGCGCGGAGAAGGCCCCTCTCGCCACGCCCTGGCGATCGACACGCACACGATCCGCGTCCGCGACGCCACCCTCGTCGTCGCGATGGCCGGACCCGAGGTCCGGGCCTCGGAGATCGACGGCTTCGTCCGCGTCGTACGGCCCGCTGGCGCGCTCGTCAGCGTCCGTCTCGACCGAATGCGCGGCCGACTCGAGAGCGGCCCCGGCGCCCGGGTGCTCGGGACGCCGACGTTTCGCGCGGACGCCGTGATCCGCGCGCGCGCGCCCGCGGAGCTCGATCTCCGGGGCGCGCTCTGCCTCGACCCCCCGATGCACCTCGCGCTCGCGCTCCGCGACGGCGTCGCGACGCTCCGGCACGATGGTGAGCATCGCGCGCTCGGCGCCGCGCTCCGCGTCGCGAGCGTGCTGACGAGCGCGCTCGAGGTCGAGCGAGACGATGCGTTGGAGGACGACGAGCGCCCAGCGCCGGGCTGTTGAGCGAGCACCGCGTCGCGCGTGATCGAGCCCGCCGCTTTCGCGTGGCGAGGGCGCGGCGCCTGCTCTACCGTCGCCTGGCGATGGGCGAGACGATCGTCGTGATCCTGAATCCGCGGGCGGGGGCCGGGCGCGCGGCGCGGCAGCTCCCGACGCTCCTCCGCACCCTCGAGGCGGGAGGCGCGAAGGTCGACCTCCGCGAGACCGAAGAGCCGGGCCACGCCGCGGTGCTCGCCCGCGAGGCGCTCCGCGAGGGCGCGCCCGGAGTCGCGGTCGTCGGAGGCGACGGGACGCTCAGCGAGGCGCTGAACGGCTTCTTGGACGCCGACGGAACGCCGGTCCGCCCCGGCGCGTGGATCGGCCCGCTGCCCTGCGGCACCGGCGGTGACTTCCGCAAGACGCTGGGCTTCCCCAAGGCGCCGGAGGCCTCTGCGCGCAGGTTGCTCGCCGCGACGCCACGGCCGCTCGACATCGGCTGGCTCGAGTACGTCGGGCACGAGGGCGAGTCCGCGGCGCGCGCGTTCGTGAACATCGCGAGCTTCGGCCTCGGCGGCCTCGTCGACCAGCTCGTCAACGACGCGCCCAAATGGATCGGAGGGCGGCTCGCGTTCTTCGTCGGCACGCTGCGCGCGATGCGCCGCTACGACAACCGCGCGGTCCGCCTCGTGATCGACGACGCCCCTCCCGTCGACCTCTCCGTCTTGAACCTCGCCGTGGCCAACGGCCGCTACTTCGGCGGCGGCATGCACGTCGCGCCGACGGCGGCCGTCGACGACGGCCTCTTCGACGTCGTCGCGCTCGAGCGCGAAGGCGTCGCCGGCAACCTCGGCCTGACGCGCCACCTCTATGGCAACAGCTTGCTCGGGCAGGCCGGGGTCCGCCACTGGCGCGGGCGCGTGGTCGAGGCGACGCCGCTCTGCGAAGAGCCCGTGCTCCTCGACGTGGACGGCGAAGCCCCGGGCCGCCTTCCGGCGCGCTTCACGTTGGTCGCGAACGCGGTGACGCTGCGTTGAGCACGCCGCCCTCCCCGACCTCCCCGCGTCGGCGGCGCGCGAGACACGCGCTCTTCGCGGTCGCGCTCGGCGCCTTCCTCGCCGGCTCGGTCGTACAGCGGCCGCTCCCCGCGCTCGCGTTCGCCTTCCCGCTCCCGATGCTGGCGCTGCTCTCGCAGCCGAGCGCGCGGCCCTTCCGGCGCAGCTTCGTGCTGGGTTGGCTCGCGGGCTTCGGCTGCAACGCCACGGCGTTCTATTGGATCCCAGGGCTGCTCTACGACTTCGCGGGCTTCCCCTACGTCGCCGGCGTCCCGGTCGCGCTGCTCTTCGCGGCCACGCAGGGGCTCACGCTCGGCTTCGGCGCGCTCTTCGCCGAGGTGGCCGCGCACCGCGGCCTGCCGCGCTGGGTCGCGTTCCCGGCGGCGCTCACGCTGGTCTTCTCGCTCAGCCCAGCGCTCTTCCCTTGGCGCGTCGGCACCGGCGCGGTCGGCTGGCTCGCCTGGGCACAGATCGGCGATCTCGGCGGCCCGCCGCTCCTCGACGTCGCGATGCTCCTCATCGGCAGCGCGGCCTGGGAGCTCATGCGTCCCGGCGATGGCGCGCGCGACGGCGGCGCGCGCGACGGTGGCGCGCACGACGGTGGCGCACGCGACGATGTCGCACGGAACGCACCCGACGCGCCCCCTCGCAAGCGTTGGCTGGTCCCGCGGCGGCAGCTCGTTCCGCTCTTCGCGGGCGCGCTCGCGCTGGGAGCCCCCGCGCTTTACGGGCAAGCGCGCCTGCACCAGATCGAGGCCGAGCGCGAGGCCGCGCCGCGGCTCGCGGTCGGCGTGGTCCAACCGAACATCGGCATCTTCGACAAGCACGACCCCCTGCAGCACGACGCGCACCTCCACCTCCTGCGTGACATGACGCGCGGCCTCGAGCAGGAGGGCGCCGAGCTCGTCGTCTGGCCCGAGTCGGCGTACCCCTTCGCCGTCCACCGCGGCTTGCTCGGCGAGGCCGACGACGGCCAAGCGATCACGCCCGGCGGGCGCCGTCGCCGCTCCCCCCTCGCGGGGCCGCGAGGCGTCCTCTACGACGGCGTCCGCGGCCCCATCCTCTTCGGCGCCATCACCACGGGCGAAGACCGCTGCGACCGCTGGAACTCCGCCATCGCCCTCGACGAACGCGGCGTCATCACCGGCATCAGCGACAAGGTCGAGCTGCTCGCCTTCGGCGAGACCGTGCCGCTCTGGCATTGGCTCCCCCCGCTGCAGTCGCGCTTCCCGTGCCCCGGCATTCGCCCCGGGCTGGCGCCCGAGACGCTCGAGATCGCGGGCGCGCGCGTCGCCGTGCTCAACTGCTACGAGGACGTGCTCGCCGCGCACGCCCGGACCGTCGCGCACCAACGCCCAGACTTCCTCGTGAACGTCACGAACGACGCCTGGTTCGGCGACACCCGCGAGCCGCACCTCCACCAGCTCGTCGCGCGCCAACGCTCCATCGAGACCCGACGCGACCTCGTGCGCGCGGTGAACACGGGCGTCAGCAGCCACATCGCCGCCACCGGCGCCACGCTCCACGAGACGGAGACCTACGTCCGCACCGCGTTCGTCGCCGACGTCGCCCGCCTCGACGTCGAGACGTTCTGGGTGCGACACGGCGACTGGCTCACCCCAGGGCTCTACGCGCTCCTCCTCGCCCTCGCCTTCCGCCGACGGGGTCGAGCTCACGCGACGGGGAGGTAGATGCGGACCTCCGTCCCCTCTCCCGCGGCGCTCGTCAGGCGCACGGCGCCTCCAGCGGCCGACACCGCACCGTAGATCGTCGCGAGCCCGAGCCCCGTGCCTTGCCCGGATTCCTTGGTGGTGAAGAAAGGCTCGAACACCCGATCGTGCAGCTCGACCGGGATGCCGTGCCCCGAGTCCCGCACTGAGAGCAACGTGTAACGCCCCGCGGGGAGCTCGTCCCCGAGCGCCGACGCTTCAGAGGCGTCCAAGGTCCGCACGAGCAGAAGGATCACGCCACCGTCGGACATCGCGTCACGCGCGTTCGTGACGAGGTTCAGCGCGATCTGTTCGAGCTGCGAGGGCGCGATCCGGACCGGCGCGATCTCGCCCTCCGCGTCGAGCTCGAGGCGGACGGCGCGGCCCGCGACGCGGCGCAAGAGCCCCTCGACGTTCCGCAGCGCCTCGAGCGGCTCGGTGAGCGGCGCCCGGGCATCGGCAGGTCGCCCGAAGGCGAGCAGCTCCCGGCTCAGGCGCGACGCCTGGTCGATGGCGTGGTTGAGCTCGAAGAGTCGCTCGCCCACGTCGACCTCGCCCCGCCGGAGCAGGTCGACGTTCGCCTGCATGATCGCGAGCAGGTTGTTGACGTCGTGCGCGACGCCGCTCGCCATGCGGCCGAGGGCCTCCATCTTGTAGGCGTGGCGCGCGAAGGCGTCGCGGGACTCGAGCGCGAGCGCGAGCCCGCAGACCTGCGCCGCCACCCGCAACGAGTCGATCTCCACCGGGTGCCAGGCCCGAACGTCGTCACAGGCGTCGAAACCGATGAAGCCCCACCAATACTTCCCGGCGAAGATCGGCTGCACGAGGACGGAGCGGATCGACTGCGCCTCGAGGATCGGCCGCTCCTCCTCGGGAAAATCCGCGACGTCGCCGACGATGGCGCGGCCAGCGGTGAGCTCCCTGACCCAGCGGCCGTACCCCATGGCCACGAGGTCGGCGTCCTGGAGGTCGGGGTTGTCGATCTGCGGCTCGACGCCGGGGGCGCACCACTCGAAGCGCTGACGAATGCGCGCGTCGTCTCGGACGTGCGCGACGTGCTCGAAGACGTAGACGCGGCTCACCCCCGCCGCGGGCCCGAGGATGGCGAGCACGTCCGGGAGCGCCTCGGCCACGGAGCACGCCGCGTGGATGCGGTCAGCGGCGCGCGCGACGGCGTCGAGGATGGCCCCCGCCTGCGACATCACGTCCCCCTGTTCGCGCCCAGACACGGAAACCTCACGCTACACGAGCAACGAACGGCTGACCACCGATCCCGGTCGTCGATGACCAGTACCTCGCCACATGGGAGAGTCTCGATCCGTCCGCCGTGGAGGATCGCCTCGAGCTTGGCTCCGCGGCGACGAAGGACGGGCCAAAGCCCGTGCGTTCGAGGAGTCGGCTCCGCGTCCAGGACCGGGGATACCCGAACGGACTTCGGGTGTTCGGGGGCACGGCGAGCGGTGATGGATCGCTCACGCGCGGCTTGTGGCGGAGGTGTCCCGGGACAGGCTCCGCGACGATGAGCGCTCGTTTCCGCTGGGGCCCCCCGATCGGCGCAGGCCGGTTCGGCGTCGTCCACCGGGCGTACGACCGTACGCACGATCGCTGGGTGGCGCTGAAGACCGCGGACGATCTCGAGCGGCTGCGGGCGGAGCACGCGACCCTCCGTCGCGTCGAGCACCCGAACGTCGTCCGGGCGATCGCGCTCGACGAAGGCCCTCCGCCCGCGCTCGCGATGGAGCTCGCCGAAGGGCCGAGCCTCGTGGCGTGGGCGCGCGCCGACGTCCCGCGCGGCGCGCCCCGACGCGGCCCCCGCCGCAACCTGCCGATGGCGTTCGGCTACGAGCTCCAGGAAGAGGGTCACTCCCAATACGCGCCGATCACGGCGCGCGGTGCGGCGCGCCTCCGAGCGAGCCTGCCGGCGCTGGCCAGCGCGATCGAGGCCATCCATGGAGCGGGCGTTCTACACCTCGACGTCAGCGCGGAGAACGTCCGCGCGGTGCGGCGCGGCGATCGCGACGAGCCCGTCCTCCTCGACCTCGGCCTCGCGTGGGATCGCGCGACGGGGGGCGAGCGCCTCGTCGCTGGCACGGCGGCGAGCATCGCGCCCGAGCTCGGGCTCGCACCGCCGACCCGCGCAGCCGATTGGTACGCGCTCGGCGTCGTGCTCTTCGAGGCCCTGACCGGTCGACTCCCCTTCGACGGCGGCGGCGTCGAGGTGCTCGTGCGCAAGCAGACCGTCGAGGCGCCGCGCTCGAGCGAGGTCGCCCCCGGCGTCCCCGACGACCTCGACGCGATCTGCGCGGGCCTGCTCCGCCGCTCACCCAACGAGCGCTTCGACGGCGCGAAGCTCCGCGAGCGCCTCTCCCCGAGCTGATCGTCCGTCCAAAGAGTCCGTCTTGGCCACCTCGCGCGCCCACTTGCACATCTCCCGGCGTCGCGTGGCATCCTGGGGCGCTCGTGGACGAGACCCCCGAGACGAAACCCGCGCGTCAACGCGCGCGCGCCGACTCTGCGCGACCGGTCGCGCTGGGACGCTACCGAATCCTCCGACAGCTCGGCGAGGGCGGGATGGGGGTCGTGTACGCGGCCCACGATCCCCGCCTCGGACGCGATGTCGCCCTCAAGCTCCTCGGTGGAGGCGGCATCGGCACCGAAGCGCGCGCGCGCCTCACGCGCGAGGCGCGCGCCATGGCGCGCCTCTCTCACCCCCACGTCGTCCAGGTCTACGACGCGGGGACATGGGAGGACGACGCCGGACCGCCACGTGTGTTCATCGCGATGGAGCTCGTCGCCGGGGAGGACATGGCGGCGAAGCTCCGGGCGCTCCACACGACGGAACGATGGGCCTCGGGGGCCGCCTGCGCCGAGCTCGTCGGCCTCTTCGCGGACGCTGGCGAGGGCCTCGCGGCCGCCCACGCGGTGGGCCTCGTGCACCGCGACTTCAAGCCCGCGAACATCCTCGTCGACGAGGGAGGCCGCGTGCGCGTCGGAGACTTCGGCCTCTCGCGCGGGGAAGTCGACGACGACGCCCACGACCTCGCGTCCGCGTTGCGGAGCGAGGTGGCCGCTACGCCGAGTGACGCGGACGGCACCATGACACGCACCGGCGACGTCCTCGGGACGCCGGGCTACATCGCGCCCGAGCTCTTCCTCGGCCAGAGCGCCGACGCTCGGAGCGACCAGTGGGCGTTCTGTGTGTCGCTCTGGGAGGCTCTGCACGGCCGACGACCGATCCGCGCGGCGTCGTTCCCAGAGCTCGCGCTCGCGACCATCGAGGGACGCATCGAAGACCCTCCGCCGAAGCCTCCGGTGCCGCGACACATCGACGCCATCCTGCGCCGCGGCCTGCACGTGAATCCGGCGCAGCGTTTCGGCTCGATGGACGAGCTCACGCGCGCGCTGCGCGCTGCGCTCGCCCGGCCTCGCCGCGCGCGACGGCGCGCCGCGCTGGGCGCGGCCCTCGTAGCGGCCGTCGGTGTAGGTGTCGCGCTCGTTTCCTTCACGGCCTCACCCAGCGCGCCTTGCCTCGACGCCAGCAGGCCGGTCGCCGAAGCGTGGAGCCCGCAGACCCGGACGGAGGTCGACCGACACGTCCGATCGCTCCCGGTGCCGTTCGCCGGCCGACTCGCCGAAGACGCCGTGGCATCGCTCGATCGCTACGCCACCGAGCTGACGTCGAGCTACCGCGACGCGTGTGAAGCGACCTTCGTACGAGAGACGCAGAGCCGGGCGCTGCTCGACCGCCGCACCGCCTGCCTGGACCGTCGTCGAGCCGAGCTGAGGGCGTTCGCCCGGGAGCTCGCGACCGGAGACGTCCACGCCGTGGAGCGCGCGACCCGTGCGGTGCAGCTTCACCCGACGTTCGCGGCGTGCGAAGACACGGGCGCTCTCTTGGCGGGCGTCGATCCTCCTCCCGTCGGCCTGCACGACGCGGTCACGGCCGCGCGAGAGTCGATCGCTGGCGTGCGCGCCAAGATCGCGGCCGGGGACCTCGACGGGGCCCTCTCGCGCGGCCGCGCCGTCCGGGAGGAGACCGGAGCGCTCGCGTATCGACCGGTCCAGCTCGACGCGGAGCTCGCCTATGGGCTCGCGCTCGCAGAGATCGGGCAATTCACCGAGGCGTCCGAAGCGCTCCGCGCCGTGCTCTACGGCGCGCTGGCGACCGGTGATCTGGAGCAGCGCCTGGAGGCGACCACCGCGCTGGTCGACGTGGACGGGGTGCGCAGGATGCGGCTCGACGTCGGCGACGTCTGGGCGGACATCGCGACCAGCACCCTCGAGCGCTTCGACGAAGACCGACCGATCGCGCGCGCGCGCCTCGAGAACGCCCTCGCGCAGCTCCGCGGGGTCCAAGGTCGGAGGGACGAGGCGCTCGCCCACGCCGCGCGCGCGGTCGAGCTCGTGGTCGTCGCGCGCGGTGCCGACGACCTCGCGCTGCTCGGGCCACTCCGTGAGCTCGGCGACGTGCGGGTGCGGCTGCGGGACTTCGCTGGCGCCCTCGAGCCCCTCGAGCGCGCGGCGACGCTCGCCGCGGAGCTGCCGGAGACGCACCCCGCGCGCCTCGCGATCGAGGCGCGCCGGGCGGGAGCGTTGGTCGGGTTGGGGCGCGCCGAGGAGGCCGTCGAGTCGATGGAGGCCACGCGGGACCGCGCCGTCGCGAACCTGCCGGAGGCCCACCCGGTGCGCGCGTTCGTCTTGCTCAGGACCGCGGATGCGCTCGCGCACGTTGGCCGCCTCGAGGACGCGATCTCCGTTTACCGAGACGCCCTCGACGTGACCGTTGCAGCCTACGGCGCCGAGCACACCGAGGTCGCGCGCGTGTCGTTGAACCTCGCCGGCGCCGAGGCGCGCGCCGGTCGGACCGATGAAGCGATCGCAGCTTGGAAGGACGCGCTCGCGATGCGCGAGCGCCTCCTCGGCGATGCCCACCCCGACCTCGCGATCATCTTGCAAAACATCGGCAGCGCCGAGACGGAGCGTGGGCGCGCCCGCGAGGCGCTCGCCCCCCTCGCCCGTGGCTGGCAGATCCGCCACGAATCGCCAGCAAGCCGCGCCGCGCGCGCCGATCTGGACTATTGGTACGGGCGCGCCCTGGTCGAGAGCGGCGAGGACCCGCCCCGCGGACGGGCGCTGGTGACCCGCGCCGAGCGGACCGCACGCGAAGAGGGCTACGCGCGGTCCGCAGACGAGATGCGGGCTTGGCTCGACGCGCACCCATGACCTGGCGCGGGATCCGCTGGAGGAGACCCCTGGATCGCTCGGCGCGCGCGACCAGGCCGGCGTCGGCGAAGGAGCCATACCGTCGGTGATCCTCACCCGCACGGTTCGCCAGATCCGTCGAGCACATCGACCAGCCAGCGCGGTGGTCGGATTCTGCCCACCCAGCCGGATTGCGGTCCCCCACCCCGCCCTGCCATCCCTCTCCCGTGCAGTCGCTGGTTCGCTTCTTTGACGCCTCTTCACACGGAAGTGTGAAGCTCGAAGCGTCGCGCGACCGCACGATGAGCTGCGTGGGGAGCAACGAACGCGCACCACGACGCCCTCGGACGCGCCAGACGGCGCGCGGCCACGTGGCCTGCTTGTCGGTGCTCGTCGGCCTGCTGGCGGTCGCTCCGCTCGGTTGCGCACGGCTGCACGCGCCCAATCGCCCCTTGGGCCCGAACCACATCAACGTCCGAGCGGGGTGCCTCGAGCTCGGGCTCGAACCGGTTCACGCCTACATCCCCGAGTGGGAGCACTCGGTCGCCTATTCGATCCGCGCGCTCAACCATTGCCGTCGGATCGTGGCGCTCGACCTGCGCAAGCTCCTGGTCTTCGACGAGGAGGAGGGCGAGGTCCTCGAGGTCTACGATCCGCGCGGCGAGCTGCGCGAGGTCACGCTCGACGCCTTCCGCGAGTCCCATCCCGAGCGGCTCGCGTTCATCACGCGTACGGACCGGCGGGTGCGGCGAGTGTGCGTATCGCTGGAGCAGGTCGCGCCAGGCGCGCCCTCGACGGTGTATTGCCGCAGCTACCGCGGCGAGCGGACGACCTACGCCTCACTCGACGAGTACCGACACGCGGCGTTTGTGCGAGAGGCGGAGGCTCGTGAGGCGGTCGAGGAGACCGCACGCGCCGCCGCCACCGACCGCGAACGAGACGTACGCGAGGCCGAGGGGGCGGCCGCGCGTGCCTTCGCCGAGGCGGCGGCCGCGATGGACGCCGCGCTCGGTGCCGCCGACGAGGAGGCCGCTCGGACCTCGGAAGAGGAGAGAGAGACACCATGACGATGATGTCTCGGCCCCAATCCCGTGTCTCGCGCTCGCTCGGCGTCTCGACCTTCGTCCTCGTCGCGCTCGGCGTCGCAGCGCCAGCGGCGGTGGCGAACGCTTGCGACCTCGACTGCCAAGAACACGCGCAAGCGCGCGAGGACCGCTTCCAGCTCTGTCTGGGAGACGGCGCGCGCGCCATCGGTGAGACGGAGTGTCGGCGCTTCGGCAGCGGCTGGGCGCGCGCCGCGCATCGCCGGATTCGGTTCTCGCTCGCGCCCGGCGTCCGCGGCGTCGCGCTCGAGCCGCCGGAGGACGACCCCGAGGGGCTCTCGGAACGGCAGGGGGCGAACGCCTGGGTCGGCGGCGCCACGCTCCGGTTGGAGTGGCTCCTCCTCGCCTACGTCAACCTCGGCGCCGAGCTCGGGATCCACCTCGCCCCGACGAGAGGAGCCATCGCGACGCCGGCCGGAGCCCGAGAGGTGGCCCGCCTCCGGACCACCGACGTCGGCGCCGTCATGGGGGTGGAGGCTCCCCTCTTTGGGATCGCGGGGCTCGGCGTCGAGCTCTACGCGGGGTTCCGGAGCGCGTGGCTGATCCACTACGTCGACGGAGAGCGACACATCGTCTGGCGCGCGCGCGCCGCCGTCGTCGAGCCGCGCGTCACGTTCCGCGTCTTCGTCGCGCGGCACCTGAGCCTCGGCCTGAGGGTCGGCACGAACGCGCTCGCGCTCGCCGAGGTGCACGCCGCGCTCACGCTCACCGTGCACGTGCGGCGGTTCGACGCGCACCCACACCGTTGAGCGGTCAGCGCGGCCAAGCGAGCATGATCACGACCGCGATGCTGTTCGGTGGGGCATCGGGCCTGTCGCCCTGCGCCACCCCGAGGCCCACGTAGCGCAGGTCTGGATCGAAGGTCGGCTCGAGCCTCGAAGCTTCGGCGACGTCGCCGACGACGGCCATCAAGCCGCCCACGCGGCGGAACATCATCGCGAAGCGCCGCAGCGCCGCGCTCCCCTCGTCGACCGTGTCTTGCTGAGTCTGGGTCGGGTTCGCGAAGTAGCTCCGCGCCGCATCGGACGCCGCCGTCTGGAGGTTCGGGTCGAGCTCGAGCGGCGGCACGCCGCGCGCGCGGCGGCCCTCGTTGATCGCGCCGAGCAGCCACTCTCGCGCCGCCTCGACGTCCACCTCGCGGTGCATGCGGATGAAGACCTGCGTCGCGACGAACGCGGCGCGGCGCCCCTCGGGCTCGGCCACGACGCCGACTCCCACGTGGGTCACGTCGCGGTTGAGGATGTTCGCGCGGTGGCCCGGGCTCGCGAGGAGCCCCTCGTGGATCTCCCCGGGCGAATAGCCGCGGCCGATGTTCTCGAGGATGAGCCCGCTGCGGTAGCCCGCGCGCCGCACGCGGTCGGGCGCGTCGCCAGTGGTCGGCGAGGTGTGCCCGATGAACGAGCCCTGGACCATGTCCTGGCTGTGGTCTCGCGCGACGCGCGCGAGCCCGGGGTGCTCGACGACCGGTGGCAGCCCATCGCGCGCGCGTGCGTCGTTGATGCGGCGGAGCAAGGCGCGCTCGACCTGATCGGGCGTGCTCGCGCCCTCGTCGTCGCCCGGGCCCGCGAGCACGACGTAGGTCGGCGGATCCTCCCCGACGTAGACGGGGAAATTCGCGAGGACCGTGTCCCCGCGCGCGCCCTGCGCGAGGACCTCGACGCGGTAGACGCCGCGCGCGGTGAGCGGCACGGACACCTCGAAGCCGGGCCCTGCGCCGAGCGGCCGGCGCTCGACCGACCCCGAGGGGGGAGCGATCGCGAGCTGAGGCTCGCGGAAGCCGTCATGGACCCTCCCGCGGAGCCGAAGCGTCCCGCCTACCTCGTGACGGCGCGGCACCGGCTCGAGATCGAGAGCGCGCGTGGAGAGGAGGACGACGGCGACGTTGAGCCCACCGCGGACGACGACCGCGGCGCCGTAGCGCTGATAGAGCTGCCGTGCGAAGAAACCCCGCACGGAGTCGGCGACGCCCGCCTCGAGCGCGTTGGGGTCGGGCACCCCGAGGACCGCCAGGTGCGGGACGGGCTCGACCAGGCCGAGCGAACGCGCGAAGAGCTCGATCACCTCTGGCGCCGGCGGCGCGCCCCCCGCGCCGAGGCGCTCCCCGATCCACTCCGCGAGCTGCGCGAGCCGCCCGTCTGGGTCGACCGACTGCCCTGCCGACGCCGCTGCCCGCTCGACCCCGCGACCCACGCCTTCCGCGCCGGCCCCGCCGCGGACGCCGCCCTCGGTCGCCTCGCTCGAGTACGTGTCGAGCGGCGCCGCCGGCAAGCTGACGCGCTCTCCCGCCGCGGGCGTCGTCGTGCTCCCGCCGCGGCCGCCGCAGGCCATCAGCAAGGCGAACCCCACCCACAACGCCCCTCGCACTGCGCCCACGCTCATGAATCCTCCGCGTCGCCACGGCCCACGCGCCTTGGGCCTCTCGAAGGCGAGAGCCTCGAAGAGCACTTCCACGGACCGTTGGACGTCACCGCGCCTACCGCCATTCCACGACCACCGCTCGGTCGTACCACCTCCCGCGTCATCGAGCCCAAGGATCGACGACCTCGCTCGAGATCATGGTCGCGGGTCGCATCACGGGGGGCGGAGAGGGCGGTGGCACGGGCTCGGCGACCATGGGCGCCTCGACGGCCGTCGTCGTCGAGCGGGGACGCATCGTGCCTGGGGCCGGGACGGGATCGAGCGACGCCACGATCTGATCGCCCGTCGCCTCCGAGAGCACGACGAAGCGCGGCTGATAGCCCCGCGCCCGAAGCTCGACGCGTTGGGTCCCGTGCGCGGGTCGCGGCAGCGCGATCGGCGTGTTCCCGATAATGGCCCCGTCGATCAGCACGGCGGCCCCCGGCGGCGCGCTCTCGATGCGCACCGACGCCTGGGCGACGCTCTCGGCGCCGACGGCGCGGGCAGGAGCGGGGTCGCTCGGCTCGGGCTCGGCGAGGCGCACGGAGGTCGGGGTCACGGCGCTGGACGTGACCGCTTCAGGGGTGCGGTCGGACGCCACCACGCTGCGCGCGCGCTCCGGCTCCGTGCGGAACGCGAAGAAGACCCCCGCTGCGACGCCGACCACCAGCAAGAGACCGATCACCGCGAGCGCGAGCGCCGGCCCGCGAGCGGTCGGGAGCGTCGCGGCCGGCAGCGCCTCACCGAAGCCGGACGGCGCCTTGATGGGCGCTGGCGCGGAGATCCGGCCGCCGTCGCGAATGAGCCTCAGGTCTGCGGCGAGCGCCTCCATCGACGGGTAGCGATCTTCGGGCTTCTTCGCGAGCGCGCGCAGGACGAGCGGCTCGAGGGGGTGGGCGGCTGGCAGGAAATCGCTCGGGCGCGGCGCGGGCTCGAACATGTGCTTCGAGAGGATGCCCATGAACGTATCGCCGTCGAAGGGCACCGTCCCGGTGGCCATCTCGAAGACGATGATGCCGAGCGCGTAGATGTCTGCCCGCGCGTCGACGCTCTGCCCCGCGGCCTGCTCGGGGCTCATGTAATGCGGGGTGCCGAAGATCATCCCGGTCTTCGTGAGCTTCGAGGCCGCGCCGCCGACCTTCGCGATGCCGAAGTCCAAGATCTTCACGACCTCCTCGCGGCCCCGGCGCGTGAGGAAGACGTTGTCGGGCTTCAGGTCGCGGTGGACGATCCCGCGCGCGTGCGCCGCGCCGAGCGCCGAGGCGATCTGCTCGGTGATGTCGAGGACGGCCTCGAGCGGCATCGGCCCGCGGCCGATGCGACCGGTGAGCGCCTCGCCCTCGAGCATCTCCATCACGAAGTACGCGGTGCCGTCCTCGAGGCGGCCGAAGTCGGAGATGTCGACGATGTTCGGGTGGCCGATCGCGGTCGACGCCTGCGCCTCTTGGACGAAACGCGCGACGACGACCTCGTCGCGGGCCATGTCGCCGTGCAGGACCTTCAGGGCCATCTTCTTGCCGAGGCCGACGTGCGTCGCGAGGTAGACGATGCCCATGCCGCCCTCGCCGAGGACGTCCTCGACCCGGTAGCGGCCGTCGATCGTCCGGCCGATCATCGGGTTCGCGACCTGCGTCGCCTCGTCGGGGAGATCCTCGAGGATCTGCCCGTCGATGGGGCAAAACCTCGACTCCGCAGGATATCGAGCGCCGCAGGAGGGACAGAAGCGCATCGGCTCCGACAGGGTAGAGCAGCCGAGAGCAAATGTCTGCGTCGCGTTCGCCCTCAGCTCCTGGTCAGGGGCTGTCGCCAGAGCCTTGGCTGGCTTCGCTCACCGGGCGCCGTCCAGTGGAACGCCTCACCCGCCCGCGTCGTCCGGGTCGGGGTCGCCCGGCTCCGCGTCGCCCCGCTCCGCGTCGACGTCGGCGTCGCTCGCCTCCATCTCCGCGTCGACGTCGGCATCGCCCACGTCCGCGTCGCTTGCTTCGGCGTCGGCGTCGGCGTCGCCCACGTCCGCGTCGCCTGGTGACGCGTCGAGGCCCCCATCGACTTCTGGCAGCGCGCAGACGCCGCGGCGGCAGACGAGGTCCCCTTCGCAGTCGCGGTCGCGGGTGCACGGCGCGCCGACGCCGCCCGTGCCCGACTCGAGCCCGCACGACGAAGGCCCGACGAGGAACGGGAACGAGCAAAGCACCGCGAGCGCCCACCTCCAGGTGAGGGGCGCTCGCCCGCGCGTAGGGACCCTGGACTGCTGTACGACTCGCGCGCCCACGCGCTCAGTCTGGCAGACCCGTGCCGCAGTTGGAGCAGAATCGCGACCCGACCCCGTTCTGCATGCCGCAGCTCGGACAGAACTTCGGCTTCGGCGCGAGGCCGGCACCGCACTCGGCGCAGAACTTTCCGGGTGGCACTTGCGCGCTGCACGAGGGGCAGCTCACGAGCCCCCCTGCCACCGTCGGGGCGGTCGCTGCGGGCGGCGCCGGCTGTTGGGGCTGCTGCTGCGGGGGCTGCTGGAACGCGCCCGCGAACGCCGAGGCCATGCCGAAGCCGGCGCCGAGGCCCGCGCCCGCCATCATGCCACCGCCCGCGCCATCGCCACCGCCGCCGCCCTGGGCCATCCCCTGACCTGCGCCGATCATCGCCTTGCCGGCCGCCATCCGCGCGAAGTCGCCGCCGGCGAGCCCCGTGTAGCGGGCGTCCTGCGAGAAGTCCTGATCGAGCTCGAACTGCCGCTGCTGGGCCTCGGCCTGCGCCTTGCTGATGCCGATCGCAGCGATGCGCGCCTCGCGCTTCGCGCGCCCGATCTCGGCCTGCGCGGTCTTGAGCGTCTGCTCGTCGTCGTCGCTCAGGTTGATGTTGAAGTCAGCGACCTGGAGGATCTTGATGCCGATGCTCTCGAGGTCCGGGCAGTGCTGCTCGAACATACGAGCGAGCTGGTTCTGCAGCGGCATGAGCTGCAGGAGCGACTTCTGCTCGGTGACGCAGACCTGGCCGATGACGGTCTTGACCGCGTTGAGGAACGACTGCTTCACCCAGGCGAGCACCTGCTCGTTGCCCTCGATCGCGCGCAGACCCGTGTAGTTCACGATGAAGCGGGCGGGGTCGAGGATCTGCAGGGCGAACTTGCCAAAGATGCGGGGCGTCACCATCTCGCCGAGCATCGGGTCCTCGATGTAGCCGAGCTCGCCGCCGAAGGGCAGGTCGTAGATCGGCTTCATCGTCACGAAGTAGAGGTCCGTGATGAAGATGTTGCCGCCCGTGACCCGGTCGACGAGCTGCCCGAGGAACGGGATGTTCTGCGAGCTCAGCGTGTGCCGCTGGCCGGCGCCAGCGGTGCGCATCGTCCCGACGATCGCGCCGTCTCGGAAGAACACCGCGGCCTCGTCGGCGTCGACGGTGAGCTGCGCGTAGTTCGGGATCGTGTTCTCGGGGTGCTTGTAGACGATGAGGTGCTTCTTCTCGTCCGGACGCTGGATCAGCATCTCCTGGACGCCGTCCTTCACGAAGCCGAAGACCCTTCCGAGAACCATCGCGATCACTCCGCCCGCAAGACGACCGCCCGGTCCTTCCCGGGCGTGGGCCTCCTGCGAGCCCGCATCATAGGCAGCCTGGGCCCCCATGAAAAGAAGGACGGCCGATTTCCGGGGGTGCGCCGAGACAGCGCGGTTGGACGTCGGCCTCTGGCGACCGGGACCTCGCGGACGGCGGCGACGGCCGCTGGTGACCTCGCGAGCGAGCTGGCTCGACCCGGATCCCCCCTCCGCGATGCGGATCTGCCTCCGCCTCGTGGCGCAGCCCAAGACTCCGGCCGCTCCGGCGGCCGCCGCCGGCTCGCTCGCACTGGAGTCCCCGGCCGTCGACGTAAATCTCGGTGCGCGCGTGGCGAGTGCGCGGCTTCGGTGGGCTCGCCGCTGACGGGAGCGAAGAAACGAATCGCCGACGGAACCTTTCCGCCCGGGGCGGGTCGAGTAACCCTGTGCAGGTGACCGGGCGTCGGCAGCGCAGTTGGATGCCGTGGGCGGTGCTCACCGCGCTGACGGTGAGTCAGGCGGCCGCCCAACCCCCCGCGCTCGGGCAGCCTCCCTTCGCCGAGCTCCCCGAGGGGGACGACGCCGACCCGATTGGCGTCGGCGACGTCGGCACGCTCCGCGACGTGCCCGTCCCCCCGCCGCGCCCGGCGCCCGCCCCCGAGCGCTTCGTCATCCCCGCGCACGAGGGCGAGGTGCTCACCGCCATCCCAGGCGTCCGCGAGACCGCGCACCGCGTCGGCGTCCGACTCCTCGACGGGCTCGCGCTCGTCGAGGTCGTCATCGAACTCGAGTCGCGCGCGCGGCATCCGGCGGAGGCGCGCTACCGCCTCGCCGCCCCTCGCGGCGCCTGGCTCGTCTCGCTCGAGGCCTGCCGCGGCGAGCGGTGCCGCGCCGCGAGCCACGACGCGACGGACGCCTACGACGCCGCCGTCCGCGCCGCCGGGGCGCCCGAGCCCGGGCGCGCGGACGAGGCGGGGGGCGCGCGCACGAGCGGACCCGCGCTGAACGGCGGAGCGCTCGCTGGCGGGGTGCCTAGTGCCGGAGTGCCCAGTGCCGGGGTGCCCACTGCCCCAGGTGGCGCGGCGCCCAGTGCCGCGGCGCCCAGTGCCGCGGTGCCCAGTGCCGCGGCGCCAGATGCCGTGCGGGGTGGCCGGGGGCCCGATGGCGGCGCGCTGGCCAACCGCCCGGCGGCCGGCGCATCGAGGAGCGCGCGCGACGACGACGCCCCGTTCGCGGCGGCCACTCCCCACCGCGACGCGCGCGGCGCGTCCTTCGTGCTCCACGTCGCGCCGGTGACGCCCGGCGCCCCGACTCGCCTCCGCGTCCGCTACGCCGCCCCCCTGCGAGAGCGCGGCGGGATCACCCGCTTCGACGTACCCGCCCGCGGCAACGACCTGCGCGCGACGACCGCACGCGTGCGGGTCGAGGGGACCGACTTCGTCGCGGCCGATCGCCACGGCGGCGAGCTGCTCGCGCTGACGCTGCAGGGCGCGCCCGTGTCGGGGAGCCAGGTCGAGGTCGAGCCCTGGCGCCCGCTCGAGATCACGGCGCGCCTCCCGAGCGGCGCCGTGCACCCCACCCTCGCCACCTTCCGCTGCGGCGCGCGCACCTGCCTTCGCGCGCACGTGAGCGCGGGCCCGCGCACGGGCGAGGCGGAGCGCGTCGCGCTCCTGGTCGACGTCTCGCCCTCGACCTTCGGCGCGACACGCAGCCGCATGGCCACCACGCTCGCCGCGCTCCTCGCCGCGCTCCCGCCCGGCTCCGATGTCCGCGCGCTCGCCTTCGCGGCGCGCGCGCAGGCGCTCGTCGACGAGGCCCTCCCGCCCGGCGACGTGCCGCTCACGGCCCTGGGCGACGCGACCGCGCTCGACCTCGGGGGCGCGACGCGCTTCGAGTCCGCCTTCGCGACGCTGCGGCCGTGGGCGCGCGCGCGCCGCGGCGAGCCGCCGCTGCACGTGATCCTCGTGGGCGACGGCGGGTGGACCGAGAGCGCCGCAGCGGACGCCGCCGTCGACGAGGCCGAGCGGCTCGGCCTGCGCTTGAGCGCGGTGCTGCTCGAAGACCGCGACCCGCACCCGACGCTCGACGCCGCCGTGGGCCGCCTCGGCGGGATCGTCGTGCGCGCCGCCGGCGCGGTCGACGAGCGCCTCCGCCAACCGAGCCCTCGGCTCGAGGAGGCGCTCGCGCGGCTCTTCGCCCCTGACCTCGGCGTCGTCGCCGTGCGCGGCGGGCCCAGCCTCGGCCGACTCCGAGCCGGCGAGTCGACGACGTGGGTCGGGCCGGGCTCGCCGCGCGCGCAGCTCGCCCTCGGCCGGCTCAGCGTCCGCGCCGCGAGCCCGCGAGAGCCCATGATGCTCGAAGCGCTGGAGGCGCTCGGCCGCACGATTGCGGGGGCGCCTACGCGCTTCGCGGTGGCGCCCGAGCCGGCCCGCCGCAACGGACGGCGAGCGACCTTGCAACGCTCGGTCCGGTCGACCGCGAGCGCCGAAGACGCGCGTCGCTTGGCCGGCGAGACCGCGAGCGCCACGACTACGAACGCCACGACTACGAACGCCGCCACTACGAGCGCCACCACTACGAACGCCACGACTACGAACGCCACCACTACGAACGCCACCACTACGAACGCCACCACTACGAGCGCCACCACTACGAGCGCCACGACAGCACGCGACCCGACCGCGCTCGCCGCCCCGAGCGAAGCCGCGAGCTGCGGAGCGACGGCCACCGACACCCCGCCGATCCCCGTGCGCGAGCCGTTGATGCCAGCGGACCTGGCGAGCTGTGCGCTCCCACCGCCGCCGGCGCGGGCCACGCCCACCGCGGGACGCGGCATGCCCGCCGAGACCGTCCTCGCCATGCTCCGCCAGCGCATCATCCCGCCCGCGCGCGACTGCTTCCGCCGCGACCGCGCCGGCCGCGAGGACTACGCGCTCCGCGCCGTCTTCGAGATCCACCTCGCCGACCGCGAGGTGGCGCGCGCCGACATCCGCGGCGAGCTCCCGAACGCGCTCCGCGAGTGCCTCCTGCGCAGCGTCGACGGCCTCGAGGTCCCTCCCTACGCCGGCCGCGTCGTGGTCCGCTACCCGCTCTACACCGAGCGCGTCCCGCCACCGCCCACGATCGAGCTACACCCCGACGTCGCCGACATCGTCGACCGCGTCGGTCTGCCCGAGTGAGCGCGCTCTCCTACCCCGACCACACGGCGCGACCATTGGCGACGCCAGATCCGGTTGACGACGGGGATCGTGCCCGCACGTCGTCAGCCGAGTACTGCGATCTCGCAGGCCGGATGAGCCGCAAACTCCTGTCCGTCGGGTCCGCGGAAGGCACGCGCCTCTGCGTCCCAGGTGACCCGACCCTGCTCGAGCGCGTCGGCCCAGCGGGTCAGCGCGTCCGCCAGGCTCGCCCCCACGAGCGCGAAGTCGCACTCGGATGTCATGGTCAGGAGTTGCCCGCGGGTCCCCGCGGGCCCGGGGTCGAGATCGAGAAAGGTGTTGTCACCGTCCCAGTAGGGCGAGCCCGCAATCGGGAACCGCCCGGCGTGGTACCGCCCGACCCGGATGTGGTCGTCGAGGTCGAACTCGTCGGGCGGAGGGTACTCCTCGGCGAGCTCGCGCTCCTCGGCGAGCTGCTCGATCGCGGTCGCCAGCGGCGCGAGCCGGTCACACCCGAGTAGCCAGTCGAAGTCCGGTTCCTCCTCTTGGCCGTCTGCGATCCGGAGCAGCTCGACATAGTCCGGCGGCAAAGCTTCGCCGAGCGCGTCCGCCGCCTCCCCGAGCGTCGCCTCATCGACCGGCGGTCGAAGCTTGAGATCCAAGCCGTGCTTCGTCCCCCACCCCACGATACGAGCCAACGCAGTGCTGACGCTCATCAACCTTCCCTCCTCACGAGCCTTTCGCTACGCGACCGCCTGAAGGTGCCCACATTCGTGTCGATCTGCTAGTGCCTCGCCACAGGCGATGATCGCGGTCCTCGATCTGTACGTGTTCACCCCATCGCGGGAGTTGAAACGCAGCCGAGATGCGGCGCGACGCGCCGCGCGCGGACCAGAGGAGGGTGCCGCGTCTCTGCCCGCGAGCCCCGTCCCCGCGGCGCCCCGCCCCTCGCCGTCTGGATCGGCTGCTTCAGCAATCACCCGGGGGGGTCAGGGGAGTGAACGCGTGCCTTCCTCGAAGGCTGGAAGTCACGATGTTCGAATCGCACTTTGCGACCGAACGGCGCCGGGGCCGGCCTGAGCCTGTGCCGTTGGTAGCTCGTTCCACTCGCGCCCGTCGAGCTCTCTGCCCGCCGCCTTCTTGTTCCGCCCGCCCCACTGCTTGAAGAAGAACGGCACGTTCGCGCGCTCGCACTGGCGCCGGATCGACCGGACCCACGCAGGGTCCATCGGACGCGGCCGACGTCCGCTCTCCCCGCCGACGATGACCCAGTGGATGCCCTCGAGCGGGAGGTCGCCGAGGGGACCGAGCAGCGGCTCGAGGCTCAGGAACCGGACCGCGGCCGGGACCCGCCGGAGCTCGTGGATCCGCGACTTGTACTCCGCCGTCTCGACGCTGACGCCCATCCACACGTTCTCCGGCCCGGGGGAGCTCGGGGGCGAGCTCGAGGCTCGGGAGCTCGCGCAGGTTGCGCGGGCTGGGAGGAACTCGTGAGCGCGGCTCCCCGAATGCTCTACCTCGACACCAACGACGTGTCGCATCTCGTGAAGGGACGCGGCCCTGGCGGCCCGGAGCGAGTCGGACAGCAACGGGATGAGCTCCGGCAGATGATCGAGGACGGCCGTGTTCGCCTGCTCGTGTCCTTCATCCACCTGGCCGAGATGGCGTTGGACGATGAGACGCGCGAAGGGGGTCGCGCGTGGCTGCGGATGCTGCCCGAGGTCTGGTGCTTCACCACGCCGGTCGACGACATCTTCCGCGCGGAGCTGCGGAACCAGGCGCTGCGCATCGAAGCGATCCGTCTCTATCCCGCTCTGGATGCCCTACTGGTCCCGAGTCGGCTCGGCGTTGCCGCCCGCGGAGGGCAGGTCGCCTGGTTCATGAAGTCGTTGAGCCGACTCTGCGCCGCCGCGGAGCGACACAGTCGGAACGCGGATCGGCGAGCGCGCGCGGACCGGACCAAGCCCGAGAACGACCGCCACCTCGGTACGCGTTCACCCCATCGCGGGAGTTGAAACGCAGCCGAGATGCGGCGCGGGAGGGATGGCCCCACACCACGAAGCGGTAGAGCGAAGCGGTGTCGAACGACGATCGGAAGTTCGAGGCCGGTGTGGGTCGAAGGCGATCCGACCTCAGATCCGCTCGTCGTCATGCGCCGCCATCACGACCGTCCGAACCGCCGGACGTCCGCCCCCACACGTCGCGCTGCCTCGGAAGGGTCCCTCTCTCGAACGCGAGCACCAACATCTCTTCCAGCCAAGCAAGACGCTCATCCGGGGTGACCGTCAGTCCGACGACGAACTTATGGTCGCGATCCTCGTCCCAGCTTCCCCATTCGCTCATGTGCTACTCCTCCGCCGCGCGATCGCTTCGAGCGCTTCGGTGTCTTCGAGATCCTTGGGACGCCCCGCGAGCCCCTTCATCGCGATGTGCTCGAGCGGCACGGCCGCTCGCTCGAAGGCTCGAGCGACCAGGGCGACACGCTCGTCCACGAGCAGCCCGCCCTCGCGTCCTGTTACGCCGCGTCGGCTTCCGCAGTCTTGGTGTCTTAGGCTCACAAAAGGAACACACCCATGAAACGCAATATCTATGGCATTCCGCGGACGATATTGGACGGGTAATTCATGGTCAACGACCCGACCGTTCTCGTCGCCGACGAAGGCCATCCAAACGGCGCGGCTCAGAGCGCTGCGGCGGCGCCTCGTGCGCGAAATCGCCGGGTGCGGAGGCGTCTCAGCCCTCGACGGCGTCTTCGTCGCCGTGGAGGACCTCGAAGTGGTGGCCATCTGGGTCGTAGAAGCTGGCGTAGTACATCCAGCCGTGGTCTTGCGCCGGCATCCCGGTCGGCGCGCCGCCGGCCTCGATTGCCTTCGCCACCATCGCATCGACCGCCTCGCGGCTCGGGCAGGTGAGCGCGAAGATCGCCGTGGTCCGCGCCGCTGGCTCGCCGACCTCGCGTTGGGTGAACGTCCCGAAGAACTCCCGCGTCAGCAGCATGAGGTAGATGTGGTCGGGGTCGACCACCACACAGGCTCCGCGCTCGTCGGTGAACTTGGGCTCGATCGCGAAACCCAGCGCGGTGAAGAAGCCTTTCGAGCGCTCCAGGTCGGCGACGGGTAGGTTCACGAAGATCGATTGGGTCGTCATGGTCTCTCCTCTCGGGGGCGATCCGTCGCCCTCTCTCTGCTTCGACTCGCCGATGAGCCGATCCTCATCGGTCTGGGGGCGAGCTCAGCTCGAGAGGCAGACCGAAGCGCGGGAAGAGGGTCTCGGTGTCCAAGAAGGAGTTCACGGCGCGGACGCGCTCGCCCTCGAGCTCGAGCACGACGAGCGCCCAGGCGCGGTGAGGCTCGCCTGGGCCGCCCGCCCGGTACTGCGCGAACGAGGGCGAGCCGTTGGCGGCCGTGGGTACGACGCGCGAGCCTCGGCAGCCGATGCCGTGGCCCAGGAGCCAAGCGCGGATCGAGGCCGGGCCCTCGAGCCAGAGCGCGTAGGGCGGCATGGAGAGCGTCGCGTCGTCCGTGAGCATCTGCGAGAGCGCGTCCACGTCGTAGGCCTCGAAGGCCTCGAGGTAGCGAGCCACCAGGGTACGCTGTGCGGGCGTGAGCTCCGCCGGCTCGGCGGTAGCTCCGCGGGTTCGGAGCGTCGCCCTCGCTCGCTGCAGCGCGCTGTTCACGGAGGCGACGCTGAGTTCCAGCGTCTCGGCCACCTCCGCCGCCGAGAAGCCCAGCACCTCGGCCAGCAGGAGGGCCGCTCGCTGCTTGGGTGGTAGGTGCTGCAGCGCGGCGACGAAGGCGAGGCGGATGCTCTCGCGGAGCAGCGCGCGCTCGGCCGGGTCGGCCTCCGCCGGGAGCACGCTCGCGTCCGGGACGGGCTCGAGCCAATGCGAGCGAGGCCGCTCGAGCAGCGGATCGTCGACCGTCCCGGCCGGGCCGTCCTCCATCGGCCGCGCGCGGCGCTTTCGTGCGGCCAGCGTGTCGAGGCAGACGTTGGTGGCGATCCGGATCATCCAGGTCCGGAGCGCGGCGCGTCCGTCGAAGCGCTCGAGCCCCCGCCACGCGCGGATCATCGTCTCCTGCACGGCGTCCTCGGCGTCGACGGGTGATCCGAGCATCCGGTAGCAGTGCCCGGTGAGCGCGACCCGATGGGTCTCGAGCGCCTCGGGGCCCACGGCCTCGACGCTCATCGCTTGCCTCCGAGGTGGAGCACGGCCCAGGCGTGGCCGTCGGGATCCGAGAAGCCGCCGCCGTAGCCGTTGGGCTGCTCGCTCGCGCGCGTGTGCCGAGACGCCCCCGCCGACTCGGCGCGCGCGAGGAGCCTGTCGACCTCGTCACGGCTCCCGAGGCCGAGGCTCTGCACCGTCTCCTGGCCGTGCGCGGCGTCGCAGACCTCGCCGGGCACCATCGCGGCGAACGCCTCGCGCGCGAAGAAACAGATCGTCGCGCCCTCCGCCGGGTGCGCGGTGAAGCACGGCACGCCTTCCGGCCCCGGCCGCACCTCGAAGCCGAGCGCCTCGTAGAAGCCCCGCGATCGCTCGAGGTCGCCGGTGGCGAAGGTCGTCCAGTAGTTGGCCATCGTGTCCGTTCCCTTCTCGGGGCGTGCCCCGCGGATCTTGGACGGCTGCCGCCATCCGTTCTCATCGGTCGCGCGGACGACTTCTTCATTGGCCACCGATGAGTCTCGGTGACACGAGCCGTCCAACGGGCGTGGGGTAGGCTCCCCACCCCGACCGGAGGATGGTATGCCGAAGTTCACATGGTACGATCTGATGACGACGGAGCCCGACGCGGCCATCGAGTTCTATCGTGAGGTGACCGGCTGGTTGGCCGAGCGTTTCGATCCCAGCCCGAGCGAGCGCTACAGCGTTTGGCACGCCAAGAGCGGACCGGTCGGCGGCGTGGCCGCTCACGGCGCGCCGGGGGAGGCGGCGAGCTTCCTCGGGCACGTGGCGGTCGAGGCGCTCGAGCCCGCAATCGAGCGCGTTCGGCACGCCGAGGGGCGCGTGCTCGTGGAGCCGACGGTGATCCCCTCGGTTGGTCGCTTCAGCGTCGTGGCCGATCCCCTCGGCGCGAGGTTCTCCCTCTTCGAGCCCGATGACCAGCCGTCCGGCTGCGAAGCGAGCTCGGTCGACCCGATCGGCCGCATCTCCTGGCACGAGCTCAGCAGCACCGACGCCTCGGCCGCGCTCGCCTTCTACGAGCGAGCCTTCGGCTGGAAGAAGCTCGACGCGCTCCCGATGGGGGCCATGGGCGAGTATGTCCTCTTCGGCGAGGATAGCGAGCCGTACGGCGGGATGATGACCGTCGCCGACGAACCTCCGCTCTGGCGCTTCTACGTCGAGGTGTCCGACCTCGACGCCGCGGTCGAACGCGCGAAGGCGCTCGGGGCGGCGCTCGAGCACGGCCCCGCCGCGGTCCCCGGCGGCGGCCGGGTCGCGATGCTCACGGATCCGGGCGGCGCCCGCTTCGGTTTGAGCGGCTCCTGATCGCGCCCTCGCCCACCGGCGCGCTGGCCTGGGTCTTCTGTCCCCAGAAGCCGTGGTAATGCGCGATCAGATCGAGCTGGTTGCCGACGCGGGACCCGATCCGGTCGCGCGCGCCATGGCGGGCGCGGGAGCGAGGCGCCGCGACGCGGGGCGCAGCCACCAAGACGCGACGGCGAGCGCTGCGATCACGAGAGGAGTCGCGACGTCGCTGGCGGGGTCTCCGGCGAAGGCGTGGGACGCGGCAGCGCCCGAGAGGTCGAAGAACACTCCGGCGTAGGTCCACTCCTTGAGTAGCGGGAGCTTCGGGGCGAGGAGCGCGATCGCAGCACCGATCTTCCACACCCCGAGGATGAGCAGAAAGTACGCGGGGTACCCGAGGTGAGCCATGCCCTCGAGGAGCTCGGGCGGGCGCACGAGATCCATGGCTCCGCCGAGCCCCATCACCGCCGCGACGAGCGCGGTCGTTACCCAATAGCCGATCTTGGTGGTCATGCCGGCCATCCTGGGGAGTGCCCTCACCTGCGCCAATCCGCCAACAATGGTCGTCTTCTGCTACAAAACGATCCAGATGCAGAACGACCCGCTCGAGACCGCCGAGCTGCTCGCGTTCACCAAGACGATCGAGTGCCAGTCGATCAGCCGCGCCGCCGCCGAGCTCGGTATCCCTCGCGCGACCCTCGGGCGTCGCCTCGCGCGGCTGGAGGAGCGGCTCGGCGCGCGCCTCGTGCGCCGCACCACGCGGAGCCTCGCGCTCACCGACGCGGGCGCAACGCTCCACGTGCACGCGCGGCGCGTGCTCGACGCGGCCGCGGAGGCCGAGGCGAGCGTGAGGTCGGCAGACGGAACGCTTCGCGGCGATCTGCGCGTGTCAGTACCGCCGTACCTGATGGGCTTCCCGGAACTCGTCGCCGGGCTCGCACGACGCCATCCCGGGGTCCGGCTGCAGGTTCACTTCTCGACGCGGCACGTCGACCTACAGCGCGACGGCTACGATGTCGCGATTCGTGCGGGCACCGAGCTCGAACCAGGTCTCGTCGCCCGCACGCTGATGCGCACTCGGGTGACCGCCGTGGCGTCGCCGGAGTACCTGCGGCAGGCGGCGCCGCTACGCTCACGGCGGGACCTCGCGCGTCACCGGCTCTTGCTCGGGTTCACGCGCGAAGAGCTGCCGCAGTCCGCGTGGCCCCTGCGGGGTGGTGGGTCGCGCAGCGTCACGGGCACCTTCGCGTCGAACGACCTCTTCACCGTGCACCACCTAGCGCGCGCGGGCCTCGGGATCGCGATGTTGCCCGAGCTACTCGTCGCGTCCGACCTTCGAGACGGCGCGCTCGTCGCGGTGCTTCCGGAGGTGCTCGGGGCCGAGTCGCGGATGGTGGTCGTCTACGCCGAGCGCGAGCTCGTGCCGCCAACGGTGCGAATGTTCATCGACGCGGTCGTCGCGTGGGCGCCGGCCAACTTGAAGCTCCCGGACCGTTGTTGACGCTCGCGTTCCCCGCCGAACGCTCGTCACTTCGGTGTAGGGATCTCGGCGTGCATCGCGCTCAGTACAGCTCCCCAGAAGATCGTGACCAGTGCAAAGAGGCGCCCGTCCCGCAAGGCGCGACGAAGGAGCGGGCTGTTGGCCCGTGACTGAGGAGCAACGCAACGGGACGGGATGGATCTGCCGCACCTGGTCACGGTCTTCTGGGGAACTGTACTCAGTGATTCACGCGCGAGAGCGGGGCTGTTCGAGGAGATCGGCGAGCGAGCTCCGCGCCGTGACGGTAAGAGACCGCCGCTGCCGCGTTCACGCACGTGACGTGCTGACGGAGCAGCCCGGGCTTCGAGCGTCGGCCACGGATGCGCTCGAGCACGAGGGGCTTGCCCGTGAGCATCGAGAGCGTGAGGATCTGCCCGCCGCCCTCCCGAGCGCTACCGTCAATCACGAGCGGCGCGTCCCCGTGCGGGCGGCGGAGCACGACCTCGTGGCGCACGGCGATCTCTCGGCCCCGGCTCGTGTCGAAGGCGACCGCCGCGGGCCCCGCTTGCGCACCGGCGACGTAACCTTCGGACAAGCTGAGGCTGTCGGAGGCGCGCAACCCGCGGCGAGGCGTGACCGATGAAGCGACGTGGGCTCGGCGAAGCTGCGCAAGGTGTGGGCGTTGCTGCGTCGGGAGTATGGACTCCGAGTTGGGCTCAAGCGTGTGTACGCGCTGATGCGCGATGCGGAGTTGCTGCTTCGCGCGTCTCGGCGGGACGCTGGCACTTCCGTGGGATTCGAAAAGGCGAGTTAGATGCGGAAACTATCGACCCCGGCGATCGAGGACAGGAGTTGGCCGCAATAGCAGCTAGCTTCATCCTCCCTTGCACCGGAGTCAGCAACGATGAGCGAATCCACCCTGATCCTCTTTCACAACCCGCAATCGCGTTCGGCCGGCGTACGCGTGCTGCTCGAAGCGCTCGAGGTCCCCTACGAGGTCCGCCACGTGGACCTCAAGGCCGGAGAGCAGCGTCGCCCGGAGTTCCTCGCGATCAACCCGCTGGGCAAGTTGCCCACGCTGCTGCACGGCGACGCGGTGGTGACCGAGCAGGTCGCCATCCACATCTACCTGGCCGATCGTTTCCCCGCTGCGGGGTTGGCACCGGCGACCGACGATCCGCTTCGTGGGCCGTACCTGCGCTGGATGGCGTTCTACGGCGCCTGTTTCGAGCCGGCGCTGGTCGACCGTGCGATGAAGCGCGATGCATTGGACAGCTCGACGTCGCCCTACGGTGACTTCGACACGATGCTGCGGACCTTGGTCGACCAGCTGGGTCGAGGCGACTACCTGTTGGGCGACCGGATGAGCGCCGCCGACGTCCTCTGGGGCGTCGCCCTGCGCTGGACGACGGGCTTCGAGATGGTGCCGCGGCTGCCCGCGATCACCGGCTACATCGATCGCGTGTGCCAGCACCCGGCGTTCGGGCGTGCGGCAGCGCTGGATGCGGCGATGTCCTCTGGATGACCAGCGGCGAAGAGAGCCGGCGCCGCAATTCGGCGCCGGCTTCGGGCCTGGTCAACGTGCGCCGCGACGGACGGAAAGCGGCCAGCCACGCGTCGCCGGATTGAACGGTGAGCACGCCCCCTGGCCATTCCCAGAACGTGCGCCGCACAGCGTAGCGTGTCGGGCGCGGGAGGAGCCCCATCGCCCGCCTTCTTCGTCCGCGAGCTCCGGGAGCTGCGCGATGCGCTCCGCGACGCCCGCGCAGCTCCCGGAGCGCATCGCGCAGCTCCCGGAGCTGCGCGGGTGTCGCGGAGCGCATCGCGAGGAGCATGAAGTTGAGCAGGCCTTGGTGGGTCCGCTCGACGAAGGCCTCAACGGCGTTCGGGCGCCCCTCCACGAGCGACACCGCGAGCACGTCGCGATCGGGCTGAGACATGCCCCACCAGTCGGTGGCCATCGCCACGAGCGCATTCTCGTTCGTGAACTGGTCCATGTACCCAGTGACGAGCTCGCTGCGCAGACCGAAGAAGCCATGCCCGTATTCCTCGCCAGCGAAGGACCTCTTCGCGCACGCGACCCCCACGACAACGCTCCGCTCCTGCTCCCCGTCCAGGGCAGTTGTGCCTCGTCTTCGGCTGAGGCTCTCCGCCGCGACGCACCGCTCCGTCTTCTGAGGACCCCCTTGAGGCTCGATGGCGTGTCTCATGCGGACCACGCGGGGGTTCCGCGGGCGTGTGGAACCTCGCCGTGCCCTTGCGGTCGTCGCGAACCGGACTCACGGCGCCTCGCGAGCAGCTTCTTGAGCCGAGCCCGGTTGTTTTCGGCAGTTCGGAAGTCCTATCGTCCGCTTCATCGCTGTGCAGCCGCAGCGGAGTCACCAGCGGCGACGGCGAGCACCCTCAGGAGTCGCTGTCGCACATCATCTCTCGTTCCTGACTCCGCCCGATGGCTACACGATTTTTACCCAGGAGGCTGTCTCAAGTCACGTTGGCACGTAGGGGTCCGCGGACGCGGGGGTCCGCGGACGCGGGACTCCGCCGCCCGTGCGATGGTGACCACGACGGCCCCGACCGATCGAGGGAATATGAGGGGAGCCCCTGGCGTACAATTCCGCATGCCCTCCAAGCCCAGCAACCCTTCGAGCCACGCTTCCCGCCCCTCGACTTCGGCGGGCCGATGGCGACACCGGGTGGCAGCGCTGGGGGCGGCGGTGATCGCCGGCGGCGCTGCAGCGTTTGGGGCAGGCTTCGACGCGCGCGATCAGGAATGGGCTTATGGGGTGTACGCCCTCGCGGTCGTGCTCGTCGTCGTTGCGGGGGCGGCGTGGCGCGGGGCGCGTGCGGCAGCGCCGATCGCGATGGGCGCGGCGCTCTTCTCCGCGGGCTTCTGGCTCGAGTCGCTGATCGCGCTCGGGCCGTTCGCGGAGCCCGGACCCGCGCGCGACCTGAGCGTGAAGATGTCGTCGCTCGGGATCGCGGCGAGTCTCCTGGCCGTGGCGCTCGCGGGGCCGGCGACGCGCACCCTCCCGTGGCGGAACGCGGCGGCGCTCGTGTTCTCGGGCATGGCGCTCCTCCCCGCGACGCTCTTCGCGTTCGCGCTCGAGCCGCGGTCGGACATGGTCCCCTCGGTGATCGTCATCGCTGGCGCGTGCTTGGTCGTCTGCGGCGCGGCCGTCGTCGCCCGCGGGCGCACGGCCGGACTCTTCGTCGGACTGCTGGGTGCCATCGGGCTCGCGTTCGGCGTCGCGCTCGCGCCAACCGTCGTCTACTTCGGCCAGCCCCATCCGTGGCTGCCCAACGGCAACGCGTTCTTCGCCAGTGTCTTGGGCGCATCCGCCGTCATCGCAGCAGCGCTTCCGGTCGTTCTCTACCTCGGACCCATCGCGCGCTTCCTCCGGCCGTCGAGCCCGATACCATGAAGCGCGTGCTCTGGCCCGTCGGCGCGGACGAGACGGAGCGGGCGCTGGCGGCAGAAAGCGAAGAGCAGTCCGGACGCGTCGTGACCTGGGTCGCGTCGCCGTGAGCCAGGTCAGGTCGCGTCGCCGTGAGCCAGGTCGCGTCGCCGTGAGCAGGGTCGCGTCGTCGTTGAGACCCGTCGCGTACCGAGTGCCGGCGATCAGAACCGATACACCAAGCGTGTGTTCGCACCAGGGTTCACGTTCAACGTGACCTCGTAGACCTGTCCTTCGTCCGTCGTCAGTCGAAGGCGGTGTTCGCCGGCCGCGACGGCCCGTCCTGAGATGGGGGTGTTGCCGATGTAGACCCCGTCGAGGTCGACGCGGGCCCAGGGCAGCGTGTTCACGAAGATCGTTCCCCTAGCCACGCCTCGGACGGTTCGGGCGGGGGTGACCGAAGGAGCTTCGCTCGGGGCGAGACCGGAGGGCGTCGCCGCGCTGCGATCCGAAGGCGGGGCTGCAGGCTGGTCATCGCCCGCGGGAACGGGGGCGGTCGCAGGCTGGTCATCGCCCGCGGGTGCGGTCGCGGTTGCAGGTTGGTCATGGTCCGTCGGTGCGGGGGAAGTCGCAGGCCCGTCATCGCTCGCGGGGAGGTTCGCCGACGGGTCACGTCCCGCGCTGGCTTGGGCGACGGCACGCGCGTCATCCCCTGCGGACACGGGCGCGTTCGGGCTCTCGAGGCCACGCACTTCGATCTCCGTCGGCGTGAGCGGCCCCCGCGCAGTGGCCTGGGGTTGGAACCGCCATATCGTGACGCCGCCGAGAACGACGGCGGTCGCGAGCACGCCGCCGATCCAGCGCCGTCGCAGCGGCCGCGCTGCCCGCCGCATCTGCGGCACTCGAGGGTCGCGATCCACGATTGACGATTACCTGGGCGTCGTCGTCGCGTCAAACGCGCGATCGAGGCCCATACCAGCGTCCGCTGACACGCGCGGGCGACGCGTACGCCAACCGCAGGCACCCTCAGCACGTGGGGTGCACACAGGCAGCGAACGCACGCAAGCATCTGGAGTCCCTCGAAGGGCTGGGCGCCGTCGCTTCGGCCGCCCTGGTCGCGGCCGGGGTGTTCTTCCCTCGCGACCTCGCGAGGATGGATGACGACGACCTCCACCGAATCGCCGCGGCCACGCGACTCGACCGCCACCGCCTCGACGCTCGGCGTTCGATCGGGCGTGGACGTTGAGGACGTCCCGTTTGCGATCGGCCGCCTCGGGGAGCCGCCGACGCGAGCGTCGACATCGAGACCACGAATCGTGTGCAACACTCGGCGGATGCGGCTCTCGACGTTTCGCGCACGTACCTCTCGTCAGCTCGCGATGCTGAGCGCGCTCGTGGTCGTGCGAGCCACCATGGGCTGCGACTCGGGCGAAATCGAAGCTCCGCTCCCGGCACCGGTCACTGGGCCTCGCTGGCCCGCGCTCGCGATCGAGGCCCTCCCGCTCGACGATCGCGCTCTGCTGCTAGGCAGCTTCGAGAGCTCGGGGACGCGCGCTCGGCTCGGGTTCGCGGGGCTGCTCCAGGCGAGCACCGAGGCGGAGCCGCTGACTGGGGTCGTCGACATGGGCCCTTGCGCCCGCTTCTCGCGTGCGGACGGCAGCGTCCTCGTCGACGTCTACCACTTCGCGACCGGAGAGGCCGTCGCGGAAGGCGTGCGAGCGGCGACCCAGCTCGCGCGTCCCGATCGAGGGGTGCGTGTGGCTCAGAACGGTCCGTTCGTGTTCCGCGTCGTCGCGACCGGCGGCGACGCCGACCGCGCGGCCGACGAGGTCGCGGCGACGCTCGCTGGTGAAGAGTAGCCCCGCGCGGTCACTCCGAGCGGTCACTCCGAGCGGTCACTCCGAGCGGTCACTCCGAGCGGTCACTCCGAGCGGTCACTCCGAGCGGTCACACCAGGCGGTCACACCAGGCGGTCAGACCGCCGGATCTCCCAGCGCGACGCGGAAGCGTCCGTCGCCGAGGTCGAACGCTCGGACGCGCTCGCCCGTGAACGCCTCGATCACGTCGGCGTTCGTCGTCGAGTGGAGACTGATGGCGTCCGTGGTGAAGCTCCCGCCTCGCGCGAGCGCCATCGGCACCATGAGCTGATCGGTGAGGTGCTCTTCGACCGCCGCGCCCGACGCGCGCCACGCGAGGAAACGCTCCGCGACCTCCCGTGCCACGTCCTCGGCCGCGACGCCGCGCTCGCCGAGGCCCGAGAAGACGTTCGTCACCTCGCCCGCGCCCCGGGCCGCGATCCACAGCGCGTTGCCCGGACCCACGCCACGCACCGTCGCGCTGCGGAGCATCACGCGCTCCGCGCCGAGGCGCTCGGCCACGACCGCAAGCTCGCGACGCGCGATGGACTCCGGGAGCTCCGACACGATCGCGTCGATCTCCACGGCGAGCGCGCCCGCGGGGCACGGCAGGTGGAGCGGCGCGAGCGACGACGCCGCCGGAGACACGTGCATCACGACCTCGCCGCCGCCGGCCGGATAGAAGCCCGGGCGTCGCAGCTCGAGGGCGATGTCCGCGCCCATGCGGCGCACGAGCGGGAGCCACGCGCGCTCGAGGAAGGGGACGATCGGCGCCCAGCGGGCGTGGGTCCCTCCGCGCAACGTGATCGTGGACGGTCGGTCTGCCAGCGCGAGCGGCAAGGCGATCGTCTGCAGGACCAGCGCGACCGAACCCGCGCTGCCGATGTCGAAGCGGCGCTCGACGCCACGAGCGGCGCCGGGTCGGAACGAGAGCGTCGACGAACCGAGGCTCGCGCCCTCGACCGTCGCCTGCGAGACCGCCGCCGCCGCGTTGACGCACGTGAGGTGCTGACGGAGCAGCCCGGGCCTCGAGCGTCGGCCGCGGATGTGCTCGAGCACGAAGGGCTTGCCCGTGAGCATCGAGAGCGTGAGCGAGGTGCGAAGGATCTGTCCGCCGCCCTCGCCGGCGCTACCGTCGATCACGAGCGGCGCGTCCCGGTGCGGGTGGCGGAGCACGACCTCGTGGCGCACGGCGATCTCTCGGCCGGTCGGCGCGGCCGCGGTGGCCTGGGCGCTAGGCGTCGGACCCGCGGCGTCTGGGTTAGACGTGGCCTGCAGCGTCGCGACCTCGGAGCCCGCGGCCGCCGTGGCGTGCGCGGCCTCCTGGTTCGCCGCGGTGGTCCGCGGCGTCGTGGCCGCGGCTTCGTCGGCCACCGCGATGGCGGCCTCCTCGATGACAGCCTCCTCGTCCTCCGCCTCGTGCGCCTCGAGCGCGCGGCCCTCCTTGTCCCAGAGCGCCCCGTCGGGACCGCGGATCGCGAGGAAGCGGTGGTAGGGGAGGAAGACGTCTTCCTCCAGGCCCTGCCCGTCGAGCGTCACGCCGGAGGGGCCGACGTCGGTCACGAGCGCGCCGGAGACGACGCGCCGGTCGCCGGGCGCGCCGCGGTGGAGCACGACGAGCTCGAGCGCGTGGAGGTTCTCGTCGCGCCAGCGCGCGCGGTTGAGGATGTCGCGGAGAGAGAAGGTCATGAGTCGGCCTCCCTTCGGAGGGCGCCCGAAGATGAGTCGTTTGGGGCAGATGGGAAGGGGTCTCGGCGCCGATGATCGAGTCCGAGTCCGAGACCGAGTCCGAGTCCGAGGCCGAGACCGAGTCCGAGTCCGAGGCCGAGGCCGAGACCGAGTCCGAGTCCGAGTCCGAGTCCGAGACCGAGTCCGAGTCCGAGTCCGAGTCCGAGTCCGAGTCCGAGTCCGAGTCC
>JAHBWH010000048.1 GCA_019637115.1 Myxococcales bacterium | reverse complement strand
GCCCGAGCCCGTCGCTGCGATCACTTGGACCTCCGAGCCCCTCGCCGCGACGCCTGCGCCTGCGTCGCTCGTCGCGCCGCCCGCGGCTGCGTCCGCCCCGCTCGCGGCGGCGCCGTCCGCGGCCGCGAGCGGCGGCGGCGTGTCGATGACCTTCGGCGTCGCGAGCGACGAGGCCTTCGACGCCGTGACGCGATTCCTGGAGAATCCCCCGCCAGCGGAGGCGCGCCGCCCCTCCACGCCGCCCCCCGAGGAGCAGCACGCGCAGCGCGAGGTCGCGTCTCCGCGCGAGACGTCGGAGGAGACACGCATCGACACCCGCTCCCCGCGTGAGCTCGAGCTGTCGGGGTTGATCGAGCGTCGAGTGAAGGCGTTGCTCCCTCGGCTCCTCGCAGAGGGTCGTGTTCGCACCTCGGCCGAGCTCCAGCTCCTCGCGCTGCGCCTCGGCCTCGACGCGCTGGAGACGATGTTCCCGGAGGACTGACCTCGGCCGAGCTCCAGCTCCTCGCGCTGCGCCTCGGCCTGGAGACGATGCTCCCGGAGGCCTGACCTTCACGGTCGTCCGGGCTACCTCCGAGAGGTCGTGCACGCCGAGCGCTTCGTGGAGCTCCGGGACCTCTCGAGCGCGTCGCGCCTCACTCCAAGGCGGCGAAGGGGTCGTCACCTTCGAGGGTGACCACGTCGGCCGCCCCCTCGACGTCGGTCAGCTCGAGCGTGAAGACCCCGCAGTCGTGGCGGGTGGACACCTTCGCGCCAGTCGCGAGGGTGATCCAACCCTCCCACGAGCACCGCACGCCGCCGATCGGGAGGATGCTGACCCACATCTTCCACGCGGTGGGCAGGCCGTCCGGCCCGGGGATCCACAAGTAGGCGTCGCCCGGGGTGAGGCCGCCGCTCGCGTACGAGAGGAGGAGCCCTTCCCGATCCTCGCCCTCGAGGGCGACCAGAGCGCGGCTCGTGCCCTCGTCGAAGAGCTTCACCACCGGGTTCAGCCAGAACGCGTCGTTCACCCAATGCGCGTAGGCACGCTCGCGAAGCTCCGCGCCTCGCGGGCCTCCGACGGTCTGCCCGTCGACCCGCGCGACCCCTGATTGGTCGTGCAACCGGAGCAACACCTCGGTGTCTCCGCCCCAGCGCACGCGCGCGTAGTTGCGCGACTTGTCCCAGAGGTGCTCTTGGCGTCCGCCGAAGCCCCAACGGATCGCCCCCGTCCGCTCCCACGCGGCGGCGTCCACCGCCATCAGCATCCGCTGGGCGAGGGCCTCGGCGTCGTCGCCCGTGCTCCCCTCGGGACGTGGCTCGTGCAGGATGAGGCCGATCACGACGAGCGCCGCGACGAGCAGGCCCACCGCGACGAGCGCGATCTTCGTGACCCGCCAGAGGCGCGAGGGGTGGAGGTCAGGGGGCAGCTGCGGGGCGCGCTTGCGAGCCATGGTCGCGTCGTGGGAGCGGCGGGGCCGGCCCGCAAGTCGAAGGACTCGTCCATTTCCATGTTCATGCTCATGCTCATGTCCGAGTCCGAGTCTGAGTCCGAGTCCGAGTCCGAGTCCGAGTCCGAGTCCGAGTGCGTGTCCGTCCGTGACCGAGTCCGACCCGAGGCCGAGTCCGTGTCCGTCCGAGTCCGTGTCCGTGACCGAGTCCGAGTCGGCGCCGGCTGCCGATCGGATCAGAGGAGCGGTCCGGCGCTCCCGTACAAAGGGCGGCGCGCGCCGTGTTACGTTTTCATCGATGAAGCGGGATCACGGATGGCGGGCTCCGCACGCGCGCCTCGTCGCGGTCGCGCTCTTCGTCGCGTCGGGCTGCTCGGCGCGGGTGGACTGGAGCCTCCGCTTCGAGGGTGTCGTCGAGCGCCCTGGGAGCTTCTACGAGGTGCGTTTCCAGCGGGACTGCGCGCCCGACGCCGAGGTCTTCGCTCAGCGCATCCTGAGGGAGAGCACGATGCCCGAGGCGCTCTCGCTGTCCGCGACCGAGGCGGCCGTCTTCGTGACGGCGTTCGACGCGCGCTGCCACGCTTATGCGCGCGGCTGCGAGCGAGTCGCGCAAGACGCCCCTCGCGCGTCCGTCGCGCTCGTGCCCTTCGACGAGGACCGCTGCGCGCTCGGCGCCTGCCCGCTCCTCGACCGGTGTGGCGGTAGCGACGCCGGCTTCGACGCGGGGTCCGGCGACGCTGGCTTCGACGCGGGCCCCGCCGACGCGGGGGTCGACGCTCCCGTCGACGCCGACGTGCGGGACGTGCCGGAGGACGTGCCTCCTCCGCGCCCCGAGTGCGAGGTGTTGCGCGAGGAGGGCGCGTGGGCTTGTGACGACTTCGAGTCCGGGCGCGACCCTGCGGTGCAGTGGCGCGTGGCCGGGGCAGGCACGATCGATTGGTTGCCAGCCCCCGAGCGACTGGGGCGGACCGCCACGCAGATGCGCACGACCAACGATCGGGATGGCTCCTCGCTGCGTGTCGCGAACATCCCCGCAGGCGCTACCGAGGTCTGGGCGCGGATCTCCACCTACTTCCCACCCGAGTCCGCGGCGAGGTTCGACCTCGCCTATCTCTGGGGCGGAGAAGGGGATCGCGGCATCTCGGTCGCGCTCGACGCCACGCGGCAGGTCGGCTTTTGGCTCGGGTCCGAGACCCCGGACTATTGGGACCACTACGCCGCGCCCGCGCTCCCATCGGGCTGGTCGTGCCTCGAGCTCGGCTTCGTGGTGCACGAGACGAGCGGTCGCGTCGACGTGTACCGCGACGGCACGCCGGTCCGGTCGATCGTGGGCCGTGGGACCGTCAGCCCGAATGGCCCCTACCAAGCGCTCCACCTCGGCGTGGTGACGGCCTACGAGACCCCCACCACCCTCTACATCGACGACATCGCGGTCGGTCCGCGCCGAATCCCCTGCCCTTGAAGCCCGCCTGTGTGAGCGCCCGGCCCTCGGACACAGCCGCGATCCAAAGTCTGCCCTCGGCGTCACCTCGTGAGCGCGCCAACCGTCAGCGGCGCTCGAACGCGGCTGCGACCTCCGGCCGAGCGAGGTGGCGGCCGCCCCAGAGGAGAAAGAGCACCGTGGGTACGACCCAGATGAGCACGCCGACGAGCTGCGAGGTCAACGAGGGCATAGCGGCCTCGGTCATGCGCGCCATCGCGCCGAAGACCGCGGCGGCCTGCTCGCCGGCGCCCGCGGACACGCGCGCGAGCTGGTCTTGCGCCGCGGTGGCTGCAGCACGGGACGCCCAGAGATCGGCCACGTACGCGAGCACGATCGCCACGGTCGCGAACCTCAGCCCCCGCGCGCCGATCCGCGACGCGCGCCGGCTCCGCACGAGGACCAGGAGCGCGACGAGCCCCGCCAGCCCTCCGGCGATGACGCCGCTCGCGCCAGCCAACGACGCCTGAAACGTCATCGCGAGAACACCCCCGCTCATGTCGACGGGCGCGAGCTGCTCGGGGGAGATCCCCGCGGCGCGCACATACTCGGCGTTGATCGCGGTGACCTCGGCGAGCGCCGCGCGGGTCTGCTGCGACACGCGCCACATGGCGAGCGCGCCTTGGAGCTGGAGCCACCGGCTCCCCAGCGTGAGCAGCGCGAAGCCCCCGAGGACCCACCCGAGCACGCGCGTGGTGGAGGCGAGCTCGGCCGGCGCGGCCTGGGGGCTGCCGGCGGGCGCGCCGCTCGCGGGAGCGTTCGCGGCGCCCGCGGGGTCGAAGCCCTCGGGAGGAGCGCCCCAGGAAGGGCCACCGGGCGGTGAGTACGGGACGGGTCGTCGCATGACGACCAAAAGACCACGAGATCCCGCGCGGGTCGAGGACGCCGTGTGGGCCGTTCTTGCCCATATGCGCGGAGTTTCGCTTCGAGTAGCCGCTCTTGACCGAGGACGCCGCGTGGGCCGTTCTCGCCCACGCGAGGCACTCAGTCGAAGCGGAACACCGCGCGTCGAGGACGCCGCGTGGGCCGTTCCCACCTCTGGTTCAACCCCGCTCGTCGTGGTTCCGCGCGCCACCCGAGGCAGCGACTCGAAACGGAACATCAGCACGTCGAGGACGCCGCGCGGGCCGTTCTCGCCCAAGCGAGACACTCAGTCGAAGCGGAACACCGCGCGTCGAGGACGCCGCGTGGGCCGTTCTCGCCCACCCGAGGCCGTGGCTCGACGCGGAACATCGCGCGTCGAGGACGCCGCGTGGGCCGTTCTCGATGCGTGCGAGGGCGGTCACTCGAAGCGGAACACCGCGCGCGCCGAGCCGTCGGGCTCGACCACGACGCGGCGGGTCGCCTCTCGGCCGGAGCCGTCCAGCACGCGGATGACGCGGGCGCCCGCCTCGACGCGCGCTCGGAGAGGCGCCTCACCGACGTGCCGCCCGTCCACGAAGACCTGGCCCCATCCACCGGCGACGGAGACGTTCACGAAGCCGAACCCCGTGGGCTCGGCGGCGGGAGCGCTCGGCCGCTCGGCTCGGCGTCGCTCTCGTCGGGCCTCCGCACGTGGCGTGGTGCGCGTCTCGCGCGTGGCCTCACCCTGCGTGGCCTCGCTGGGTGAGGGTGCCTGGGCGACCCGCTCAGCCTCCGGCCTCCCCAACAGAGCCTCGGGGCTCTCCTCGAGCGCCGAGCCCTCCGTGGGCTCCGCCGCTCGGGCGATGAGATCTGCCTCCGACTCGTGGGCCGGCACGGCGATCGGGTCTGGATCGGCCGCGAGCGCGCGTGGCTCGGACGCCGACGAGGGAGGCTCCTCGACGAAGCCCGCTTGGGCGCGGTCGTCGGGCGCCGCGACTGGGGCGGGCGACGAGAACGCCCACGCGCCGAGCGCGCCACCGACGAGCAGAAGGGCGACCGCCCCGACGGCGCCCACGAGGAGACCGCGGCGCGCGCGCCGCCGCACGACGGTGTGGGAGACCGGGCCCGGCTCGCTCGCGACGTCTCGGATCGCGGCGCCTCGCGCGGCGGCGTCGAGCGCCGACGCGATGAGCGCGCGGCGCTCGCGCTGCCCCTGGGGAAAGAGCTCGTGCAGCGCCGTCGACGCGCTCGCGGCGGTGGTCTGCGGCGACGCGTGGACGAGCCACTCGCGGAGCTCGCGCGCGAGCTCGGCGCAGCTCGCCTGGCGATCGTCGGGGGAGGGGCTCAAGGCGCGCAGCAGGATGCGCTCGAGCGCCTCGGGGACGGTTTCCACGAGCTCCCGCGGCGGCATCACGATGCATTGCTGCACCGCCATCATCGTCTCGACGTCGGTCTTCCGCCGGAAGAGGCGGCGGCCCGTGAGCAGCTCCCAGCCGACGATGGCGAGCGAGAAGAGGTCCGAGCGGCGGTCACTGCGCCCGAGCAGCTGCTCGGGCGACATGTACGCGAAGTGCCCCTTCAGCGTGCCGGTCTGGGTCTTCTGCAGACGGCCCGTGGCCTTCGCGATGCCGAAGTCGAGCAGCTTCACGTGGCCGTCGTAGCCGAGGAAGAGGTTCGAGGGCGCGACGTCGCGGTGGACGATGTGGAGCGGCTCGCCGTCCGGCCCGACCGCTTCGTGCGCGGCGTGGAGCCCCTCGGCCGCCTCGGCGAGCACGTAGGCGACGAGCTCGGGCGAGAGCGCGGGCTGCTTGCGCTGCGCGCCCGACCGCAAGATCGCCGAGAAGGACTCGCCGATCACGAGGTCCATCGCGAGGAAGAGCTGGCCGTCGACCTCCGCGACCTCGTGCACGGTGCAGACGTTCGAGTGATGGATGGCCGCAGCGATGCGCGCCTCGTCGAGGAAGCCGTCCGCGATCGAGCGCTCCTGCGCGAGGTGCTCGTGCAGGAGCTTCAGCGCGACGACCTTCTCGAAGCCGCCGGGCCCCGTCACGACGCCGAGGTAGACGGTCGCGAAGCCCCCGCTCGCGAGCCGGTGTGTCAGCACGTAGCGGCCGAGCCGCTTGGGCGCGGCGACCGCGTCCGGCCGCATCGTGCGCGTGGCGCTCGGCTCGGAGGCCGCCGAGGGCGTGGCTCGCGCCGAGGCCGTGTCGATCTCGTCGGGGCCGTGGGTGTCGGGGCCCTGCGTGATCGACGAGGAGGGCGGCGCTTGGATCGGGGGCACCCCGGAGAGCGCGAGGGGCTCATCCGGCTCGTCCACCACGGTCATGCCCGAATCCAGCATCGGCTCCTTCTCGACCCCCTCAACGCTCTGGCACCGGGCCGAAGAGCTCGAGCCCGCGTGGACGGGTCAGCACGACGACCGTCACCACCGCGGCCACGACGGCCACCGCGATCCCGATTCCGAGCCCCAAGCGTAAGCGCCGCCGGGCGGCCTGTCGATTTGGTGTCTCCCTGACACCATCCAGGCGACCGAGGACGCGAGGCGATCCGCGGCTTCCTTCGCGAGAGAGCACGGCCCCACCCGGCCCGATCGCCTCGACGAAATACTCCACCCCGCCCTCCCCGCGGGGCAGGCGGAGGGAGCCCGTCCCCGACTCCCACTCCGCGCCTTCACTGCGCGCGTGAACCCGCACCTCGCGCGACAGCGGGTGCGGCGGATCCCAGCGCGCCTCGACGACGGCGACGTCGCCCTCGACGCGTGCGTCGACGTCGAGCCGCGGGGCGGTGGCTCTCAGGCGGGCCTCCGCGTAGAGCTGCGCGAGGCGGGGCGGCCCCTCGAGCGCCTCGGGGCCGATGGTGGCGTAGTCGGCGAGCGCGCGAGCGAGCGCGTCGTCGTCGCGGAGCCCGAAGAGCGCCAAGGCGCGGAGCGCGAGCAGCCGTTGGAGCCCGGTGAGATCGAGCGGCCCCTCCTCGGCGCGCGCCAAGAGCTCGAGCGCGCGCTCGAACTCTGCCTCGTCGATCGCGAACGCCGCGTCGTCGAGCGGCTGCGCGTGAGCCACGTTCGCCATCATGGCGACGAGGACGACGAGCGTACGTTTTCTCACGAATCAGATGCTCTCAGTCAATCCGGGGTGCGGTCAACGGGATCCTCGGATCGGGGCCGGAGCGCCGCACGCGCACGTGTGCATGGCGGATGCATGGCGGGTGCATGGCGGGTGCATCACGCCTGAAACCGAAAATGGGGTCGGAGGCGAGCGCCGACGTGCGTGAGGTGGCGACGTTCCGTGTTGCGGTGGTCTTCCGGAGTGGACGACGGGCTTGCCTCCGCGCTGAGGCGCTGCGCTTCGCAGGTGAGTCGACAGGCCGTCGAGTCGGCCCGGACGCAGCGCGCACCCAAATGCGGCGCGCACGAATGCGGCGCACCCGAACGCGGCGCACGAACGCCACGCACCCGAACGCGGCGCGGCCGAACGCGGCGCGCACGACCGCAGCGCACCCGAACGCGGCGCGCACCCCAACGCGGCGCGCACCCGAACGCGGCGCGCGCGAACGCGGTGCGCAGGCGCCACGCCGCACTGGGCTCAGCGCAGGAGCGCTTCGAGCAGCGCGAAGCTCTCGGCCTCGTCCGCGTCGACCTTACCGTCGGCGACGATGATCGCGCGCACGGTGTCGAGGAAGAGCTGCCGATGCGCCTTGGGGATGTCCGCGGGATCGACCTCTTCGGCCGGGGGAGGCACCTCGAGCCAATCCTCGACCTTCGCCTTCTCGGCGTCGTCGAGCTCGAGCTCCGCCACCAGCCGGTGCACGAACTTCCGCTCTGCGTCTTGCACCTCGAGGTCCGCCCACGCGAAGGAGCAGATGAACTTCATGAGGCGGAGGCGGTCCTCCCGGTCCAGCGTCTGCATGATGGGCGAGACTACGCGGCTCGTGCCCCGGTGGGAAGAGCAGTTGGCGTGTCTGAGCCCGAGTGACACATTCGGGGCGTGAAGCCGGACGCGGAGGCAGACGAGCGGATGAGGTCGGACACCGATGGGGTGTCCGGTTCCGACTCCGGGGCCGAGTCCGGGGCCGGGTCCGAGTTCGGGGCCGGGTCCGAGACCGGGGCCGGGTCCGGGGCCGGGGCCGCGTCCGCGTCCGCGTCCGGGGCCGGGTCCGCGTCCGCGTCCGCGTCCGAGACTGGGTCCGGGTCCGAGGCTGGGGCGCCCCCGCCCGAGACCGAGACCGAAGCTGGGTCCGGGGAGGCCGAGACCGGGCTCGACTCCGGCGCGCTCGTCTCGCCGGCCGAGATCGAGGAGGCGGCTCGAGCCCAGGTCGACCTCGCCGACCCAGACGTCCGCGCGCTGCGGCGGCGAGACCGTGGCTTCGTCATCCGCGTCGTCCTCAGAGCGTCCGTCGCGATCCTGCTGGGGATCTGGGTCGCGCTGCAGATCACGAGCACCGACGTCGGCGCGTGCGCGGCCCAAGGGTTCGGGGCGCTCACCGACGAGTGATCACGACCTCCCCATCCGAGGGTCGTCCGCCGCCGCTTGGTGAAGGCGTGTCGCACTTTCACTCGTGGCGAGTACCCTTCCGTCCGATGCGAGCCTATCGACGCACCCTCGAGCAGGTCGGTCGAGCGACCTTCCGCACCGCGAGCCGGCGGCTCCGCCGTGGTCCCCGGCGGCCGAGCTGGTCGTTCCGCTACGAGACCCTAGTCGAGCTCCTGCGCATCCAGTTCGGCGTGAGCGCCTCACCCGAGGCCATCCCGAAGGTGACGCGGCTCCGCAAGGCGATGGACCGAATCGGCGAGCGCGAGGTCCGGCGTGATCGCGTCGTCCGCGAGGAGCTCGTGCTCGGCGGGGTCGCCGGGGTGCGGGTGTTGCCGAAGCATCGCGTGACGGGCGAGCGGCTACCGACGCGCGGGACCGTGCTCTACCTGCACGGAGGCGCCTACGCGCTCGGCTCGACGCGCTCGCACCTCGGCATGTTCGCGGGGCTCGCCCACGTCGGGCACGTCGAGGTCGTGGGGGTCGACTACCGCCTGGCGCCCGAGCACCCGTGCCCCGCAGCGATCGAGGACGCGCTGCGCGCCTACGAGGCCCTCCTCGCCGAGCGCTCACCCCAGCAGCTCGTCATCGCTGGAGACTCGGCCGGTGGCGGGCTGACCGCCGCGACGCTCGTCGCCCTCCGCGACGCGGGCTTGCCGATGCCCGCAGGCGGGGTGCTGATCTCACCGTGGACGGACCTCAGCGGCGAGTCCTCGGCCCGCACCACACGCTACGACTACATCTTCCCCGAGAAGAGCGCCTACTTCCGCAACGCCTACGCTGGCGCCCTCCCGCTCGTCGACCCTCGGGTCTCTCCCGTCCACGCCGAGCTCCGCGGGCTGCCGCCGCTGCTCGTGCTCGCGGGCGAGGTCGAGGCGATCGTCGACGACGCGCGGCGCTTTGCGGCGCGTGCGCGGGACGCGGGCGTCGAGGTCGAGCTGCACGTCGAGCCCGACGAGATCCACGTCTACCCGCTCTTCGCGGATCTCAGCCCCCGCGCCCAGTCGGGCATGGCGAAGATCGCGCGCTTCGTCCACCAGCGGACGGGCTGAAAGAAGCTCGGCCGCTTCGCAAGCCGCTCTACTGGGCGGCGCGCAGCGAGCAAAGCGAGCGCTTCGAAGTGGAATCGTTCGAAGCGGGGGGCTGGCGATCTCCGGAGGAAGCTGACGCCATCTCCCCGACGAGGTGTCCGGCGGTGCGAGGCACCGGTAGAGTGCACTCGTGCGGAGCGAGCTGATCCAGACGAACCTGCGGTGCAATCAGCGCTGCACGTACTGCACGGATCGCCTCGCGACGGACGACCTGCGCTGGATCTCGCGCGCGGCGGTGGAGGCCCGCATCGGGGCGGCCATCCGCTCGGGAGGGAAGCGGATCGTGCTGAGCGGCGGGGAGCCGACCCTGCGCCGAGACCTCGCCGCCTTGGTCGCGGCCGCGCGCCGACTGGGCGCCGAGCGGGTGGCGCTGGAGACGAACGGGACCCTCGTCGACGACGCCGGAGCCCGCGCCCTCGCCGCGGCGGGCCTCGACGAGGTGCTCGTGAACCTCTCGGCCGCCCGCGCGGAGGTCGTCGACCGCATCACGCACGACCCCGGCGGCTTCCTCGCCACCCTCCGAGGGATCGACGCTTGCCTGGACGCGGCCCTGCGCGTCGACGTCCAAGCGGCGATCGTCCGCTCGACGCTCGACGACCTCCCGGCCCTCCCGGCGTTCTTGCGCGAGCGGTTCGGAGGTCGCGTCCATGCGCTCGTCCTGCGCTTGCCCGTCAGCTCCCCCGATCCATCAGAGCTCGTCGGCTACGACCGCGCGGGCGAGGTCGTGCGCGCGGTCGAGGATGCCGCGCGCCGCGTCGGCCTCGTGTCGAGGCTCGCCCCAGGGAGCGGCCCGCCGCCGTGCGTGCACGAGGACGCGGGCCGCGTCGCGCACCTCTACTCGATGACGCCGAACGTCGCTCCCCCGCCCGACCACGCTTTCGTCGAAGCCTGTGAGCCGTGCCTCGTGCGCGATCGTTGCTCCGGGATCCCTCGCGTGGTCCTCGAGCGCGACGGTCCCCCGCGCATGACGCCGCCGCGCACCGACCGAACGCGGCGTCGCTTGTCGATCATCTCGTCGGTCGAAGAGCAGATCGCGCGCGAGCTCGTCACCCTCAATCGCTATCGCGACCCGGCGTCGGGCGACGTGGTCGAGGCGATCATCCGTGTGCTCTTCCAATGCAATCAGGCCTGCGGCTTCTGCTTCGTCTCGACGCACCTCCCGAAGGCGGCCGACGACGTCGTCGAGGCCGCCATCCGGGAGGCCGCCCTCGCAGGCCACAAGGTCACGCTCTCGGGGGGTGAGCCGACGCTGCACCCACGCATCGTCGAGTACGTGCGCCTCGCCAAGTCGCTCTCCTCGCGGCCGGTGCTGATGCAGACCAACGCGGTGCGGCTCGCCGACCGCGCCCTCGCCGAGGCCCTCGTCGAGGCAGGGCTCGACGAGGCGTTCGTCTCCCTTCACGGGGCGAGCGCGGAGGTCTCGGACGCGGTCACCCACGCCCCGGGGACCTTCGCGAAGACGCTCCGCGGCGTCGACCACCTCGTGGCGCTCGGCGTCGTGGTGCAGCTGAACTTCGTCATCTCGCAGACCAACGCCCAAGAGCTGCCCGCCTGGGTCGCGCTGCTCGCGGATCGGTGGCCTGGCGTCTACGCAACCCTCTCCTTCGTCGCGCCGTCGACCGACGTCGTCCCGCGCGACCGCTCCCTCGTGCCGAGCTACGGCGAGGTCCTGCCGCTGCTCGCGCAGGCGGTCGCCCTCGCGGAGTCGCGAGGGCTCCCCCTCGGAGGGTTCGAGTCGATGTGTGGCATCCCGCTCTGCCTCGTCCCGAGACCCCTCGCGGCCTACTTCCAGCTCTCCGAGGTCGCCGAGGATGGCGGCGAGTTCGTCAAGACCGAGGCGTGCAAGGGCTGCGCGCTCGAGTCGCGCTGCTATGGGCTTCGGCAGGGTTACCTGGAGCTCCACGGTGACGCCGAGCTGCGCCCGGTGCTCGCCGCGGGCTGAGCGCGACCCGTGGAGCGCTCCTCCGCGGCCCCGCAGGCGAGAGCGCGATCGAGGCTGCTCGGGAACGGCATGTGCTCGCGCGAGCCAACGAGTGGGGCGCGCACTCGCGCGAGTCGACGAGAGTGGCGCCATCGCGCGAGTCAGCGAGAGTGGCGCCGCGCGCGCTTGTAGAGGCTCGCCGCCGCGAGCACCGGGGCGCGCGTCGGCGGCCACCATCGGAGGCTGAGCGACGCGCACGGCTCCGCGTGCTCGACATAATGCCACCACCCGCCCGGGATGAAGAGCGCGTCGCCGGGCGCCAGGGTGCACTCGACGCCGCGCGCGCGGCGCGCCCACGAGCGGTCGGCCGGGAGAGGCCGCGAGAGGTCGAGACGGCTGAACTGCGCCGCCGCCGAGAGCGGTGACCGCGGGTAGAGCCATGGAGTCTGCCAAGGAGAGAAGAGCACGACGCGTTTGCTCCCGCGGAGGCCGACGAGGACGTTGTGCGGCTGATCGAAGTGCAATCGTGAGACGGTCGGTCCCGGGCTGACCCAGAGGCTGGCCTCGAGGAGACCGGCGCGGACCAAGGGTGCCAACCAGCCGAGGTCGCTGACCAAGGCGGGCAGCTCCTGGTCGATCCGGGCTCGCACCCGCAGCGTCGCCGCCGCTCCCGCCCGCACGTGGTCGAGCGCTTCGCGGAGCGGGACGCGCTCGACGGACAGGTTCGTCCGCTCAGAGAGCGTGAGGTGCCCCGCGTCGGTGCGATAACAAGTCACGAGGTCGTGGCTGCCGCGCTCGGCGAGCCGCTCGTCCGTCCACGTCATCGCAAGCCAACCGGACGCCATCCGAGGAGACCAGACCGGGTGCTCGAGGGTGATGGCCGAGATCACGCTTCGCAAGGTCCACGCGCGAGCACGTAAGGGTGTGAGGCGCACGCCCCACGATACACTCGTCCGCCGGCGTCGTGCCGACCGAGCGGGACGGGCCCTGCACGGAACCTGATACGCTGCCTTCCCGATGTGGGCGTTCGATCTCCTCCCAGCCGTGCCGACCCTGACGACGCCCTGGGGACGCGAGCCCCCCACGCACCCCGTCATCGTGCGCGAGGTGGCGAGCAGCTGGCCCGCGCGACGCTGGTCGCCGGAGCTCCTGCGGGATCGACACGGTGACCTGGTCGTGCAGACGTACGCGATGCGCGACGGACACGTCCTGCTCGATCCGCGCACCGGCTTCGTGCTCGAGCCCATGCGGCTGCGCGACTACGTCGCCCACACGGAAGGCACCGACAAGCCGCGCCACTACCTCCGCGTGAGCACGACCGCCCTCCCGCCGTCGATGCGCGCCGACCTGGGCGTCCCGAGCCCCTGCGTCGACGGCCTCGGCCTGCGGAGCAACTTCTGGTTCAGCGGGCGGGGGACGGTGACGCGCCTGCACTTCGACTTGCCCCACAACCTCGTGGTGATGCTGCACGGCACGAAGCGCTTCGTCCTCTTTCCCCCATCGGATGCGCGCGCGCTGTACGCCTACCCGTGGATCTCGTCGACGCCTCACCTCAGCCGGGTCGATCCCGAGGCGCCCGACTTCGCCCGATGGCCCCGGCTGACGCGGGCTCGTGGCGTGCTGGCGACGCTCGGCCCTGGCGACGCGCTCTTCATCCCGCCTCGGTGGTGGCACCACGCGCGCTCGCTCGAGGCAGCGATCTCGTTGAACTTCTGGTGGTGCGATCCCTGGACCTACCCCGTGCTGCTGGCGTCGGACGCGTACAAGCGCGCGCGCGGGTTGGCGATCTGAGGTCGGCGAGTCGCGCGGGCGGGCCGCGCTCGGCGGGTCACACCCCTTCGGCCGACGGCCAACGGCGAGCACGCGCGACCGGGCCGCGCTCGGCGGGTCGCGCCCCTTCGGCCGACGGCCGACGGCGAGCACGCGCGAGCCGACACGCCGCGACCCATGCGAGCATCGACCGCCACACGGTCTTGGCGAGGTTGGCGCCGCGTAGGTCGTGGCTCACGTACACGTGCTCGAAGGTGGCGCCCGAGAGGTCGACCTCGCGAAGGTCGGTGCCGTCGGGGAGCGTGTCGGCTCGCGCGACCCATGCCATCATCGGCACGTGACGAATCCTGCGATCCCTTGGGAGCGCGTCGCGTTCTACTTGGACGGGCTCATCCGCCCCAGCGTGGTCGGCGCCGCGCTGGAGCTCGGCCTGGTGGACAGGCTCGAAGGCCGCGCTGGCGCCTCCCCCGACGTGCTGGCACGAGAGCTGGCCGTCGACGCGCGAGAGCTCGAGATCCTCATGGACCTGTTGGCGCAGCACGAGGTCCTGGCGCCGCACGGCGACGGCGAGCTGACGCTCGCGACGCGCTTCCGCGAGGTCCTGCCCTACCGCGACCTCCTCGAGGCGCAGCTCGACTACCAGCGCCACGTCACCCGCGCGATGACCAGCCACTACGCGAGCGCCGTCCGTGAGCCCCACCGCTTCCTGGGCGCGTTGATCGGCTTCTTCCACTTCGACGCGCGACCGAATTTCGACGCGGCGCTGCTCGACGCGAGTCGCCCCTGGGTCCGCTACATGTCGACCCTGACCCGCTACCACGTCCCGTTCCTGTTGGACGCCTACGACTTCTCGAGGGCGCGCCGCTGGCTCGACCTGGGTGGAAACAACGGCGAACAGGCGATTCAGATCGCGCGCCGTCACCCCGAGGCGACGGTCACGGTGGTCGACACGCCGGTCGTCTGTGCGCTCGGACGCGAGCACCTCGAGCGGCGCGGTGGAGAGGGCGGCGACCTCGCGCGTTTGCGCGACGCCGTGCGCTTCGACGCGGTCGATCTCGCACGCGGCGCGCTCCCCGGCGGCTTCGACGGCGCGATCGCGAAGTCGCTCCTGCACGACTGGAACGAGGAGGGCGCGCGTCGCATCCTCGACGCGGTCGCGCGCGCGCTGCCGCCCGGTGCGCCCTTCGTGATCTTCGAGGGCGAGCGCTACGACCTGAAGCAGCGCTCGCTCCCGGACGCCGAGGTCGCGAACCTCCCGTTCCTGAGCCACTACCGGCCGGCGAGCTGGTACGTCGACGAGCTGGGGCGCCGAGGGTTCCGGGTCGAGCGCGTCGAGCGCGTCGCCGAGATCCACTTCATGCTGATCGAAACCTCGAGGAGCTAGTACCTCGCCACAGGAGTCTTGACCGGTTGGTCGCGGTCCTCGACCTCGATGTCGGCCCCGCACCTCCTCGAATAGGCTTCGGCCTGTCCTTCGTCGACGCGGAACCGACCTCGAGGCCGATCCTCCACGCTGAACCGGTCAAGACTCCTGTGGCGAGGTACTTGGTCTGAACCGAGAGTCGGAGCTCAGGTGAAGTACGCCACGCCCGAGCCGTCTCGGAGCGGGGCGGTGTGCACGACGTACGTCAGGCGTTCGCGCGCGCCCACGACCGGAGTGACCCGATGGCAGATGCGACCCGCGTCGAAGAGCAGCATGTCGCCGACCTCGAGCTCGACGAGCCGATGGTGGGTCGCGTCGCGCGCTGGGGTGTCGACATGCGCGTCGGGCCGCGGCGCGCCAGCTTGGACGAAGTCGTCCCAATGGTACGACGCGAGCTCGAGGTGACCGCCCGCGTCGGGCCGTTGGAGCGGGACCTGCACGTTCAGGAGCGTCCGAGATTCGATGAGCGGCGCGACGAGCCGGAACGCGGTCTCTTCGAGCAAGACGAAATTGTCGAAGTGATAGGGGATCTCGGCCCCGCCGCGGAGGCGCGAGATCAGCGCGGGAGCGAACGCCCCGGGGGGGGAGCGCACCTCGCCACCAGAGAGCTCCCGCAAGAACGCGGCGACTCCGCCCTCGAGGCCCTCCGGGTCATCGAAGATCTGCCCGAAGAGCGCGCGCGTCTCCGCCGCGCTCTTCGGATAGTCCTCGAGGCCCGACAGGCGCATGCATCGTCCGACCACCCCCATGGCCGGCTCGTCGAGGCGGCTCACGACGGGCGCGTGCCGCAAGTGCTCGGGCACCTCGAGCGCCGAGAGCCGGGCCGACGCGGCCGCGAGCGCGGCGGGCTCGAACGCCCCGCGGAGGACGAGCGCGCCGAGCCCCCCGTCGAGGATCGCGCCGTACGCGCCCTGCGCCGCGTGCCGATCGCTCGCGGGGACGACGAGCACGTCCAAGTAGTTCGGGGGAGCCTCGAGCGACGACATCGTCGCGGAGGATAGCAGGCGACCGGGGCAGCGAGTCGCGGAGACGGTGGCCGAGCCCGCCACCTCTCAGGGGATCGGGGGCGGGCTCGCGCAGCGAGAGAGCGCGTCACCGAGCGCGCGCGCGAGCGGCTCCGCCTCGCGACGAGCGCGGGCGTCCCCGACGACGACGACCTTCGGCGTTGGGTCTCCTGCGGCGATCTGGAGGACGGCGCGGCGCTCAGACCGGCGAAGCTCGAGCCTCAGCGATTCCCGGAAGCGACTCCGTCGCGCCGAGACGAGAGTCCAGCCCGCGACCTCTCCGCCGAAGGCGAGGCCGAAGGCGTCGAGCCACGCGGCGACGCGGGCGGTGTGGGTGCGCTTGGGCCCGCCGTCCTTCACCAGGTTGCGCAGGACGAAGTCGTCCCCCGCGCCGCCCGCTCGCGCCCGGTCCGAGGCCTCCACCCGGCGCGGTCGCAAGAGGTCCTGCTCCCAACCATGCAGCTCCACATACGCGTGGCTCAACCCCGAGCATCGTTGCGCGTGGTGGTCCTCGCAGACGCCGGCGTAGAGGCACCCGTACCCTGGCTCGCGATCCCAGAACTCGGGCTCGATGAGCATCTGCGGCTGCCCGTCGTCGTGATAGGGCAAGAGGTCGGGCGGGACGAGGCAGCGCGGGAACCACTTGAGGACGGGCGGGATCCCTCGCGCGAGGCAGGCGCGCATAGCCGCGATGACGGGGCCGCGGAGCTCCGCGACGGGCACCGCGAACTCGCGCGTGTGCTCGTGGATGCGCGGCCAGAAGCTCCACATCTCGATGCTGGCCGGCGCGAGGGGCGCGACGACCTCGACGATCGCCGCCAGCGACTGGTAGTTCTGGCGGACCAGCGCGGTGTTGGTGATGAGCGTCGCGCCCGCGGCGCGAATCTCGCGCATTCCCGCCAGGATCTGGTCGAACGAGCCCGGACGACGTGTGATGGCCTCGGTGGACGCCGCGTCGTGTCCGTGGAACGAGACGAAGAGCTCGTCGACGCCTGCGTCGAGGAGCGAGCGGAGATACGCCCGATCGCGCAGGCGGGTCGCGTTCGTCTGGATCCGTACGTGGCGGACCTCGGGGAGGGATCGCGCGAGCCGCACGTAGTCCGGGAGCAGCTTGGAGGTGGTCACCTCTCCACCGCTGAAGGTGACGCGGCGGAGGCCCTGGAGCGTGCTCGTGGGGTCGCGGCAGAGCGCCTCGAAGCGCTCGAGCGAGACGCCCGGATAGGGCGCCTCGAGGACGTCCTCGACCATGCAGAAGGTGCACGCCAGGTTGCAGCGGAACGCGAACGTGACGACGAGGCTGTCATGCGCGACGGACGGCGCGGGGGGGACACGGGGCTTGGACGCCCGAGCGTCGGGGGGAGCGCGCATCAGAAGCTCCCGTAGACGCCCGCCTTCACGAAGCGGAGCTCCCCGTCCGTGCCTTGGAAGTCGACGCCGACGTCCCAGAGCAGGTGGTCGAGCTCGGCGGCGTGGCGGCGCGCAAAGACGGAGAGGGCGGACGGGAAGGAGTGTCGCTCGAGGAATCGCGTGAGCGCGGGGGTGGGGACGCGGGAAGCGTAGACCGCGTCCGCGCGGCGCTTGTTGGCGACGCAGACGCGGTGGGCGGCGAGGAAGTCGGGTGGGAGCACGTGCGCGAGGTTCCAGCGCAGATGGTCGAAGTGAACCAGCGAGCGCGCGCGATGTAGCAGCTCGTCGATCTCCTGCCGCGGGTCGTGGAAGGTGTAGACGTTCTCGAGCTCCCACGACGTGCCGCGGACCTTGTAGCTCCGCATGTCGAGGTACACGTCGACGGAGGCGGGGCGCTCGCGACGCAGGTGCTCGGGCGAGAGCTCGACGCTGAACATGTGCCAGGGGAGCGGCCACGGCTCGACGGCGTCCACGTCGAGCAGGCCGCCGAGGAGCTCGACGACGCGCCCGATCTGCAGGTCCGCGTGGACGCGCTCGAAGTCGTAGAAGTAGAGCTCCCAGCCGGGCTCGGCGCCCTTTTGCGTGTGGGATTTCACGCCGAACACGGTCCGATGAGGGCCGAGCCCCTCGCGGATCGTGTCGATGACGCGGAGCCCCTCCCGCTCGACCCCCGCGTCTGCCAGAGACTCGACGAAGAGGTTCAGCGCGCGGAGCTTCCCCTCGGGCGGCGCCGGGGGCGCGTATCGCTCGAGGATGTAGTCGTGCAGCGGCTCGTCCGCGCCACAGCGCTCGAGCGGCGCTCGGGCGACACGTGGCGGGGCTCGCTCGGCGAGAGGAAGCTGCATCGGCGCATCATATCCCAACGAGCGGGGTGACCGCAGATCGGACTCGCGTCTCAACAGAGCTCGAAGTAGAGCGTGAGGGTGCCCGCGCGGGAGGCGACCGCGACGACGTCGACGAGCGCGTCGGGCGCGCCGAGCACCTCCTCGAGCATCGGCCGCGCGTCGGGGACGAGCGCGCCGAAGGTCCCCGCCGCGACGGGGCCGGTCGACAGCGTGCCTCGCATCCGGAGGTCCCACTTCGCGGGTCGACCGCGGTCGTCGTAGAGGTCGATGACCGCGTACGCGCGAGGTTCGGTCGCGAGCGCGAGCACTGGGTGCCCCTCGGGCAGGCCCGCGAGGCCTCGCTCGGGCAGGCCGACCCGCGCGTCCCGCGCGACGTACGCCTTGATCTGAACGACCGCCCCCTCGCGGAGGCCGACGCAGACCATCTCCGTGTCCGCCGACTCCGCGACGTCCTCAGGGGTCGGCGTCACGAGGCGGAGCGCGTCCGCGAGGAGCGCGCGCCGCGCCGTGGGCGTCGCGCGCTCGAGCCGGACGTAGACCTTCAACAGAGGGAGCCGAGAAGGCTGCACCTCGAAGCCGATCGGCATCGGAAAGGGGCCGTGGCGGGTGAGCAACGTCTCGACGGCGGCCGGCAGCGGGGCGCCGAACGCGAGGCCGGCCGCCCGGAGGCGCTCGAGCGAGATCGCGTGCTCGTCGGCCTCTCGCCCGGGCGGCAGGTCCCCGAAGAAGACGACGACTCGTGTCGCGCTCGGCGTGGGCGAGAGCTCGATCGAAGGCTCGAGGAGGAAGGGCGTCCCCGGCCGCGCCGAGGCGGTCACGACCGCCATCGCCTCGACCGCGCGCACGACTCGCTCCGGGTCGGCGTCGACGAAGGGAGCGAGGCGCGAGAGGTGCGCGCGGAGACGCTCGAGCGGGTCGAGGGGACCGAAGGGTTGGAGCTCGTCGCTCCAGATCTCGGGCGGGCTACAACGCGCGCGCTCACGACAGCCGAGGCAGCGCGGATGAGCGCGCGACGAGGGGATCGAGCGGAGCATCCGGTGTTCGGTGCCGAAGACGCAGCGGGGGACGCCGATGAATCGGAGACGAGGCGAAGGACCGCGGCACCAACGCGCGCAGAAGCCGTAGAGCAGGCGCTTGGCGCCCGCCCAGGAGGCGGGCGGCGGCGAGATCTCGACCACCGACCCAGGAGGGACCGCGAGCAGACGCGTCTCCGACAGGTCGTCCCCCGCGATGCGGACCCGCGTGGTCATGGGCGAGGACGCCTCCGAGCGCGCATGCGCCGCATGCTACCGGGCATCGCGCGCTCGCGCATGGCCAGCGCCGCCTCGGCACAGGGAGCGCCTCGGCCATGAAGCGGCGCCTCGGCCATGAAGCGGCGCCTCGGCCACGGAGCGGCGCCTCGGCGATGAAGCGGCGCCTCGGCCATGAGCAGCGCCTCGGCGATGAGCAGCGCGCCCGCGAGGGATGGTGTTAGCCTTGCGCACTGCATGGCCCCCCGCCTCTCGCCCCCCTCGCTCGTCTCGACGACGGCGCGCCGACTCTTGCCGGTCGCGCAGCTCGGCGCGCGCCGTCTCCGTCGCGCGAAGAGCCCCTTCCAGATGACCTTCTCGCTCACGAACCGGTGCAATTTCCGGTGCGAGTACTGCCACATCCCCCTGCAGAAGCGCGAGGAGATGACGACGGAGGAGTGGAAGGATGCGATGGACGACTTCGTCGCGGGCGGGATGGGGAGGGCGAGCCTCATCGGCGGCGAGCCGATGCTCCGACGAGACCTCGGTGAGCTCGTCCGGCACTTGAAGGGCCGCGGGGTTCACGTCGCGATGAACACGAACGGCTGGTTCGTGAAGGATCGCTTCGACGAGATCGCGCAGCTCGACCTCGCTTGTCTCACGCTCGACGGGCCCCGCGAGCTCCACGACCAGCAGCGCCACGCCGGCTCCTACGACCGCGTCATCGAGGCGATCACGCTGCTCCGATCGCGCGGCGTCCCCGTCGTGACGATGACGGTGATCACCCCACGCGGCGCCGAGAACGTCGAGCACGTGCTCGACGTGGCCGCCGACTTGGGCTTCAAGGCCTTCTTCCAGCTCGAGCACGACGCGAGCTGCGACGTCGACGCGCCGATCGCGCCACTGATGAACGACGGACGGATCGCCGCGCTCGCGGACCGCCTGCTCGACCTCAAGGAGCGCGGCCGGCCCGTCGGCAACTCGCGGACGATCCTCCGCATGCAGGCGCGCGACGGACGCCGGATCGGGGGCGACTGCGGGGAGTGCTACGCCGGCCGCTACTTCGGCTACGTGCTCAGCGACGGAACCGTCGCGCCCTGCTTGCTGACGCAGTGGCAGCAAGAGCGCGGCAACGGCCGCGAGCGCGGCTTCGTCGAAGCGTTCCACGCGATGGCGGCGCCCAAAGGGCCAGGTTGTGGGTGCGTCCCGATCCACGAGGTCAACAACATCCTCGACTTCGACGTCCGCGTGCTCTTCGACGCGCTGGACATGACGTTCGGACACGCCCTGCGGCGCCTCGGCCCCGCGTGATGCGCAGCTGGGCCGCGCAGCTTCGGCTCCGGCATTGGGCCCACTTCCTCGCGCTGCCGCTGGCGGGGGTCGAGCCCTCGCGTCCGTGGTGGTGGGTGGACACCGCGCGAGGTGTGACGATCGCGTTCGCGGTGCTCGCGTTCGGCTATCTGTGGAACGGCGTCGCGGATCGGGCGATGGACCTCGACCCCGACAAGCGCGCTCGACCGAGCGAGATCGAGGCGCACCGCCGCGCCGCGTTGGCGTCTGCGGCCTCGGCGCTCGGGGTCGGGGCGTTCGGTCCTTGGCCTGCGTTCGTAGCGACCCTCGTGTCGCTGGGCTCGGGCTGGGCGTACTCCACGGGGCCGCGGCTGAAGTCGATCCCCGTCATCGGCAGCGCGATGAACGTCGCGAGCTTCGCCCCGCTGCTCTTCGTGGGTCTTTCGGACGCCACGCTCCCGCCCGGGCTCGTGACGCTCGCGTGCTGCTTCGCGGCGCTCTTGCTGCAGAACCAGCTGCTCCACGAAGCTGCGGACGCGAGCGAAGACCAGCGGGGCGCGCTGCGCACGACGTTCTTGCAGCTCGGCCCGCGCCCGGTCGCGGGGCTCGCGGCGATCGCGGGGGCCGTCCCTTCGATCGCCGTCGCGTCCGGCGACGCCGACCCGCGCTTGGCGTTCGCCGCGCTGCTCGCCCTGCCTTTCGCGATCCTCTTTCCGGCGGCGCTCTTTCGTCGGGGTGGGGAGGCGAGCGCGATGCGCCGCGCGAGGCTCCTCCATCGCGCGGCGGCCGTCGTCGGAGGAGCGGCGCTCTTCGTCTGGTTTCGCATGTGAAGCGCCGCGCCCGCGCGACCCGCGGTGATACCCTCCCGCGCCATGGCGCGTCCCCTCCAGCGACCCGCGTTCTGGATCGCGTGCGTCGCGTTTCTCGCGCATGGCGCCTGGGCGGCGCATTGGAGCCCCGTCTGGAGCGAAGAGGTGTCGGTCCACGCGAGCCGTGGTCATCGGGTGCTCACCGAGGCCCCCGACGGCTCGCTCGCCCTGGAGCCCTCGTGCGCGGAGGAGGCGCCACCGCGCTTCGTACGCTCGGACGCGCGACCCGTGCTCGGCGCGTGCGTGGCGGGCCGGACCTTCCCCGTCATGGTCACGCCCTACGCTTCGGGCGTCCCGTACTGGCCGCTCGCGCTGCTCTGGCCGATCCACGGCGGCGACGCGTTCCGCCTGCGATGGCTGGGGCTGCTCTTCGGGATCTGGGCGCTCTGGGCCGTGCACCGGGTCGCCGCGCGTTGGCTCGACGAGCGCGCGGGCGATCTGAGCGTGCTGACGCTCGCGGTGACGACCCAGTTCGCCGGTAGCCACGCCTTGCTGGTCTATTACGAGGTCCTGCCGTGGACCTTGCTGGCGTCCGCGACCCTGCTGGTCCCGCGCGCGCCCCCAGACGCGACGGAGCCGGTCCGACTGCCGTCGCGTCGGATCGCCGCGATCGGCGGACTCGTCGGCCTCGCGTTGCTCGCGAACGTCAAGACGGTGTTGCTGCTCGCGCCGGTGGGCGCGCTCCTCCTTCGCGGCCAGGTGCCGTGGGCCCGCGTCCCGAAGCGCGCCTGGCTGGTGGGGGCCTCGGCGGCGATGGCGCCGCTGCTGGTGATGGTCGCGGCCTCCGTGGGAGATGCAGGGCGCGGCCTCGCGACGCAGGTCGGGATGCGGCTGGAGATCATCATGTCCCACCTCGCGCTCGAGCGGTTCGCGCGCGAGATCGCGAATCTGCTCGTGTATTGGAGCGATCTGCGGTTCTACGCGGACATGGTCAGCCACGCCGAGCCGCGCGTGAACTGGCCAGGCGCGATCATGGCAGCGCTCGCGCTCGCCTACTGTACGTGGGCGCTCGGGCTGGTCGTCTGGCGAGGCCGCGGCCCGTGGCTCGCGGCGGCCTGCGGCGCGTCCCTCTGGTTCTACCTCGCAGTGTCGGTCCTCCTCTACGACCAGCAGCCGTCCGCGAACTACGCGCCGATCCACGCGTGGTTCGGCCTCGCGACGGGCGTGGCGCTTCACGCGGCCAGCGCCCGGCTCGGCCGCCGCCCGTGGATGGCGCACGCGCTCGTCGCGCTGACCGTCGCCGCGATGGGGTGGGTGTCGGTCGCGCGTCTGCCTCAGCTCGCGACGCTCGAGCTCTCGATCAACGCGCAGGCCGAGCGCGCGCTCGCCGCGCACCTCGAAGGGTCGGAGGCCGAGGGCCTCCTCGTGACCACGACGTACAACCTGAGCGGCGTGCTCGACGCGCTGGGCGCCTCCGACCTTCGGCCGACCTCGCTGCACAGCGTGCTCCACGCTTGCGCGAGGGACGAAGCGCCCGACGAGACACGACGTTGCCTCGCGGAGCGGTGGGGGCGGGTCCTCGACGATCCGCGCCACCTGCCGCTCCGCGCCGTCATCCCGACCCGCCGCTCGATCATCGACGAGCCCTTCGTCGACGAGCTCGAGGCCGCGCTCGCGGAGGCGACCGCCGCGCGCGCGCTCGACCTCGACGTCGAGGGGCGCTTCGCCACGTCTACGGGCGTCGAGGTCTTGCGGCTCGTCCGCGTGTCATGGCCCATGGGCGCGCCGGCCCCGTGACACCGACGGCGCGTGGACGCGCCGGCCTCGTAACACCGACGGCGCGTGGACGGGCCGCGTAACGCCGACGGCGCGCGGACGCGCTGGCCTCGTAACACCGAGGTCTTGGCCGTTCGTTCGAGGTGACCGCTCAGGGCTCGGCGGGAGGGAGCTCTCCGCGCCATACCTTCACACCCCGCGCTCGGAGCGCCGCGTCGAGGGCCTCCGACTGCGCGCGCTGCCACGCGGGATCGGCGGCGCGCGCGTGCCGCGGGTCGGCGAAGTCCGCTGCGGCACCCTCGACCCCGTGGAGCACGTCGATGCGCACGCTCTCGACCGTCTCGGCGAGCTGGTCCGCCAAGCGGTCGAGCGGGCCCGGCAGGATCGGTTGAACGATCGCGAAGGTGCGCACGCCCTGGGCGCGGAGGGTCCGCAGCACGTCGAGCCGCTCCTCGATGGGGGTCGCGCGGGGCTCGAAGTGACGCCGCACCTCGTCGTCGCAGGTCGGCAGCGAGACCCCGGCGTGCGCCCCGGCGATCGACGCCAGCAGCGCGACATCGCGGAGCACGAGCGACGAGCGGGTCAGCACGAGGACCGTCGGGCTTTGTGGGGCGTCGCGGATCACCTCGAGGCAGGCCCGCGTGATCCCTCGCCGCGCCTCGATCGGTTGGTAGGGGTCGCTCAGGATCGGGCAGAGCTTGATCGCGTGGGCGGGTGTCGTGAGGAGCTCCTCGGCGAGGCGCTCGGGCAGGTCGACGCGCACGTCCACGTACGAGCCCCATCGGACGTCGTCGAGCCCTTCGAGCCGCCGCACCGCACGGAGGCGCGACTGCGCGTAACAGAAGCGGCAGCCGATGACGCACCCTGCGTAGGGGGTCAGCCCGAAGTAGCGCGCCTCGGGCGTGCCAAGCGGCTCGAGCGCGCGGCGCACGCGCACGTCGCGCACGCGCGCCCCGTCCTCTTCGCGCGCGCGCGCCGCCTCGGCGGCCATCTGCGCGAGCACCGCGGCCTCGCGCGGCGCGACGCGATGGGCGATCGCGGCGCAGAGCCGGCGACCGAGCGCGGGGTCGACCTCGGGTCCGCCGCGCCCGAGGCGGTAGCTGAACGCGAGGCGCTCGGTCCGCGCGGCGAAGGGGCGCGCGTCGTCGAAGGGCTCGACGTCGAGGTGGACCTCTCGGCGCCCGACGCCCGCGCTCACGCTCACGGTCACGCGCCACCCCGCCTCGGAGCTCACGCGCTCGAGGACGACCCCCGGAAAGAGCGCCTCGCCGGGGCGGGTCGGCGCGAGCAGGGCGAGCAGGTGGGCGTCGAGGTCCATCGGGAGACGTGAGGGGCGCCGGAGAGATGGGTGGGGGGCACCACTGGAGAGCGCGGCTGGAATCTCAGGGAGACGGGCAGGCGTCGACGGGGAGACCGGTGGTTGGGCAGCGACGGGGGAGCTGGGCTGCCGCCGGCGGGAGAGACCCCGCCGGCGGAGAGCCGGGTGGCGCGCGTCGACGGAGGATCCTGTGACGACGGCGGTGACTCGAGGGTAGCGGATGTCCGCGGCGCCGTCGCTCGCGCGCCGGCTCGAGATCGGTGACACTGGCGCGGATGTCCGGAAGCACGCGCGTCTTGGTGCTCCACCCGCCGACCACCGTCGCGCGGGACTTCATCGACTACCCCTACTTCTCGGACCTCGGCGCCCTTCAGCTCGCGGCCGTGCTCGACGCCCCCGTGGTCGACGCCTTCGCCTTGCCTGGCAGCACACTGCGATGGCGCGACGACGGCCGCGCGCACCTCGGCGCGAGCGTGGACGACGTCCTCTCGGCGTACGACGCCGCCGCTGGCGCGAAGGGCTTCATCGAGGTGGTCGTCGTCGCCTACACGCCCTTCCACCGCCCGCCGCATCGAGACGATGTGCTCGCGGCGCTCCTCGAAGGCCTCGTCGCCCGAGGGGTCCCTCGCGTCGTGCTCGCCGACTGCCACCAATCGGGCCAGCACTACGTCGAGGTGCCCGGCGAGGCCGTGCTCGAGGCCTACCCCGAGGTCGCCGCCTACGTGAAGTACGAGGCCGAGGTGACCGTCCCGGCGCTCCTCCACGACTTCGCGCCTGGTGTGCACCGCGGGACCTCGCCGCGGCTCGACGACCTCCCGCTGCCCGCGTGGGACCGGATCGACCTCGACGCCTACTTCCGCTTCCACGAGCGCGTGGTGGCCAACCTCGGGCGCGCGGGGTGGGCGTTCCCCATCGACGGGCGCACGTTGCCCTTCGTCACGTCGCGGGGGTGCCCCTTCGCGTGCCTCCACTGCAGCTCGAACCCCGAGCGTGTCCCTGGTGAGCCGAAGAAGCAGCGCCGCCCGTCGGCCGAGCGCCTCGTGGAGGCGATGCGCGCGCTCGTCGCACGCCACGGGCCGACGCGGCTCTTCGTGCTGGACGAGCTGGTCAACGTCAACGAGCGGCACTTCGACGCCTTCCTCGGCGCGGTGGAAGAGCTCGACCTGGCGATCGAGATCCCGAACGGGATGCGCGCGGACTATCTGCGTCGCCACCACCTCGACGCGATGAGGGGCCGGATCACGACCGTCAGCGTGAGCGCGGAGAGCGGCTCGAAGCGGGTCGTGTCCGAGGTGGTCCGCAAGCAGCTCGACCTCGCCGACATCGTGCGCGTCGCCGAGGAGGCCCACGCAGCAGAAGTGCCGCTGCTCGTCCACTACATGATCGGGCTGCCAGGGGAGCGCCGCGAGGAGATCAACGAGACGCTCGGCTTCGCGATGGATCTCTGGGACCGCTTCGGCGCGTTCCCGGCGGTGCAATACGCGACCCCGCTGCCGGGCACCCCGCTCGCCGCGGCGGTCCTCGCCCGCGGCCGGAGCTTGCCCGTCGTCGACGATTGGGGCCCCGCCTTCCAACACGGCCCCTCGCGCGACGAGGAGCGCGCGGGCGAGATCCCGCTCGACGAGCTGCGACAGTTCAAGTGGACCTTCGACCGGCGCCTGCAGGCGTCGAGCGGGCCCGAGAAGTTGATCGTCAACCTCACCTACGCCTGCAACAACCGCTGCACCTTCTGCGCGGTCGGGACGCGGACGCAACTGCACGGGCACACCGAGAGCCAGCGCGCGCACCTCCGCGACTACCGCGCGCGCGGCGTGACGATGGTCGACTTCGACGGCGGCGAGCCGACGCTCCACCCCGACCTCATCGGCACCGTGCGCTACGCGCGCGCGATCGGCTACGAGCGCATCAACGTCACGACGAACGGCCGCATGGCCTACTACGAGGACTACGCGCGCAAGCTCGTCCGCTCCGGGCTGACGACGCTCCTCTTCTCGGTGCACGGCGCGGACGCGCGCTCCCACGCGCAGCAGGTCGGCGTCGCCGAGGCCTTCGAGCAGACGACCGCCGGCATCCGCAACTGCGCCCGTCACGCGCCGCCCGGCGTCGAGCTCGGGATGAACGTCACGCTCACGAAGAGCAATACGGCGCAGCTCGAGCAGCTCACGCAGCTCGCGTGGGACCTCGGGCTTCGGTGGATCAACGTCCAATTCCTCACGCCCTTCGGCCGCGCGACGCGCATGATCGCGCCGGACGTCGAGCACGCCGCCTCCGTCACGCGCGGCGTGATCGACCGCTGGAAGGGCCGCATGAAGGTGCAGGTCATCAACCTGCCCTTCTGTTTCATGCCGGGCTACGAAGACCACCTCGAGGGCGACCTGCTCAAGCTCGCGCGGCACATGATCTTCGTGAACAACGAGGACGTGAACCTCGCCGAGTACCTCGCCGAGCGGCGGGTGCGGAAGCCCGCCTGCGCCACCTGCACGCGCGCGGTCTTCTGCGGCGGCTTCTACGAGCTCGACTCGGTCCCCGAGCCCCCGTGGCTCGTCGCGCCGGAGGACCTCGTCCGCAAGAAGCCAGCGGTCGATGAGGGCGCGAGCGCTGTGGAGTGAGCGGGCGCCTCCCGATCGCGGCCGGCGCGTCGTCCGAGACGTCGGGCTGGCTCGAGCTCACGCCCGACTATCGCTGCAACCACCGCTGCCTCGGCTGCGGCGCGACCGACGCGGGGCCCGCGCTCGACGCGCGGGCGATGGTCCGCGCGATGGCGCAGGCGCGGCGCGAGGGCATCGCGCAGCTCTGGATCGGCGGCGGGGAGCCCACCCTGCGCGCGGACCTGCTGCCGCTCGTGCGGGAGGCGCGGCGCCGCGGCTTCTCGCGGATCCGGCTGCAAACGAACGGCGCGATGCTGGCGTACGAGGAGCTCGTCGCGCGCCTGGCCGCCGCCGGGCTGACCGAGGTCTCGTTCTCGGTGAAGGGGCCGGACGCGGCGACGCACGATCGCCTCTCGCGCGCCGAGGGGGCCTTCGAGCTCTTGCAACGCGCGCTCGAGCACGTGCGCGCGCACGGGCTGGGGGCGGAGGCGGATCTGCTCGTCTACCGATCCGCGAGCGCGCAGATCCCCGAGATGGTCCGGGCGCTGCACGAGCGCGGGGTGGATCGCTTCCGCGTGTGGATGATGGCGCCCGACCCGAGCGACGCCGAGGCGCTGGCCGAGGAGCCGCGCTGGTCCGAGGTCGCTGCGGGGGTGGAGGCGGCCCTGGCGCTCGGCCTCTCGGCAGAACCCGAGCACGTCGTCTCGCTCCACTCGCCCCCGTGCACGCTGGACGATCCGCGCGCGCGCTTCTACGCCCCTGCCCTCGGGCTCGTGGTCCACGACGCGAGCGGGCACCGCTTTCGGCTCGAGGAGTCGGCCATCGAGGGGGGGACCTTCACGCCGCGGTGCGAGGGCTGTGCGCTGCGTGGCGAGTGCAACGGCGTGCGGGCCGACTATGTGGGGCGCCATGGCGATGGCGAGCTTCGGCCTCGCCTCCTCCCCTACGACCTGTGACCGCGTGAGGTGACGAACGCGCCGCGACCGTCTCGTCGCACGTCTTGCGTTTGCCCCTGCGCATCGCGTCGCACACCATGGGGCGCGATGTTCGTGCGTGGTGTGGTCTTCGATCTCGACGGGACGCTCCTGGACACCCTGGAAGACATCGCGTTGGCGATGAACGAGGTCCTCTCGGCGGCGGGTCTCCCCACCCATCCGCTCGACGCCTACCGACGCCTCGTCGGTTGGGGAGCCCGCGACCTCATCCGGCGCGCCGCCCCCGACGGCGACCAGGACGCGCTCCTCGCCGACTTTCGCGCGCGTTATTACGGCCGCGGCCTCCACGGCGCGACGCGCCCCTACGAGGGGGTGCCGCAGCTCCTCCACGCCCTCGTGGCGCGGCGGGTGCCGGTCGCGGTCCTCTCGAACAAGCCGCACGAGCCGACCGTCGCCGTCATTGGGCACTACTTCCCGGACGTCCCCTTCGTCGCCGTGCTCGGCGCCCGGCCGTCGGCGCCCATCAAGCCCGATCCCACCGTCGCGCTCACGATCGCCGAGGGGCTCGGTTTGTCCCCGAGCGAGTGCGCGTTCGTCGGCGACACCGAGGTGGACATCGAGACCGGCCGTCGCGCGGGGATGCGCCCGATCGGCGTCTCGTGGGGCTTCCGCGCCGAGTCCCTCGCGCCCGCCGGCGCCGAGCGTGTGCTCGACGCTCCCGAGGACCTGCTCTCACTCTTGGGCTCGTAACGCTCAGATCTGCGCGCGGACCTTCGCGAGGAGCGCACGCACGCGCACGTCCGGCCCGAGCGCGTCGGCCTCTTCGAGGCGCTGACGCGCCTCCTTGCGCTCGCCTAGCTTGGCGTGGATCGCCGCGAGCGTGCCGAGGGCGAGCACGCGGTCGGTGTCGCCGCGGAGCCGGTGGCCGAGCGCGGTCTGCAGCTCGTCGCGCGCCTCGGGCAGGGTGCCGCGCGCCTCGGCCAGCGCCGCCCGCACCCAGTGGTAGTAGCCGCGCGTCTCTCGCGTGTGGAAGCGAGTCGGAGAGCGCTCGAGGAGGCGCTGCGCCCGCGCGAGGTCGCCGCGCCGGAGCGAGAAGAACGCGAGCCGCACCGAGCCGAAGAGGAAGTGCCCGGCCATGAGGGCGAGGCCCACGAGCGCGAAGCCCAGTCCCTGCCAGCGGTCGTTCAGCACCTCTCGCAGACCGAAGCCGAGACACGACGCGGCGAGAGCCCAGCGAACCATCGGGGTCAGCACGCGCCGGTGATAGCGCGATCGGGCGCGCATTTCATCTGTCGCGTGCTGCGCCAGATCACACGTGTAGGACGTGATCCGTCATCGGCACCCGTCCTCCCAGAACGACTTCGCCTCGGCCTGGGAGTAGAGCCGGCTCGCGTCGGGGAGGCTGCGCAAGAACACGCGACCGTAGCCTTTCTTCACCAGGCGCGAGTCGAGGATGGTCACGATGCCGCGATCCTCTCGCGAACGGATGAGCCGCCCGAAGCCTTGCTTGAGCGAGAGCGCGGCGGACGGGACGAGCAGGTCCATGAAGGGCTTTCCCCCACGGGCTTCGAGGCGCTCGCAGCGCGCGCGCACGAGGGGATCGGTGGGCACCTCGAAGGGCAGCTTGTCGATGACGACGAGGCGCAGCGCGCGTCCGGGGACGTCGACGCCCTCCCAGAAGCTCGAGGTGGCGAAGAGCACGGCGTCGCCCGACTCGCGAAAGCGCTCGAGCGTCGCGGCCTTCGGGCGCTCTCCTTGGACGAGCACCGGGTAGCCGCGGTCGACGAGGGTGGGCCGGCACGCCTGCGCGAGCGCGTGCATCTGACGGAAGCTCGTGCAGAGGACGAAGGCGCCGCCGTCGGTGATCGCGACGAGGCCGAGGATCTCGGCGGTCGCGGCGTCGACGTAGCGCGCGTCCCGTGGGTCGGGCATGCGCTCGGGGACGTAGAGGCCCGCCTGCGAGGGGTAGTCGAAGGGCGAAGGCAACGCGAGCGTGCGGTAGGTGCTCGCGTGATCGAAACGATCGATGCGAGCGCGCTTCGTATCGCCGTCGTTCGCGTCGGTGTCGATCCCGTCGCTGTCGATCGCGTCGGCGGCGGGTCCCTCGTCGCCGCGCACATCGTCGACCACCTCGACCGCGTCGACCGCGTCGACCGCGTCGTCCGCGTCGACTGCGTCGTCCGCGCCAGAGCCGAGGAGCCCGAGTTTCCGCGCGAGGTAGTCGAACGAGCCGCCGGTGGTCAGCGTGGCGCTCGTGAGCACCACGGCGACCGCGCGGGCGCCGCCGGCCACGCCGAGGCCGCCGTGCGCGAAGAGCTCGCGCTGCAAGATGCGGCTGACGTCGATGGGGCTGACGCCGATCGCGAGGCCGGCGCCGCGCCGAGAGAGCCACGCGACGCTCTGACCCGCGGCCGCCTCCGTGATCCGCGCGAGGTCGTCGCGCATCGCGCCGCAGCGCTTGGCGACCTGCGCCAGCCCGTCGTCGTGCGCCTCCATCACGCGGCGCGCGGCGTGCGCGCCGAGGGCCTCGAGCGCGTCGTCGAGCGCGAAGTAGCGCGCCTCGAGCGTCGCGTCGAAGTGCGCGCGCTCGAGCGGGACCCGGTCTTGGCCCTCGCGCGGCGCGGGGAGCGCCACGAAGAAGGCGGCCGCGGCGGCGCGGAGCGACTCGGGCAGCGGCGACGGATCCTTCGCGGCGACGAGCGCGCGGGTCGCGTCCTGCGCGAGGCGGTCGACCTGACCGCTGCTGACCGACGCCCCGAAGAAGAGCGTCGCGACCTCGTCGACCTGATGGGCTTCGTCGAAGATGACCGCGTCGTAGCGCGGCAAGACCGAGCCGCCGGCGCTGCCGTCACCGCGCAGCGCGAGGTCGGCGAAGAAGAGGTGGTGGTTGACCACGACGATCTGCGCGCGCTCCGCGGCGCGGCGCATCTTGGTGACGAAGCAAGCGTCGAAGTGCGCGCACCGCGCGCCGACGCGCGTGTCGGGCCCGCTCTGCACGTGGGGCCAAACGCTCGCGTCCTCCGGCAGCGGGAGGTCGGCGCGGTCGCCGCTCGCCGTCCACCCGCGCCACTCGTCGACCACGCGGAGCTGCCGGCTCACCTCGGGGCGCATCGCTTCGGGCGAGCCGCGGAAGAGCTCGAGGCGCCGCAAGCAGAGGTAGTTCTGCAGACCCTTCATGCACGCGGCGCGCACCTCGAGCCCGAGGTGCGCCGCGAGCGCGGGAAGATCCCGCTCCATGATCTGGTCCTGCAAGGCGCGCGTCCCCGTAGAGATCACCACCCGTCGCCCGCTGAGGATCGCGGGCACGAGGTAGGCCCAGGTCTTGCCGGTGCCCGTGCCCGCCTCGACGAGCAGCACCTCGTCGCGATCGAGCGCCTCCTCGACGGCATCCGCCATCTGCATCTGGCTCGGCCGATGCTCGTAGCCCGGGATCGTCCGAGCCAGAGGGCCACTCGGTCCGAGGAGATCCGATGCGCGCATGAGGAGCCGGGATCATGATCCGTCTCCGGATCCGCGCCACCCCGCTCGACGACCCAGGCTCATCGGTCGTCTACCCCGCTGCCGGAAGCTCCAGTGCCCCGCAACCAGGTCTCGCCGGGATGTCGCGGCCGGCCCGGTGGGGTACGCGCTCACTTGGTCGCGTGGGGGGTTGAAACGCAGCCAAGATGCGGCGCGGGAGGGGGACCCCACGCCGCGGAGCGGTAGAGCGAAGCGGTCACCTCGACGCCGACCGCGCGAAGCGCGCGGCCGACCTCGAGGTGAGAGAGGATCTTCTGCTCTCCGCTCCACGGCGTGGGGTCACCCCTCCCACACCTTCGGGTGGTGAACTCGAAGGCGGCGCCGAACCCGAAGCCACGTGATACGCGAACCCCATCATTCGCGAAGCAGGGAAGCGGGGCGCCGCGCGTCAACGGAGACGAGGACGGGCAGCAGACGACGCGCGCCACCAGAGGAGCAGCGTCCCTGCGAACGCGCCGCCGCGGCTCCCGTCCTGGCCGCCTGTCGCAGCCATCGCCGACGGGGGTCAGGGGTCAACGCGTACCCTACCAGCGACCACCGAGGAGGCCCGCGCTGGTATCGAGACGACCGAAGAAGAGCTCGATGGCTTCCGTGTCGTGCTCGCGATCGTGTGTTGTGAGATCGATCCGGCGCGCGTCACGTACCGCGATGCCAAGAGCTACTTCGCGATCCTTCTAGACGACAACAATCGCCGCCCGATCTGCCGCCTTCATTTCAACGCTGCTCAGAAGTACGTCGGGCTGCTCGATGAAACGAAGCAGGAAACGCGGCACCCGATCGGGTCGGTGCGCGACTTGTACAATTTCGCCGATGCGCTCCGTGCAGCGGTGAGGCAGCCGATCTAGACAGCGAGGTTCGGGGCCACGTGCCTTTCGGCGTGAAGCTGGTCGGGATCTTCTTCATCGCCGCCGTTGACGGGCGGCTCCGTGGACGTCCCGGCTTCCGGACGACTGAGGCTCGCGTACCACGCGGCTTCGGGTTCGGTGCCGCCTTCGATCTCAGCACCTGAAGGCGTGGGAGGGGCGGCCCCACGCCACGAAGCGGAGAGCAGAAGATCTTCTCTCACCTCGAGGTCGGCCGCGCGCTTCGCGCGGTCGGCCTCGAGGTGACCGCTTCGCTCTACCGCTTCGTGGCGTGGGGCCGCCCCTCCCGCGCCGCATCTTGGCCGCGATTCAACCAGCACGACAGGGTGAACGCGTAAAGCAGAGCGGGGGCCTCAGCAGGCGTCGAGCACCGCGCGCAGCCTCGTCGCCATCGTCACCGCGTCGCAGGGCTTGGGGAGGACCGCGTCGAAGAGGCCGACCTCGAAGTCTCCCTCCGTGGACCACGAGCCCGAGAGCAACACGATCGGCGCTTGGACCCCGGCCGCCCGGAGGCGGTGGGCGAGCTGGACGCCCGTCAGCTCCGGCATGGTGAGGTCCGTGATGATGAGGTCGAACTCCTTCGGCGCCGCGAGCACGCGCGCGAGCGCCTCGGCGGGGTTCGTGAGCGTGGTGCAGCGATAGCCGAGCCGCTCGATGAGCCGCGCCTGCGCGACCACGACCGCCGGCTGGTCGTCGACCATCAAGATCGACTCGCCCCTGCCCCGCGGCACGGACGCCTGTCGCCCGGTCGTCGGCTCGTCTCCGCCGATCCGCGGCAAGAGGACCTCGAAGGTGGAGCCCTCGCCCGGCGCGCTCTTCGCGCGGATCATCCCGCCATGGCTTCGAACGATCCCATGCACGACGCTCAGCCCGAGCCCCGTCCCGGCCCCCGGCGCCTTCGTCGTGAAGAACGGCTCGAAGACGCGCTCGAGCACGTCGGGCGGCATGCCTTGGCCGTGGTCACGCACGACGAGCCGCGCATACATGCCGGGCGGCGGCGCGCTCGCGCCGGGCACGCTCGGCTGCGCCTCGAGGGTGACGGCGTCGAGCGTGACCTCGACGCGCCCGCCCTCCGGCGGGAGCGCTTGGTGCGCGTTGAGCACGAGGTTGAGCACCACCTGGTGCATCTGCGTGCTGTCGGCCAGCACCACGCCGGCGCTGCGGTCGAGCTGGATGTCGATCTCCGTCGTGGTCGGCACCGCCGCGCGGGCGAGCTGCAGCGCGTCGTCGACGACGCGGCGGAGCACCACCGGGACCTTGGCCGAATCGGCGTGCTGGCTGAACATCAGCAGGCGCCGCACGAGCTCGCGCGCCTGCAACGACGCAGTGATCATCTGATCGACCGCCGCGCGCGCGGGTGAGCCCTCGGGGATCTCGCGCTGCGCGAGCTCCGCGCCGATCAGCACCGGGACGAGGAGGTTGTTGAAGTCGTGCGCGATGCCGCCCGTCAGCGTGCCGATGGTCTCGAGCCGCTGCGTCTGCCGGAGCTGGGCCTCGAGCTCCTCGCGGCCGCGCTCGGCGATCCGGCGCGCCGTGTCGTTGCGGATGAGCACGGTCGCGCCGCCGCCGCGGCGCGGGCAGATGCGGACGACGAACGAGTGGTCGCCGCGGTCGAAGCCGAGCTCGGGCGTCTGGTGCGTGGTCGCGTGCGCCGCGGCCTCCGACAGGCGGCGAACTTCGGCGACGATGCTCGGAGGGATGAGGTCGTCGAGCGCGCCGCCCACCTTCGGCTCCCCGACGATCGCCGCGAGGGCCTCGGGCACGTGGGCGTCACGGACGATGCCCTTCTCGTCGACGCCGAGCACGATGTCGCCGAGGCTCTCGAGCGTCGCGCGGAGCCGCTCCTCGCTCGCCCGGAGCGCGGCCTCGGCGCGCGCGTGCGAGACCATGAGGGTGTGCTCGCGCAACACCCGCGACACCGTCGAGGGCATCGCGTCCAGCGTGGCGGGTGTCTTGACGATGTAGTCCGCGGCGCCCCCGCGCAGCGCCTCCACCGCGACGGCCTCGTCGCCCTGGCTCGTCATCAGCACGAGCGGGCAGCCCGCTCGGGTCGCGAGCGGCAGGAGATCGAGGCCGCTGCCGTCGGGCAGGATGAAGTCGGTGAGGATCACGTCCGGCGCGCCGTTCGCGAGGCGCTCGGAGGCCTCGGCGCGTGTCCGCACGACGTCGAAGGTGACGGGGTGGGCGGCGGACTCCCACGCGCGTCGCAAGAGCTCGACGTGCGCCTCGTCGTCCTCCACGACGAGCAGGCGCGCGGGGTTGGGCGTCCCGGGTGGGGACGCGCCGTCCCAATGTGCGCTCATCGTGTCGGCGAGGGTCATGATCGCAAATTCCCTAGACGGTGCTTCTTGGTCGAGACGGTGTTCCTCGTCGAGACGGTGTTCCTCGTCGAAGGGTGCTTGCTGCGAAGGAGCTTCTCTGCGCGCCACCTCTCGTCTAGAAGGCGCTCTCCCGCTGAGGAGGCCGATTGCACTCACCCCAATAATGAGCGAGGTCCGCGAGCAGGTTCGTCAGGCTCGCGAGGTCGAGGGGTTTGACGAGGTAGCTGTTGGCGTGTCGGTCGTACGCCGCCCGCACGTCCGAGCTCGCGTTCGACGAGGTCAAGATCACGACGGGGACGCGCCGGAGCTCGGGGTGCTGCTTGAGGCTCTCCAGCAGGTCCAGCCCCCCCATCCGCGGGAGGCGCAGGTCGAGCAGGACGACGTCGGGGAGGCTCGCGGCGCGGAGCGCCGCCTGGAGGTGCACGAGCGCTGCTTCGCCATCCGTGACGTGCCGGATCTGCACGTCGGCCGGGATCGACTCGAAGCCACGGGTCACGAGCTCCGCGTGTGTGGGATCGTCTTCGACGAGGAGGATGTCCGCGACCATGTTGGGTTGGTCTCCGATCGAGTGAGCCCCACCAACGGCCCCACCTCGGATACCTTAGAGTGCGTGGAAGCATCGCGGGGGACAAGCCCGGATCGAGGTTGGTTCGACGAGGCGCTGCGCGCTGGCTCTGTCGGCGCTTGGTCGTGGCACATCGCGTCGGGCAGAGTCGATTGGTCTTCGAACGTCGCCGAGCTGCTGGGGCTCGACCCCGGCGAGTTCGAGCACACCTTCGAGCACTACCTCTCGCTCGTCCACGATGAGGACAGGGTCGGCTTCCAAGCCGCCCTCGCGGCCGCGACCGCCGACGGTGGTCCGGCGGGGTACCTGAACCGCCACCGAATCCGAGGTCGTGGCGGAGGATTCGCTTGGATCGAGGCTGAAGGGAAGGTGCGACGCTCCGCCGAGGGAGTCGCCGAGGTGATCTGCGGCACGGTCCGGAACGTCACGGCCGTGGTGGCGCTCGAGATCGAGCGTGATCGCCGTGAGGCCCATGGGCGCGCCTTCGCCGCCGCGTTGCCGGGCATCGGCTTCATCCTCGACGAGCACGGCGTGTACCGCCGCATCTTCGCCCACGACGAGCAGCTCCTCGCGGTCGATCGCGGCGCCGCGCTCGGGCGGAGCGTCGACGAGGTCTTGCCGGCCGACGCGGCGGCGCTGGTGAGGTCGGAGATCCGCGCGGTGCTCGACACCGACCTCCCGCGCGCGGTGGAGTACGAGCTGCCCCTCCCGAGCGGGCTCGCCAGCTTCGAGGCGCGCGTCGCGCCCATCGAGGGGGGTTGGGAGGGCGACCCCGCCGTGGTCTGGATCGCGAACGAGATCACCGAGCGCCGGAGGGCCGAGAACGCCCTCCGCGAGAGCGAGGCGCGCTACCGGACCGTCGTACAGCTCATGGCCAAGGGCATCGTCGTCGTCGGCAAGACCGGGCACGTCCTCGCCTCGAACCCCGCCGCGCAGCGGATCCTGCGGCTCGACCAGCGTACGCTGGACGGCCACGACGCGTGGGATCCCCGCTGGCGCCTCTTCGACCAGCACGACGAGCCGATCAGCCCAGACCGCCTGCCGGTGATGCGTTCGCTCCTGCACGGGGAGGTCTGCGAGCACGAGCTCATCGGCATCCAAGACGTCGGAGATCCCGAGCCGCGTTGGCTGCTCGTCAGCTCGCGCCCGATCGAGCGTTGGTCCGGCGCGCCGGTGGACGCGGCGCTCGCGTCGTTCATCGACGTCAGCGAGCAACGCCGCGCCGAGAGCGCGCTCCGGCACAGCGAGGCGCAGCTCCGCCTGGTGACGGAGAACGCCGACGTGATGCTCTGGCACCTCGACGCCGACGGACGCGTGCTCTTCTTGGGCGGGAAGGTGGTCGAGAAGCTCGGCTTCGATCCCCCCGCCATGCTCGGCCAGAACGCGCTCGAGCTCACCCCCAACGAGGAGAGCACGGAGGACATCCGCCGCGCGCTCGCGGGCGAAACCTTCCGCGTGCAGCGGCAGCTCGGCGCGCACGTCTTCGACGTGAGCTACACGCCGGTGCGCGGGCCTCGCGGGCGCCTCGCCGGCAGCATCGGGGTCGCCGTCGAGGTGACCGAGCGCGTGCGGGCGCTCCGGGAGCGGGAGCGGCTCGTCGGCGAGCTCGAGGCGAAGAACGCCGAGCTCGAGCGCTTCAACTACACCGTCAGCCACGACCTGAAGAGCCCGCTCATCACGATCCGGGGCTTCGCCGATCTGCTCGCGCGCGATCTCGACAAGCGCGACCTGAGCCGCATGCCGCGCGACCTCGAGCACATCGTCCGCGCGACGGCGCGGATGCAGCAGCTCCTCGACGACCTGCTCACGCTCTCGCGCGCCGGACGCGCGCGAGAGCTCGAGCAGCTGTCCGTACGCGAGATCGTGGAGGAGGCGCTGGCGCAAGTGCGCGCGGCCGTCCAGCGTCGCGGCGTGACGGTGACCGTGTCACCGCACCTTCCGACGGTCTTCGCGGATCGCACGGGGATGCTGCAGCTCTTCCAGAACCTCATCGACAACGCCGTCAAGCACGTTGGGGCGCGCGAGGACCCTCGCGTCGAGATCGGCGTGCGGGAGGACGGCGCCGTCTACGTGCGAGACAACGGCGACGGCATCCCCTCGCGGTATCACGAGAAGATCTTCGAGCTCTTCGAGCGGCTCGACCCCGACGTCCCCGGGACCGGCGTCGGGCTCGCGCTGGCGCGGCAGGTCGTCGAGTCCCATGGGGGGCGGCTCTGGGTGGAGTCGACGGGTACGCCGGGCGAGGGGTGCAGTTTCTGCGTCGCCCTCCCGCCGCTCCCGCCACCTGGCGACGACGCGGCACGTTGAACCTCGCTCGGTCGGTGGTAGTACGACCGCCCGAGAGCGAGACGTATGAAGGTCACCGAGCACCTCGAGCGCGCCAAGGAGCCGCTCATCAGCTTCGAGATCATCCCCCCCAAGCGGGGCGGCAACATCGGCAACGTGTTGTCGCTCGTGGATGACCTCGTCAAACACCGCCCCCCCTTCATCGACATCACGAGCCACCCCGCCGAGGTCATCTACGAGGAGACCGAGAGCGGCATCCAGCGGCACGTGAAGCGCAAGCGGCCCGGGACGCTCGGCATCTGCGCGCTGATCCAGAACAAATACCAGATCGACGCCGTTCCCCACGTCCTCTGCCACGGCTTCACGCAGCAGGAGACCGAGGACTTCCTCATCGAGCTGCGCTACCTCGGCATCGACAACGTCCTGGCGATCCGCGGCGACGACAAGGGTTACCGAAAGCCGCTCCGCGAGGGGCGCACCGCGAACACCTACGCGGTCGATCTGGTCCGGCAGATCGTCCAGATGAACCATGGGCGCTACCTCGACAGCTACCTCGACGCGAGCGCCACGGAGTTCTGCATTGGCTGCAGCGGCTACCCCGAGAAGCACTTCGAGGCTCCCAACCTCGACGCCGATCTCCGCCGCACCAAGGAGAAGGTCGACGCGGGCGCCGAGTACATCGTCACGCAGATGTTCTTCGACAACCGGCACTACTTCGACTTCGTCGAGCGCTGCCGCGCGATCGGCGTCCACGTGCCGATCATCCCAGGGCTGAAGATCCTCACGAGCCCGAGGCAGCTCGTGAGCATCGCGCGCACGTTCCACTGCGAGATCCCCGAGGCCTTCTCGCGCGAGCTCGAGGGCGCCAAGCCCGAGCACGCCTTCGACGTCGGCGTCTCGTGGGCGGCCGCGCAGACCCAGGAGCTGCTCGACAAGGGCGTGCCCTCGGTCCACTTCTACGTGATGAGCAGCGCGTCGGCGGTGAACGCCGTGCTCGGCAAGATCACGCGCTAGCCGACACGGCAGCGCTGCTCGGTGGCAGCGCAGCTTCCGCACCTCCACGCCGCAACGCTACTTCCGCGCAGCTCGGCCGCAGCGCTACTGCCATGCAGCGCAGCTTCGACGGCGCGTGCGCCGCTGCGTCGCAGCGCATCCGACGGCGCGACCGCCGCCGCGCAGCTCGACGGCGCGAGCGCGCCTCAGCTCAGGGAGCGCAGCGAAGCCCAACGCTCACGTTGTCGAAGCGCGCCGTGTACGTGCTCGAGCAGAGCCCCGAGCACCCCGTCTGGAAGTAGGGCCCAGTGTACTCGAGCGGCACGTTCACGTGCGTCGTGTCGACCGCCACGCCGCTGAACGAATAGGAGCCCGCGGCCGGGTTGCCGAAGACGCTCGTCCCGTCGCTGCGCGCCTCGAGCCGCCACTGCGAGGTGACGGCGTTGAAGGTGACCCGCACGCTGAAGTGGTTCGTGATGGTGAAGGACGAAGACTCGACGAGCGTCGTCAGGGTGCCGTTGCGCAAGCCGTTGACGAAGCGAACGAGCCGCAACCTTCCGCCCGCCATCGTCACCGCGTAGCCGCGCGCCGTCGCGCTCGCCGAGCAGGTCGACGCGCTGGCGTTCAGACCGGTCGCCGAGTCGGTGGCGAGCACGAACGCCAAGCCGACCGTGATGCCGTTCTGGCTGCTGCTGCTCGAGCAGCTGAAGCCGCCGTTCGTGCCCTCGGGGTTGTCGCGGCGCATGTTGAAGCTCCACACGACCTCCTGGCCCGCGTTGGCCGAGAGGACCGGCTGGTAGCCCGCCGCGAAGGGTGAGCCCGCGCCGCCGGCCCGCACCATCGCGTAGCCCTGACCATGGCCGGGGCCCGACGAGCCGCGGCGGTTCGTGATCTCGAGGAGCCCCCCGTTGATCCGGACGCCGTGCTGCGAGCTCGTGGTGGCGCGCCACGGGCTCGTCGTCACCTGCGTGTCCGTGCCGCTCGTCCACGCGCTCGACGAGGGCGACGCGAAGTCCGTCGTGAAGGCGTTCGTCAGCGTGGGTGGGCAGACGCTCCCGCGGCAGGTGCCGTCGGCGAGGCAGCGGTCGCCCATCGTGGCCGGATCTCCGTCGTCGCAAGGCCCGCCGACGTTGCGCGGCGTCATCGTGCACGTGCTGGTGCCGTTGCAGGTGTGCATCCGGCAGGTGGTGTCGGCCGGGCAGCTCACGGGGCTGCCACCTACGCACGCCCCCGACACGTCGCAGGTGGACCCGAAGGTGCACGCCATTCCGTCGTCGCAGCTCATCCCCGTGCGGGGCGACTCCGTGCACGTGGCCGTGCCGTTGCAGGCGCGCGTCAGGCACGGGGCGCTCGTACACGTGACGACGCTCCCACCTCCGCAGCTCCCCGCCGCGTTGCAGGTCTCGCCGTAGGTGCATGCGTCGCCGTCGTCGCAGCCGACGCCGACGTTGGGTGTCTCGGTGCACGTCGACGTGCCGTTGCACGCGCGTGTCATGCACGTGGTGCTCGCGCAGCTGACGCTCGTGCCCATGCACGCGCCGCCCACGCAGGCATCACCAAAGGTGCAGGGGTTGCCGTCGTCGCATGCGAGCGTCGCGCGCCAAGCGAAGACGCCTCCGACGTTGCTGCAGACATACGACGTCCCGCCGCACGTGACCTGCTGGCAGAGCGAATGGCTCGTCGCGTCGCAGACGTGCTGGACACCGCCGAGGCAAGACCCGGCCGCGCGTGGCCCACCGCAGCCCTGGCAGGTTCGACCGACCTCGAGCCGCGCGCCTCCGCACACGTCGGCGCAGCTCCCCGCCTCGGTCACGCACCCACCCGTGGCGTCGCACGACCCGAGGCAGCACTGGTTGCCTGCCGCCGGCGCGCACTCCGCCGGCGCGGCGCCGCGACATGTCCCCGCGCCATCGCAGGCGTCCCCCGTCGTGCACGCCTGACCGTCGTCGCAAGCGACCGACGTACCGTGGAGCGCGCACCGCCCCGCTCCGTCGCACGTCCCCGTGCGTCCACACGTGCTCGCGGCCTCCGCCTCGCACTCGTCCTCCGGGTCGGTGCCCTCCGCGAAGGAGGTGCACGTCCCTTCGAAGCCAGGCACCGCGCAGCTGCGGCAGGGACCGTCACACGCAGAGTCGCAGCAATGGCCGTCCACGCAGGGGCGGACGCCACAGACGCTGGTCGCCGTCTCTGTGGTGCAGCCAGGACCCGCGTCGCGAGCCGAGGCGTCGGCCGGTCCGGCGTCGAGCGTCGCGGCGTCGAGCTCCTCTCGTGCGTCCTCGATCGCGGCGTCGACCTCGGCGGTCCCCGCATCCCGACCCCCCGCGCGCGGATCTCCCGACGCGCAGCCCGCACCCCAGAGCACCACGAGGACCGACGAGATCGCGCGCGCGAACGGCATTCGCGCATCCCGCCAGCAAACGCGCCGCGACACAACGGGGTCGCCGCGCGATTGCTCACGTTTCGAGCCTACAGGACGTGCGCGGACCTCTTGCGGAGTCTCAGCGCGTTGGCCCGCCCCTCAGCGGGATCGCCACTCGCACGGGGTCGCCTGGCGCTGGCCGCGCGCCGCTCGAGCGCAGCAGCCCCACCCAGACCTCCGCGTCGAGCAGACCCGGTCGGAAGGTGTGCTTCGAGAGCACGCGGTCGCCGTCACGGAGATGCGCCGGCGACACGAGGCCTTCGAAGAGGAGGTCGACGCGGCGGGAGCGCTCGCCCGGCCCCACGCGGATCGCGAGATCGTGGGGGCAGGGGCCGTGCGCGCGCAGCTCGAGCGCGACGCCGGTCGGTATCAAACGCGCGCCCGTGATGGAGAGGCACTCGGTGAGGCGAACGGCGGGCGTCGGCGGAGGCTCGTCGTCGCGGTGGTGGTCGAGGAACCGGCGCGGGTCTGCGCCACGCTGCAGCGCGAGGTAGGGGCCAGCCGCCGCAATCGGGCCATAGGTATCACGCGCGAGCCAATCTCGGACGCGCGGCTCCTCCACCGTTCGGAGCAGGTCCTCGCGGCGTGCGTATCGCTGCCGATGCGAGACGTCGAGGACGACGAGGTCGGCGCCGCGATCGGGCGGCGGCGCGCGGTGGACCCGCGCGCGCTCGGCGAGGTGCGGGAGGAGCGGGTCGGGCGCTTGGACGGAGCGGTCGGGAGAAGCGGCGAGGGCGTCCAGGATCACGCGCCCCGCGGCGGTGCGCTCGTCGGCGTGGAACGCTGGATCCGTCGGGCGTTGGCCGTCGAGCGCGTACGAGAGCGCGAGCACCAGCGCGAGCGCGAGCGCGAGCCGCGGACGCGCCGCGGGTCGCAAGCGAGCGAGCCCGCAGAGGGTCGCCGCGACCAGGAAGGGCAGCGCCGGCGTGAGGTAGTGGGAGTCGAGGTTGGTGGTGGAGGGGAACGCGCTGAGCAGGTTGATGGTGAGGATGGGGAGCGCGGGCAGCAGCCAGCGGGCGCCGAGGAGCGGGAGGACGACGGCGAAGGGGGCCGTGACGCGGATGAGGTAGGTCGCCTGCCGAGGCTCGGCGAGGTACGCGAGCACCGCGCCCGGATCGCGCAGCCAGCGCGCGACCACCTCGCCCGGCGAGGCGCCCCAGGCGCCGAAGTGGAGCTCGAACGATCCCGGGCTCGGGGCGAAGCGCGGGTGCAGGACGAGCACGAAGACCGCGAGGTAGGCGAGGGAGCCGAGCGCGACACCGACGCCGGCCCACCTCAGGGCAGGCGCGCGCACGGCCAAGACGCCGAGCAGGGCCGTGACGAGCGCGAGGTCTTCGCGACAGCAGAGCGCCCCCACGCAGGCGAGCACGAAGCCGCGCGCGTGGCCGGCGTCGAGGCGCTCGACGGCGAGCGCGAGCGGGAAGAGCGCGAGCGTGCCGGGGTGCGCCTCGTAGGCCGCGACGTGCACGAGGTTCGGGTGGGCGAGCAGCGCGGCGAAGCCCAGCCAGTGGTAGGGCGTGCCGAGGCGGCGGGCCGCGAGCCGCCCGAGCACGTGCGCCGCCGCCGCGCACGCCGCCGATTGCGCCAACAAGAGCGCGACGGGCGTGCCCACCAGCGCGCCGAGCAACCCGATGGGTAGGAGCACGGGTGAGACGTGCAGGCCGAGGACGTGCGCTTCGAGGAAGGGGTCCCAGAAGTCACCGCGCGCGAGGCCCCACGCCATCCGCGAGTAGAACGCCAGGTCGAAGGTGCGGTGGTGGATGGCCTCGAGGCGCGCGTGCGCGAGCGCGAAGAGCGCCGCCGTGACCGAGAGGGTGGCCACGCGCCGCAGCCACCGGGCGCGGGGAGCCTCCTCATCGGAGCTGCGCGGATCAGGAGGCTCCGGTACGGAGGGGTGCAGCGGGGGCTCCGGTACGGAGGGGCGCAGCGGGGGCTCCGGTGCGGGCGGGCGCAGCGGGGGCTCCGGTACGGAGGGGCGCAGCGGGGGCTCCGGTGCGGGCGGGCGCAGCGGGGACATCGGGCGACTCTCAGAAGGGGACGCGCACACCCACGCTCGAGACGACGGCGTTGCCGAAGCGGTTCGTGTTCCAGCGGTACTCGAAGCTCAGGTCGAGGCTCGCGCGGCGGAGGAAGCCGAGCACGGTGTCCGCCAAGAAGACGCCCTCGAGCACGAGCTGGAAGCCCAACGTGTGCACGCGGAAGGCGCTCATCTTGGGGTCGGCGGTGACGGGCGCGTCCTCGGGGGTGCTCGTCGCGTAGTCCTCCGAGTAGAAGAACGAGCGCGTCTGGCGGTAATAGCGGTAGCGCAGCCGCAGGTGCGCGTAGCTGGCGATCTCTTGGTAGATGCGCACCTCGGGGCTCAGCGCGGCGATGTCCCAGCTGTCGAGGTAGGCCTGGTAGCCGATGTGGGCCGAGGTGCGTGTCTTGCGGAGGTGGCCCACGAGCCGGCCGGTCAACGAGTGCCGATGGCGCGTGCCCGGGTGGTTCTCTGGGCGCAGCACGTCGCCGACCGCGACGCGCCGATAAGCGTTCGCGAGGAAGCCGTCCATCCACCCGTATTGATAGGCGACCTGGAAGAAGAGCACGGGCGAGAGCAGCTGCTCCCACGCCACGTTCAGCGCGATCGCGTCGAAGCTCTCGCGGAAGAGGTCCGCGCTCGTCGTGCCGTCGGTCGTCGGGCGCGCGCCGTCGCCCGCGCGGAAGACCTGCCGGATCTCGTCATGCACGTAGAAGAGCGCCGCGCGCAGCACCGTGCTCCGGTCGTTCAGCGAGAGCCCCGCGGTGATCCCGAACGAGTTGGAGAGGTAGTCCGGCTCGCGGCTGATCCGGTAGCTCGCGTTCAGGTCGAGCTGCGCGTCCCCGAGGTCGAATTCGTAGCCACCGCTCAGCGTGATCTGGTGACGGATCTCGGTGAAGCGCACGTCCTCGAGCACGCCCGCCGCCTGGCTCGCGCTCGTGATGCTGTCGACGAGGTAGTCGACGCCGAGGCGAACGCCGTTCGGCGCGATGAGGCGCACACCGCCCTCGGGCGCGATGACCCGCGTCGACTGCTCCCAGAAATAGTTCCCGCGCAGCTCGACGACGCCCGTCCACGTGCCGGAGACCTCGTCGGCGCGCGCGAGACCCGGGGTCATCAGCGCGGTCGACGCGAGCAGAGCGACGGCGGCCATCCAGCGCACGGACGCGCTTCTAGCCTACCCCCGCGCTCGGATCCAACGCGACGTGTGTCCCCCATCAACGGAGACCCGCGCCCGCGCGGCGGAGGAGGGCACGGGGCGTCAGAGCGACCGCTGGCCCCGCTCAAGGCGACCGCATCGAATACTCAGGACAGCTCACGAGACCTGGCGAGATACCCGCGCACCACCGTAACAAACCGATACTCATCGACTATTCGCCCATCGCCCGCCGCGCTCCGTATTCCGGCGGTATACGAGAATCCGCCGTGCGGTCTTGCCGGAGCGGCGCGGGGCGGCAAAGTGACTGGGCCACCATGGCCGCCCGCGCACGAGAGCTCGATGTCTTCGTCTACCTGGATTACCGCGCGTATCTCCGGGACTACTACGAGTCCAAGAAGGCCTCGTCGCGTGGCTTCTCGTTCCGCAGCTTCTCCCGCCGCGCCGGCCTGAAGTCGCCGAACTACCTGAAGCTCGTCATGGACGGCGACCGCAACCTCACGGCGTCGATGGCCGAGCGCTTCGCTCGCGCGTGCGGGCTCGATGACGAGGCGAGCGCGTTCTTCGTGGCGCTCGTGGCCTTCAACCAAGCTCGGAGCGCCACCGAGCGGAACGGGGCCTACTCGCGCCTGACGGGCTTCCGACGCTACCGCCAGGCGCACCAGCTCGACCTCCAGCACGCCGCCTACCACTCGACGTGGTACCTGCCCGCGATCCGCGAGCTCGTGCTCCGCCCCGACTTCGAGGAGGACCCCGCCTGGGTCGCCAAGGCGCTCGTCCCCTCGATCGCCAAGGCCGAGGCGCGTGAGGCGCTCGACACCCTCCTCGAGCTCGGGATGCTCTCGCGCGACGAGCAGGGTCGCCTGCGTCAATGCGACGCGCTCGTCACGACGGGCCCCGAGACGCGCGGCCTCCACATCGGCAACTATCACCGCACCATGATGGAACGCGCCGCAGCCTCGATCGATCTCGTCCCCTCGAGCGATCGCGACATCTCTTCGCTCACCCTCTGCCTCAGCGAGGACGGGCTCCGCACCGTGAAGGAGCGCATCCAGCGCTTCCGTCGCGAGCTGCTCGAGCTCTCGGTCCTCGAAGACGAGCCGCGTCAGGTGATCCAGGTGAACTTCCAGCTCTTCCCCCTCTCGCGCGTGGAGGTGGAGTCGTGACTCGGCGTTTCGCCCGAAGGGCCCCGGCGGCCCGCGTCGCCCTGATGAGGGCCCCGGTGACGCGTCTGGCCCGCATGGCCCTCGTGGCCCGCATGGCCCGCATAGCCTCGACGGCCCGCATGGCCGGCGTGGCCCCGATCGCCCTGACGGTCCCGATCGCCGCGCTGCTCCTCGGCAGCCTGGCCGGCTGCTTGGGCACCGAGACCGGCAACCCTCCGCTCGACGGCACGATGTCGGTCAACGCGCACTCGTCCGACTCCGCCACGGTCGCGCTGCGCGCCCCCGAAGGAGGCGCCGTCGTGGAAGAGCTCTGGGTGAGCCTCGGCGACCTCGAGATCCGCCCCTGCGAGGGCGCCCCCTTCGTCGTCCCCGACGTCGGCACGGGCGACCACGCCGGCGAGGCCGCGCTCTCGCGCCCCTTCCTCGGCGAGTCGCGGCCGCTCTGCGAGGTGCGCGTCGGGCTCGTGCGCTGGGAAGGCGCGGCGGGTGATGCCCCCGAAGCGATCCGAGGACGCACCTTGCTCGTACGTGGTCTCGATGCGGACTCTCGCCCCTTCGAGCTCGCGCTCGCGACCATCGACTCCGTGCGCGTGGCGGTCGACGAGCCGACGACCCTCGACGAGGAGCGACGGGGCCTGCTCATCGGCCTCGATGTCGCGCGATGGCTCGGGACGCTCGACCTCGCGTCGGGCGAGGTCGACGTCGACGGCGTCGTCCGCATCGACGAGACCCACAACACGACGCTGCGCGACGCCTTCGTCGCGCGTTTCGCGGAGGGCTTCGAGCTCTATCGCGACGACGACGCCGACGGCGTCGCCGACCCTGGCGAGCCGCTCATCGGCCGCGGACAGCCCTGATCGCTCGACGAGCGGGGCACCCCTCGCTCGTCTTCCAAGGAGGGAGAAGATGCGAGGAGCCACCGTCACCCCGTTGCCGCTCGTGCCGCGCGAGACCCTCGCGCGCGCGGACGTGCTCGATCGAGAGACACACCGCCACGAGCTGCTCGACCCAGTCACCCTGCGTTGGGCCGCGCAGCTCTTGACGGAGCTCGCGGGTCAGCCCGCCGCCAGCGTCGCCGCGCACCTCGAAGACATCGCCGCGCTCGCCGGCCGACAGCTCGAGGTGCGCGTGAAAGACGGCGCCCTCGTCACGAAGCGAGCCGTACCGCTCGACGCACGCGGCGCGCGACCCCAGACCCGCGCAGCCGTTTGACCCGCCGAAGGAGCCTCGCCGAGACCCGATCATGCACGCCCGCGCCCTCCCACCCCCCGAGCTCGAGTGCTTCACCCTCGGCCCGCTCCTCGGCCGGGGCTCGATGGGCACGGTGTACGCGGCGACGGACGCGACGGGGCGAGAGATCGCGCTGAAGATCCTCCACGACGAGGTCCTCGATCAGGCGATGGGAGCGGCGCGCTTCGAGCGCGAGGTGGAGATCGCGCGGCGCATCGCGCACCCCGGCGTCCCGACGATCTACGACGCGGGCCAGACCTCGGACGGACGCTTCTACATCGCGATGGAGCGTCTCGTCGGCGAGAGCCTCGAGGAGTGGTGGGACACCCCCGTGCGGACGCGCCTCGAGGCGCTCGAGCTCTTGCTCGAGGCGCTCGGCCCCTTGGCCGAGGCGCACCGGCTCGGCGTCGTGCACCGCGACCTCAAGCCGGAGAACGTCTTCGTCCTCGCCGTCCCGGACGAGGCGGGGCGTCGCGTGAAGCTGCTCGACTTCGGCATCGCGCGCGACGTGGGCGCGGACGCCAAGTCGCGTACCGCGACGGGGATCGCGGTGGGCACGCCGATCTACATGAGCCCCGAGCAAGCGACGCGGCCGCGCTCCGTCACGTCCGCGGCGGACGTCTGGTCGGTCGGCGTGATGATGTACGAGGTGCTGTCGGGGTCACTCCCGTTCGACGGAGAGAGCCCCCACGCCGTGATCGTCTCCGCGGCGACCGAAGCCCACGTCCCGCTCGCCGAGCGCGCGCCGAGCACGCACGCAGCGCTCGTCTCGCTCGTCGAGCGCTGCCTCCGGAAAGATCCCGCGGCGCGCCCGGCGGACGCGCTCGAGCTCGAGGCCGAGCTCGCGACGCTGCTCGCGGATGGCGACGTGCGCGCGACGCTCGGCCCGACGACGGCGACCATCCCCAGCCGCGGCTCGCTCCTGCAGACAGAGGAGCGGGCGGCGCCGACCATCAGCGGTCTACGGCTCGTCGCCGCGCCGCCGCGTCGTAGGCTCCGCCTCGCGGTCGCGCTCGGTCTGGTCGTCCTCCTGGCGGGAGGCGCCCTCTACGCGACCCCCGAACCAGGGGAGCGAACCGAGGCGCCCGTCATCACGGCCGGCCCGTCGAACGAGCCGGCCGAGAACCCGACGCCGGCACCGGAGCGGACGGACGAAGAGGGCGGCGAAGGAGGCGACACAAGGCCGACTGCGCCCTTCGACGACTTCGGCGTCGTGCCCGAGGTGAGCGAGACCGCGGATCGCGCGGAACGCAGCGTGCGGGAAGAGCGTTCGACGCGCGAGATCACCGGGCGCCCGGCTCGCGAGGTCGCCGAGCGCGCGGCGCGGCACCGCCGCGCGCGGTCGCGCGGCCGCGCGCGCCGGCCCGCCCGAGCGTCGTTGCGGCACGATCCTGATTCGACTAACCTGCCCGCAATCCTGGCGTACGACCGTCAGCAAGGTAGGCGCCATCTGGCGCAGGCGGCCGGCCCAGGCGGCACTCGGAGTCATGACGGTCAACGTCTGCTCGTCGAGCGAGACGACCGTCATCGGGACACGCGGACACGCCGCGGCAAGCCGGGCCTGCAGCGCCACGAGGCGATCGACGCGGGCGGCCAGGGCGCGGAAACCGGACTCGGTGTCGAGCCAGCTGGTGACGGAACGTGCGGTGGTGGCGGACTTCATCGGTGCGATGCCGGGCCGGTTGGGCGCCGTCTCGCGGCAACGGTAGCACGGCGGAGACATCGAATGCAGATCATTCTGGTGCATCCGGGACTCAGGCAGGCCCGCACCATCCACATCGGCCGGCGCACGCTGGCAGGCGCCGCGCTGGCGCTGCTGCTGCTGCTCGCATCGGCCTCGGGCCTGCTGTCGTACGTGACGCTGCGTCACGCGCTGGGCGGCCAGTTTCCGTTCCTCGAACAGTGGTTGCCGCGACTCGAGGCCGCGCGTCCTCTGGCCACGCGCGACGAATTCCTGCGCCAGAACATCGACGCGCTGGCCGTCCGGTTGGGCGAGATGCAGGCGCGGCTTGCGCGCCTGGACGCGCTGGGCGAGCGGGTCGCGACGATGGCAGGCCTCAGGCTGGTCGATCTCGGCGTGCTCCCCGCTCCCGGCGGGCGGGGCGGACCGGTTCCCGCCGACGGCGGGCGTCCGCTGACCCTGGACGAGCTCAGCCGGGCGGTGGATCGCACGGCCGACGAGTTCGCGCAGCAGAACGGCGAGCTGAGCCTGCTCGAATCCGAGTTGCTCTACCGCGAGGTATCGGCCCGGCTGGTGCCGAGCGCGACGCCGCTGGCCGACGCGCTGGTGGGCTCGCGGTTCGGCGCGCGCATCGATCCGTTCACCGGCCGTCGCGTCGCGCACGAGGGACTGGACTTCGCCGCGCCGGTCGGCGCGCCGATCCTGGCCGCTGCAGCGGGCGTGGTCGTGGTGGCCGGCAGGCATCCCGGCTACGGCAACCAGATCGACATCGACCACGGCAACGGCCTGGTGAC
>JAHBWH010000047.1 GCA_019637115.1 Myxococcales bacterium | reverse complement strand
CTCCCACCCGAGCCTCGCGGCCCGCTCGCGACGGAGCCAGTGGACCCGCGGAGGGGCGCCGAGCGCGGCCGCGCGCGCGAGCGCGTCGAGGCTCTCGCCGTAGTCCCGCGTGACGAAGAGCACGAGACCCGCAACCGTCGCGACGAGCGGATCGTCCGGCGCCTCGTCGAGCGCGGCCCGAGCCTGCGCGCGCGCCCCCGCGAGCGCGCGGCGCCCGGCGAGCGCGATGGCGTGACGGAGGCGCGCGTTCGGCGTCGCGCCGCGCTCGGGCTCGGCGTGGCTCATCCGGTCGGCTCGCTCGGCGTGTCGGCGTCCGGCGCGTCTGCCGCGCGCGCGTAGCGCAGGAGCCATTGGTTCGCGGTCCCTGGACCGACGTCGCGCCGCAGGGTCGGCACGAGGGCGTCGGTCGCGCTCGCGATCACGCGCGCGGCGGCCTCCGCGTCGTCGTTGCGGAAGTGCTCGAAGCGCGCGGGGCCGCGCTCGGCGACGCGCGCGTGCGCGCGGGTGCGGGCCAGGCCGAAGGCGACGTTGTCGACGACCAGGAGCGTGCCGCCGGGGCGCAGCCGCTCCGCGACGCGCCGGACCACCTCTCCTGGATCGGCGAAGTGGTTCCAGCTGCGCAGCACGAGCACGTGGTCGAAGCGCGCGTCGAGCGCGAGCGACTCCGCCTCGCCCTCGTGGAGGGTGGCCCAAGGCCAGCGGCGCCGGAGCGCGTCGAGGTCGGCGTGGGGGTCTACGCCGACGTAGCGGACGTGACCGGCGCGGACGCGGGGCGCCCACACGTCCTCGTAGGGCCCTTCGCCGCAGCCGAGGTCGAGCACGTCGCCTTCGAGGCCGCGGAGGAGCTCGCGGACGAGCTCGTCGTCGCGGGTGAAGGGGTCGTCGTCGAGTCGGGGCTCGAAGAGCCCGGTGCAGCGCGTTGCGTGCGCGCAGCCTCTGCAGAGCGCGCTCCGCGCGAGCGGCCGGAGGTCCCGCGCGAAGTCGTCGGGCGCCGGCTTGCGCGAGACGTCGAGGTAGGCCTGCCCGAGCGCGTGCTTGGTCGCCACGATCTCGCGGTCGTCGAAGTCGCGCGTGTCGGCGCGGAAGCGCGCGATCCGCCAGCCGCCCTCGGCGGGGACGTGATGGCGGACGAAGAGCTCGCGGCCGCGGTCCCACGGGATCACACCGAGCGCGCCGTCGCGCAGCGGGCAGTGATCGTCCGACGCGCGCGAGGCGACCTGCGCCTCGAAGGTCCACGTGAACGAGTTCGAGCGTGGCGCGGGCGGCGGGCGCCGCAGCTCGCTCGTGCCGAAGCGCTCCGCGTAGCCGCGGTAGAGCCCCGGGCAGGGACCCCGCCGCGCGCAGCCGCCGCAGGTCTCCTCGGGCTGGACGTTGGCCTCCTCGTCGACGGGGAAGTAGTCGGGCTCGCCGACGTCGCTCATCGTCGCGAAGCGGTGTGTCTTGAGGTCGTCGTAGAGGCCCTCGAGCTCCGGCAAGAGGCAGTGCGGGATGCCATCGTGGCCGAACGAGGGCCCCGCGGCGCCGCGCTCGGCGACCGCGCGCGCGCCATGCGCGATCGCCTCGGCGACGCGCGCGGCGACGTCGGTGACGCGCGCGGTGAGGCCGTCGAAGAGCCGCGCGCCGCCGCCCTTCGGCTGGACCATCGAGAACTTGAGCCGGAGATCCGAGAAGGGGAGCACTGCGTCGACCAGCGGCACGAGGTGCTCGAGGTTCTGCTTGGTGACGACACAGTTCAGCGTGAGATCGATCCCGCGCCCCGAGAGGTTCCCGACCGCCCGGTAGGCCGCCTCCCACGACTCGCTGCGGACGAGGCGGTCGTGGATACGCCCGACGCCGTGCAGCGACATGTAGACGTAGCGCAGACGCCGCGCGCAGAGCGCGTCGACGACGTCGGGGTAGGCGAGCACGAGCCCGTTCGTGACGAGGCCGGTGTCCATGTCCAGGCTCGCGGCGAGGGCCGCCCACTCGAGGAGCTCGCCGCGGATCGTCGGCTCGCCCCCCGAGAAGACCACCATGCCGTGTCCGAGCTCGGCGGCGCGGCGGATCTTCGCGACGACCTCGCCGTGCGTGCCGTCGACGTGTCGCACGTCGGCCGTGTGGCAGAAGGTGCAGTTCTCGTTGCACCCGTAGCCCACCTTCAGCAGCGCCTTGCGCCCTCGCCAGCCCACCGCCCACGGCGCGATCGGGGGCGCTGACGTCGCGCGCTCGCGCGTGGTCGACGCGCGCGAGCGCGCGACGGGGACCCCGGCCTTCAGCCCTCCCATCGAGGTGCCTCCGTGCGCTCGGGCGCGAGGCCGCGCTCCGCGAGCGCGACGAGGTGCGCCTCGTGCCAAGCCTCGAGCTCCGCGAGGATCATGGCGCCGACGGGCGTCGGCCGCGCGTGCTCGCGCAAGGTCGCCAGGCCCTCGTCGTTGCGCGAGACGACGTCGACGAGCCGCGCGTGGACCCGCGCGCCGCCTGCGGCCTCGAGGCGGAGGTAGAGCTCTGCCACCGGGACGAAGGCGTGCACCGCGAGCAGCACCCCCCAGAGCGGGCGCAGGTCGGGCCGCACCGGCGAGACCACCCGGGTCGAGTGGGCGTTCTCGAGCAGCGGGTCGTGAAAGCCCGCGAGGTTCGCCTTGCTGTGCTGGTGCTCGTGCACGATGGCCTCGGCCAAGGTCGTCGGGCTCGGGTGCAGCGTGAGGTAGGCGGCGCCGACGTACTCCGCGTACGACGCCGAGAGGTGCGCGTCGTCGCGGTGGCCGACGGGGAGGAGCACCGTGTCGAGCGCGCGGAGGTCGCGCGCGACGCTCGGGAGGTGGCGCTCGACGAGGCCGAGCGCGGCCGTGAGGGCGTCGATCCAGGCGGAGGGCGGGTGGTCGCCGAGGGAGAGCGCGTTGCCCGCTTTGTCGGGGTGGGCCTCGTGCATCGCCAAGGGGTTGGGGTCGACCTCGGCGAAGTACACGCCCGGACCGAGCGGGTGGATGACGCGACGGGCGCAGGGGTGGTCGCCGAGCGCCTCGGGGGTCAGCCAGATGCGGTCGCCGCCGCCGAGCACGAGCGCGCCGTCCTCGAGCGCGCCCTCGCCGACGGTGAGCTCGACCCCGAGCGCGAGGTTCGTGACCGTCGCGTCGCGCAGCGGGTAGCGCGCGCCGAGGGCGTTACGCCGCGCGAGCTCCAGCGCCCACGTCGGCGCTGCCTCGCGCGCGCGCCCGGTCCGCGCGAGCACGGCCGCCATCGGTGAGAGCAGGACGGCGGCGGCCTCGTCGGGCGCGCGTCGGGCGAGGTCTGCGAGCGCCCGGGCGACGTGGCGCTCTCCCGTACCGGCGTGCGCCTTGAGCAGACGCCACGCTTCGGCCCGGCGAAGGCTCGCGAGCCGAGGGCTGGGCGCGGGGTGGTCGTCGACGCGCGCGCCTGGCTCATCGAGCACCAGGCCCGACGCGCCGAGAGCTTCGGCCAGCGGGCGCGTCGGCTCGAGCGACGCGGAGGTCGACGCCGGAGGCAGGTGGGTCGGCTCACCCGCGCTCATTCTGCGGCGAGCGCTCCGTCGGGCCCCTCGGGGTGCGTGTCTGCGTCGGGGGCGATGGGCTTCATCACGTCGTAGCCGTGCGCGCGCACGTAGTTGACGTGGAGACCTCGGCACTCGGCGTCGCGGGCGCACCCCCCGCACCGGAGCGCCTTCGTGAAATAGCCCGCCTCGATGTGCCGCTGGGTGAAGCGGAAGATCTCGAGCGCTCCCTCGGGCGCGAGCATCGCGGCGTCGAGCGTCGGCGGCTCGACGCGCGGAGAGCGACCGAGGACGCAGGCCGGCACCCCGACGACCGGCACGTCGTGGCGGAAGGCGGCAAAGAACGCGCCGAGATCGACGTCGTCCTCGGCGGACTCGGTGAGGCGCTCGTGCGTGCGCTGCCGCAGGACGAGGCGGGGATCGGGGTCGCTCAGCGCGAGCAGCCACGCCTCGGTCGATCTGCGCAGCGCGAGCACCACCTCGAAGCGGCCGGGGAGGGCCAGGAGCGCCTCGGCCTCCTCGGCCGTCTGGGCGTGGATCGCGCGCACGACGCGGCCGTCGAGCGTGTCGCCGTCGAGCGCGTCGGCGAGGCCGTCGAGCTGCTCGAGCTCGAGCTCGAGCTCGCGCAGGCTCGGGTGCGCGGCGAGCGCGGCGCGGGCGCGCTCGAGGTTCGGCGCGACGATCCAGCCGAACGTCACGCCAGCGTGCTCGAGGCGCTCGTCGAGGCTGCGCGCGGGCGGCGCGGAGGTTTGCCCGACCGTCGGAGCGAGGAGCGGCAGGTGCCGCCGCGTCGCTTCCGGCTCGCCCTCGGCGGGCCCGCCGAAGTGCACCGCGCGCTTGGCGCTCGCGGGGTCGCCGCCGAAGACGACCGGGCGGCGCGCCTCGCTCTCGACGCGCACGCGGGTGAAGCGCGCCTCGGCGACGCGGTCGCGCTCGTCATAGAGGTGGTTGCAGAGCTGCTCGAGATAGCAGTAGCGACAGCGCCCGTCCTTCTCGCGGCAGTCGAGGTCTTCTCCCGTCGTCAGCAGCCGCGCGAACTCTTCCTTTCGGCCGCGCACCTCGTCGTTGAGCTTGTAGGGATCCTGGATGAGGTGCTCGAAGCCTTCGAGGTGGGCGGGCGGGAAGCGGTTGAGCCAGATGTGCATGCCCGGCCGCTTCGTGTACTCGAAGGCTTCGCGCAGGTGCGGCTGCATCTCCTCGAGGTCGTAGAAGAGCGTGGTGCGCCCCTCGGTGAACGCGCGCCCGAAGGGGACGACCTGCAGCAGGTCGAACTCGTGCACGCCCCACGAGATGAAGAGGTCGAGCATCTCGCGCAGGTGTCGGACGTTCGCGCGGTTGATGACGATGTCGACGTTGACGATCGGCTTTCCCGTGCGGTCCCGCGTCGCGAGCGCTCGGCGCAGACCCGCGCTCTCCTGCTCGAACGCGCCCTTCACGCCGACGAGCGCGTCGTGGATGCGGGCGTTCGGGCCGTGCAGCGAGAAGGTGATCTCGTCGAGGCCCGCCGCGATGCACCGGTCGAGGAAGTCCTGGTATTGGAAGAGGCGACCGTTGGTGACGGTCTGGATCTTCGTGTACCCGGCGCGCTTGCCGAGCTTGATGAAGTCTACGTAGCTCGGGTGGATGGTGGGCTCGCCCCCCGAGAGGATGAGGCGCGTGGCGCCGGCCCGGCGGCCTTCGAGGATCTGCTGCTTGACCTCCTCGCGGTCGCGCATCCGGCCGTCGTGGGTGTCCGAGTCGAGGCAGAAGATGCAGCGGTTGTTGCAGTCGAAGGTCAGGCGCACCCAGTTGCGCTTCTCGTGCGCGGCCGCCTCGTGCTCGACCACCTTCTGCACCTCATCGGTGCCGTGGGACGGCGTGGACTGCGTGAGCGTGGACATCCGTTGGGAGGGTAACAGCGCGCGGCGGCCCAGCCTACTGCCACAGGGCCCTACTGCCACAGGGCCCTACTGCCACAGGGCCCTACTGCCACAGGGCCCTACTGCCACAGGGCCCTACTGCCACAGGGCCCTACTGCCACAGGGCCCTGCTGCCGCGGGGGCCTACTGCGGCGGTACGGGGACGAACTCGTCCCAGCCATAGCGCCGGAGGTAGTTGCCCCAGACCCCTTCGCAGGTCGCCTCGTGCCGACAGGTCGCGCACTCGGCGCGCTTCTGCCGCTCGGAGTCGTCGAGGTCGGCGCGGCGGATCGCCACGAGCTCGCGATCGTCGGCGCCCACCTCGCGGCGACCGAGCAGCGCGTCGACCGACACGAGCTTCTCGGCGTTCGCGGCCGGCTCGTAGTGCACGTACGCCTCGACGTAGCCGCGGTTGAAGTCCGGCAGCGCCGTCGTCGTGCAGAGCGGGATGTCGACCAAGAAGGCCATCACCTGCGGCTCGACCCGCATCTGCTCCTCCAAGAAGCGCCGCGCCGTCCCGGCGATCTCGGTGTAGGTCGGGAAGATGCGCTCGAAGTAGGTGTCGGCGCGCCCGTTGGCCTGCATCACGTTGAAGACGACCTGATCGACGCCGTGCGAGCGGAGGAAGCGATAGATCTCCGTCATGTGCGGCAGGTTGCGCTTGGTGATCACCGTGCTCGTGTGGAGCTCGACGCCGTAGCGCTTGTACTTGGTGATCACGTCGAGCCCGGCGACGGTCTGCTCGAAGCTCTCGGGGGTGCGCGTGAGGCTCTCGTGGAGCTTCTTGTCGTGCCCGTGGATGCTCACGTAGAACCGGTTCATCCCGGCTGCGATCAGCGCCCGCGCGTACTTCTCGTAGGAGAGCGCGCGGCCGTTGGTCATCACGCTGATGCGGGGGATCCCGGCCTCCTTGGCCCAGCGCACCCAGTGGGGAAGCCGCGGGTTGGTCGTCGGCTCGCCAGAGGTGAAGCAGATCTCCTCGGCTCCCTTCTTCTGCTCGAGGATGAAGCGGACGAGGGCGTCGTCGGTTTGGCTGTTCGTGACGTAGCGACCGTCACGATCCTCCTCCATGCAGAAGATGCAGTTGTTGTTGCACACCGCGCCCGTGAGCACGTGGACCCGCTCGTCCTTGCGGGCGATCCGCTCGTCGATGCTGGGCTCGTGCGCGAGCGCCTTCACCTTCACCAGCTCCCGTGGGACCCATGGGACCCGTGGGATCCGTGGGACCCGTGCGAGCCATGCGACCCATGCGACCCATGCGACCCATGCGACCCGTGGGATCCGTGCGAGCCGTGCGAGCCGTGCGAGCAATGCTGCGCCAGGAGGATCTCGTCCTGCGGGTCGGGTCGCGCGGCGTCGGCTTCCTCCCGCGCCCGATCGGCGATCGCGCGCTCGGTGGGCTGCATCAGGCCGCCCGCCTTGCGGGTGAAGCTAGGAAGATCATCGTTCTTGTCGGCCATCTCGCCTCCGGCCCCGTCGCGCGGGGGGAACCTCGGAAAGGGGCGCCCGCTCGGGAGCCCAACGTGAAAGGTATACCATCTCGACGCGGACGCTCACGAGCCGGGCCTGCGGATGGTGAGTTGATAGGACGCGGCGGCGCAGCTCGCGGCCGCGCCCGTGCGGGTGACACGGAAGATGACGGTCGTCGGCCAGCTGACCGAGTGCGGCCCCGTGTAGGCCCGTGGGCCCGGTATCGAGGCGTTGTCGCGAAAGCTGTACGACCCGACGCCGGTCGCCGAGCCCTCTCCGCAGGTGACGTTCGTCGCGCAGCTCGTGAAGAAGCCGAGGACGAAGTTCCCCGCGTTCGGGCCGGTCAGCGCGATCTGCGGGACCCCCAACCCGGGGCCGCGGGCGCCGGTTGGGAAGGAGATGCTGTACCAGTCCTCCTGCATCGACGTCGGGATGACGCCATTGACCACGATGTCGGCCGCGCCGACCGACATCGACCCGAGCGACGTCGGCGCGGTGCAGGCGTTCGACGTCGTGTCGTCCTGGCACTCGCAGCCGTTGGTCGCGACGCCGTCGACGTCGAACCAACGCGTCGCGCAGGTGAACGAGCACATCCCGCCCGCGCACATCGTCGAGGCGGTGTTGGGCGGCGGGGGGCAGAGGCTGGCGGGGCTGCCGTTGTCGACGACCCCGTCGCAGTCGTTGTCGACACCGTTGCAGACCTCGGCGGTCGGCGTGCCAGGCATGCAGGTGTTCGGCGTTCCGCCCGTGCATTGATCGATGGTGCGTCGGCACGCGCCGGTGCCGCAGCTCTGGGTCCCCGCCGCCGCGCCGAGGTCCGTGCACGCGCCCGGGTTCATGAAGCCACACGTCCCCGCCGTCGGCGTCTGACAGATCGCGTGACATTGCGCTTGGGGGTCGCGGATCTGCAGCGGGCAGAGGGTCTCGGGGCCGACGCAGGCGCCAGCGCCGTTGCAGACGGCCTGCATGTTGGTCACGTCCCGGTGACGGAAGCAGGTGTTCTCCCCGGGGCCGAACCCAGAGTGGTAGGCCGCGCACGAGAAGCCGAGGCACTCGTTCGCTGGGTCTTGCCCCACGGGGATCGGCGAGCAGGTACCGAGGCTCCCCGCCAGGTTGCAGGCCGCGCAGGTGCCGCTGCACGTCGAGGTGCAGCAGACGCCGTCCACGCAGAAGAGCCCCGCCTGGCACTCGGGGTTGCGCGTGCAGGAGAAGCCCGGCGCGCGATCGAGCGAGCAGATGCCCGGAGCGGCGCCGATGCGCTCGCAGTGCGCGCCGTCGACGCACTCCGAGTCGGCGAGGCAGCTCGTCGGACACGAGGGGGGCGTCTGGCTCACGGCACCCGTGCAGAAGACGGGACGGTAGTTGCCGCAGGTGAGCGCGCGGGTAGTGGAGGTGCAGCCCGAGTCGTCTTCGATCCCCGAGCGTGATCGGCACATGTTGTCCTCGCAGCTCACGTCGCCGCGCGTGCCTTGGCAACGCATCGTGTCGTTGCAGATCGCCGCGTCGGGGCTCCCGCAGTCGCTGGCCGCGCTGCAACAACGACCCGTCTCGCAGCAGAAGCCGTTGTCGCAGTGGCCCGAGACGCACTGCCGGTCCTGGGTGCAGACGCCGCCGTTCGGGACGTCGGGGACGCAGATGCCCGCCTCGCAGTGCGCGGCGGCGATGCAGAGCGCGTCGTCGTCCATGTCGTCGCGAAGGCAGGTCGACGCGCAGCGGTTGCCCTCCTCGCCCCCGCCGCTGCAGGTGAAGAGGCCACACTCGACGACCACGCCATCACCGCACGTCGCGTCGACGCAGGGAGCGCCCGAGATCGACTCGTAGCGGCCGTCGCCTCTGCCGTCGCAGCGGCCCGACTGGCAGTCCGTGGGCGGGTTGTCGACCACGCCGTCGCAGTCGTCGTCCACGCCGTTGCAGCGCTCGGGGGCGCCAGGGTTGATCTCCGGATCGTCGTCGTCGCAGTCGGGGCCGAGGCATCCGACTCCTTGACCATATTCGTCGGCGTCCTCGTCGACGCAGCAGGTCCCGCCCACGGGGACGCAGATCGGCGTGTCCACGCCGCTCGCGATGTCGAGCACGCAGTTGAAGCTGCGCGGGCAGCTGGGCAGATCGGGGTTGCAGCCGGGCAAGCACGCGCGCCCGCCGACCGTCAACGGGATGCAATACGATCCAACCACGCAGTCTCCGTGGACCTCGCAGGCCTCACACGTCTCTGCGCTCATCGACGGCCCCGCGTCCGTGCCCGCGTCGTGCCCCGCGTCCATCGGATCGACGCCGGTGTCGTCGACGGAAACGTCGGAGGTGCTGGCGTCGCTCAACCCAGCATCCGTTCCCATTCGACCTTTCGCGCCGCAGCCGATCGTGCCGAGCACGATCAGACACGCGCACAGCCCCGCGCATCGCCCCGACGTATACCGCGACATCGTGCCTCCCCGGAGGCGAACCCGTTTCACCCAGGCTGTAGGCTACGTGCTCGGCTTGCTCGACGTCAACGGCGCGGCGTCCCCTACATGAGACGCCATCGCCCGCTCGGAGGCGGCGATGGGCGAGGTAGACCCTCATGTGGGTCACCGTGCTTCATGGAGAGAGCCGCCCGCGTTCGCGCTCGTCCCCTCGATTGACGAGAAGGTGAACGAGTCTCTATCCTGGGCCCCATGCTGCAGCGGCGTCGTTTCTTGTCCGCGCTCGGAGTGGCTCCGCTCGCGCTCTCTGCCTTCCGCGTCGCGCGCGCCGACGCACCGCGCGGAGCCGTCGCGCTGGCTCGTCCGGGGCTCGTCCCGGCGGGCCCGATCTCTCACGAGCTCGCGCTCGCTGGCGGGTACGACGTCGTGGCGGCGTACGGGCTGCACTACGGCGCGCTGCCCTTCGTGCTGCGGCTCGACGAGGCGCGCTTCCAGGTCGACGTGCTCCGACGCGACCCGGAGGGACGCGCGGGCGTGCACAACACCGAGCACTTCAGCCTCTTCCTGCACGACCATGGGCGCCGCGCGACCGACCCGGTCGAAGAGCGTGGCGCGCGCGCGCTCGGTGCGGCGCTGGAGCGTCGAGCCCGCGCGGGTGTGGCGCTGCCTGCGCTCGCGACCTTCGAAGAGCGCCGCACGCGCTTCCCCGATGGGATGTTTGCGGTCACGTCGACCGTCGTCGCGCCCGCGGGATGAGCCGCAGCGACGAGCATCTCGGTGACGAGCATCCCGGTGACGACCAGCACCGCGACCCTCACGTCCGCGACGATCACGCTCAGCGGGCGGTGCACCAACCAGTGTGTCTTCTGTGGCTTCGACGACGCGGAGCTGGCGACGAGCGTCGCGGAGCGGCTCGCGGCGCTCCGCATGACCGGCGCGCGGGAGGTCACGCTCTCGGGCGGGGAGCCGACGCTCGAGGCGGACTCGCTCGTCGACGCGGTCGCCCAAGCGCGCGCCGCGGGCTTCGAGCGGATCGTCCTGCAGACGAACGGTCACGCCCTCTCGGCGCTCGCGCCTGCGCTCGCTGGGGCGGGGCTGACCGACGTCCACCTCTCGCTCCACGGGCCCGACCCGGGATCGCACGATCACCACACGGGTCGCGCGGGTAGCTTCGAGCGCCTCTGGGAAGGCGCGGCGAGCGCGCGCGCCGCGCGCCTTCGGTTGCTCGTGACGACGCTGGTGACGCGCTCGTCCTACCGCGTGCTCAACGAGGTGCCCCTCGTGCTCCTCGCGCGTGGGGTGGCGGGGTGGCACCTCGCGCTGCCCATCGGTCGAGGCGCGGCGGAGCGAGACTTCGCGCGTGTCCACCCGCGCCTCGCGCTCGCCGTGCCCTTCGCGTTGCACGCGATCGAGGTGGCCCGCCGGCTCGGGCTGCCGGCGTACGTGAGCGGCGCGCCGCGCTGCTTGCTCGGCGCGTTCGCGGCCCGCTCGATCGTACGACCCGTACCCATGGACACGCGCGCGTTCGCCCCGCGGTGCGACGGCTGCGGGCAGCGGACGTCGTGCGTCGGCGTCGACGCCATCTATCTGCGGCGCTTCGGGGGCGACGAGCTCAGGCCGCTCGCGCCCGGCGGCGCGCGCGGCGCGGATGACGAGCCGCTCGCGCGAGGTTTCACCGGCGTGGGGTCGCTCGCATCGCCGCTCGCCCGCGGGACCCCGAGAGGCGTCGCGCTGCCCGTGGTGCGGTGAGAGCCGCCTCTGTGGGTTGGTGGCGGGGCGGCGGAAGGCGACGGAAAAGAAAAAGCCCGCGCGTGGCGCGGGCTGGTGGGTCATTCAGGACTTGAACCTGAAGCCAATGGATTAAGAATCCACTGCTCTACCAATTGAGCTAATGACCCGGATGATTGGCCGTTAGGGTGAGGAGCCTCCATCGAAGGACCCGGCATCGAAGGACCCGGCATCGAAGGATGCCGGCAAGGAAGGAGCCGGCACCGAAGTCCAGCCGAGCTTGGAGCTTGGCGCGCCCGGTAGGATTCGAACCTACGACCTACGGATTCGAAGTCCGGCGCTCTATCCAGCTGAGCTACGGGCGCATGGCCATCCGAAGAAAGAACGACCCCGAAGGGGCGCCTTCTCTACCTCACCTAACCTGCCTGTCAAGGAACGCCCGCGAGGAGCGGTGGGGTGACTGACGGGGATCGAACCCGCGACAACCGGAGCCACAATCCAGTGCTCTACCACTGAGCTACAGCCACCATGGGAAAAAACGGACGCCGAAGATAGCTCCGGCTCCCACGGAGGCAAGGGGTTTTCCTTGATTCGCGTCGCGGAGGGGCGTGGCCGGGGCCGAGCGCGTGGCATGCTCAGGACATGACGCGACCTCTGCTCTCGGCCGTCGCGGCCCTCTGGCTCTTCGCCGAGGGCGCGCTGCTCTCCGCGCAAGCGCCGCTGCGGATCGAGCTCGGCGAGGGCGTGGCGGTCCACGGACATCGCGTGCCGTGTTGGGGCGTGGCCTTCGTGCCGCCGACCTGTCACCAGTGGACCCCAGCGGGGTTCTCGTTCGGCGAGCTCCACGTGTTGCACGAGGCGATCACCTTCGCGCGCGTCCCGCGGAGCGGGCGCATCGTCGCGCTCTACCTCGACCGACCCGTCGCCCCCGGGGTGCCGGCGCAGCAGGGCGCGAGCCCGCCGCCGCTCGTGCTGCCGCCGATCCGCTTCGATCGCACCAGCGCGGCGTACACCGACGATCTCGGTGGACGTTGGCGCGAGACCTTCCTGCCCGGGCCGCAGATCGCCCGCGCCTTGGCGTTCGACGCGACGTCGTCGTTCGGGGTCGCCGCGGGCGACGGCGGCGGCGTGTGGACGACCGAGGACGGCGGCGCGACGTGGACGCGCCGACGCGGCGGCGCCGAGCCCGACTACGTCGACGTCCACGTGCTTGGCCACGCCGTCGTGCTCGTCGACGCGCGCGGCGCGACGTGGCGGCTCTGGCAGGGGCGCGGGAACCGGACGCAGATCACGAGCGAGCGGCCGACGTCGGTCCGCACCGAGGCGGACGCCATCGTCGTGCGAACGGCGCGCCGCGTTTACCGCGTGGCGCGAGGCGGCGAGGTCTTGGACGAGCCCCGCTGAGCTGGCGACAGCCCCTCGAAGGAACCTGAAAGCTCAGCCGTTTTGGCGCGCTGCCCTACCGGACGGCGCGCAGCGAGCGAAGCGAGCGTAGGCTCGTGGGAGGGAGCCCCGCGGGGCTTGATGCCCCGTGGGGGAGGGGCTGGCGACCTGGCGACAGCCCCTCAACGGAAGCTGACGGCGATCCTTGCTCGCGTGCCCGACCGGGCATAGCGTCGCGCGAGAGGGAGGGAACGTGGCGAGCCCGGCCGAGAGCGTACGCGCGTGGCATGCGGAGGATGCGGGGGCGATCGCGCGCGAGCTCGGCGTGGACCCGGAGGTCGGCCTATCGACCCACGAGGCCCGCGCCCGGCTCGAGCGAGACGGCCCGAACGCGCTGCCGGAGCCGCCGCGACCCCACCCGCTTCGGCGCCTGCTCGCGCAGCTCGTCGATCCTCTGGTCGGCGTCCTCTTGCTCGCCGCCATCGTCGCCGCCGTCGTCGCCATCACCGAAGGCAGCTCGTTCGTCGACACGATCGCGATCTTGCTCATCGTCGTCCTGAACGCCGTGCTGGGCTTCGTGCAGGAGCGCCGGGCCGAGGCCGCGCTCGCGGCGCTGCGGTCGATGACCGCGCTCCACGCGCGGGTGATCCGCGACGGACAGGTCGTGGACGTCGAGGCAGCCAGCCTCGTGGTCGGCGACGTGCTCGAGGTGAGCGCGGGCGACGCGATGCCGGCGGACGCTCGGCTGCTCTCTGCCGTGGCCGGCGCGTCGCTGGACGTCGAGGAGGCGGCGCTCACCGGTGAGTCGACCCCGGTCCACAAGCGCGCCGCCGCGCGCGTGGAGGTCGAGGCGCCGGTCTCCGAGCGCGCCAACATGCTCTTCACGGGGACGACCGTGACGCGAGGCCGGGCCCGCGCCGTCGTCGTCGCGACGGGCGCGGCCACCGAGCTCGGGCGCATCGGCGCGCTGCTCGCCGCGGCCTCTCGCGAGGCCACGCCGCTCGAGGAGCGCCTCGCGCGCCTGGGGCGCGTGATCCTGATCGTCTGCGTGTTGATCAGCATCGCGCTCTTCGTGATCGGCTACCTGCGCGGCGCGATGAGCCTGTCGATGCTGCTGCTCACGGCCGTCAGCCTGGCGGTCGCGGCGATCCCCGAGGGGCTCCCGGCCATCACCACGATCACCCTCGCGCTCGGGATGCAGCGGATGGCGCAGCGTGGCGCCATCGTCCGTCGCTTGCCCGCGGTGGAGACGCTGGGATCGGCGACGGTGATCTGCACCGACAAGACGGGGACGCTCACCCAGAACGCGATGACGGCGCGGGCCGTCGACACGGTGGTGGCCACCTATCGCGTGACGGGCGAAGGTTATCGGCCCGTGGGCTCGATCACGCGCGCGTCTGCGGGCGAGGGGGAGCGGGCGTCGGAGGGAGAGGGCGCTTCGGGAGGAGCGGGCGCGTCGGCAGGCGAAGCGACGCCCGCGGACGACGCCGTGCTCCAGCGGCTGCTCGAGGTGGCCGTCATCTGCAACGACGCCCACCTCGAGGGGGATGAGCCCACCGTCCTCGGGGATCCGACGGAGGGGGCGCTCCTCGTGTTGGCGCGGAAGGGCGGGGTGAGCCGGGAGGGCCTGATCGGCGAGCGTAGCGAGCTTCGGGTCGAGGCGGAGCTTCCCTTCGACTCGGACCGGAAGTGCATGAGCGTCATCACCCGCGACGCGGAGGGCCGGCGCGTCGCCCACGTGAAGGGGGCGCCGGACGTCGTGCTCGCGCATGCGACCAGGATCCGCACCGCGGAGGGTGACGCGCCGATGACGGACGAGCAGCGTGAGCGCTTCGCCGCGATCAACGAGCGCCACGCCACGGGGGCGCTCCGCGTGCTCGCGTTCGCGGAGCGGCCGTTGGCGGACGAGAGCGACGACGAGCCCACCCCCGAGACGATCGAGCGCGACCTGACCTTCCTCGGGCTCGTGGCGATGAACGATCCCCCGCGCCCGGAGGTGCCGGCCGCCATCGCCGCCTGTCGGGCGGCGGGGATCCGCGTGGTCATGATCACGGGAGATCACGCGACGACCGCGCGGGCGATCGCGCGCGAGCTGGGGATCTTGGAGGAGGACGGCGCCGACGGGGCGGAGACCTCCGACGGGCTCACGATGACCGGTCGAGAGCTCACGGAGCTCGACACGAGCGCCTTCGCCGCGCGAGTCGTCCGGACGAAGGTCTTCGCGCGGGTGACGGCGGAGCAGAAGCTCCGCATCGTGCGGGCGCTCGGCGCCGCGGGGCACGTGGTCGCGATGACGGGGGACGGCGTGAACGACGCGCCCGCCCTGCGAGAGGCGCCGATCGGGGTCGCGATGGGTCGCGTCGGCACCGACGTCGCGCGCTCCGCGGCGGAGATGGTGCTCGCCGACGACAATTTCGCGACGCTCGTGCACGCGGTGCGCGAGGGGCGCGCGATCTACCGCAACATCCAGAAGTTCATCTTCTTTCTCGGGAGCTCGAACGCCGGCCTCGTGATCGCGGTGCTCGCGTCGACCTTCTTCGACGCCGTGCCGACGTTGACGCCGCTGCAGCTCCTCTGGATCAACCTCGTGACCAACGGCCTCCCTGCGCTCGCGCTCGGCGTCGACCCACCGGACCCCGCGCAGATGCGCGAGGGGCCCCGACCGCGTGAGGAGGGCATCGTCGGCGCGCGCGACCTGCTGGGAACGCTCTTCGTCGGCACGATCATGGCGGCCGCGGCGCTCTCGGTCGCGGGCTTGCCCTCGATCTGGCCCTCGCTCTTCTCATCCGATCCCGTGCAGCGCGATCTCGAGACGCGGACGATGAGCTTCGTCATCCTCGCCTTCTCCCCGCTCGTGCACGCCTTCAACTGCCGCAGCGCGCGTGAGTCGATCGTCACGGTGGGGTGGTTCGGCAACCGCTTTCTCTGGCTGGCGGTCCTCGTGAGCGCGGCGCTCTGTGTCGTCTCGGTGCTGGTCCCTTCGCTGCGACCGATCTTCCTCACGCACCCGCTCGGGCTGCCCGAGTGGGGCCTCGTCCTCGGCTTGGCGGTGCTGCCGCTGCCGCTCGTCGAGGCCGCGAAGGGGATCGAGCGCGCGGTGCTGCGGGCTCGATCGTCGCGGCGGACCGTGCTGGCGCGCTCGACGGGGTGAGCGCTCCTCACGCTCGCTTGGTGTTGGGACGCGGCGAGCGGACGGAGCTCCTTCAGCCCACCGGCCAGCGGTCGCGCTGTTGGTCGATGACACGCGCGAGCGCGCGGTCGACGCGGAGCGGAGTGGACCGATCAGTCGTCGTGTCCTCGCCCGCGAGCGCCCCGAGCACGGCGCGGACCGAGCCCTCGAGGCCGACGAGGTCGTAGCCTCCCTCGAGCACGAGCCCCAGGCGGCCACGCCCGCCCTGGTCGAGGGCGCCGCGTAGGGCCGCCATCATCGCACCGAAGCCGCCGTCGCCGAGCTCCATGCCGGCGAGCGGATCGCGCGCGTGCGCGTCGAAGCCGGCGCTGACGAGCACGAGCTGGGGCGCGTAGTCGCTCACGATCGGCAGGACGACGCGATCGAAGGCCGCGAGATAGTCCGCGTCGCCCGACCCAGCTGGGAGGGGGATGTTGACGTTGTAGCCGAAGCCCTCGCCCTCGCCGCGGACGTCCGCTTGGCCGGTGCCCGGGAAGATGCCGTCTTGGTGGAGCGAGACGAAGCAGACGCGGGGCTCGTCGCGGAAGATGTCCTCCGTGCCGTCGCCGTGGTGCACGTCCCAGTCGAGGACGAGGACGCGGTCCAGGCCCCGGGTCAGCGCGTGGGCAGCGGCCACGGCCACGTTGTTGACGAGGCAGAAGCCGTGCATCCGCTGCCGACCGGCGTGGTGGCCTGGTGGACGAAGCAAACCGAGCCCGTAGTCGGCGTCGCCGTCGAGCAGCGCGTCGACGAGCGCGAGCGCGCCGCCCGCGGCTCGGCGGGCCGCGCGCGCGGTCCCCGGGACCACGTAGGTGTCGGCGTCCACCCACTCGTCGGCGCCGTCGAGGGCGCGGAGCACCTCCAGGTGCTCGGGGGCATGCGCGCGCGCGAGCTCGTCGTCGGTCGCGTCGCGGGGCGCGAGCGCGACGCGGGAGAGCGGGCTCGCGTCGACCGCCGCGCGGGCCGCCTCGACGCGCTCGGGGCGCTCGGGGTGGCGCTGGTGGCAGGCGTGGAGCGCCATCGAAGGGTCGTCGACCAGGGCGAGCGTCGGGCGCATGGCGTCACTCTGACGCCGAGCGCCGGGGGGACGCAACGGTGGACGTTGCCCGAGCGCTGCGGGGCGCAGAGCGCCCGCGAGGTCTGCTCAGGGGTGCAATTCGCGCCCGATTGCCCCAGGGTCTCTTCATGCCCCTTCATCGAGTCTTCCTCGTCCCCGGGTTCTTCGGGTTCACGAACCTCGGAGAGTTCGGCTACTGGATGCACGTCCGTGACCGCCTCCGCGACGCGATGGCGCTCCGCGGCGTCCGCGCCGAGATCCATTACGTCCCGACGCTGCCGACCTCGTCGCTCGATCGACGCGCCGTGCGGCTGCTCGAGACCATCGCGCAGCACGCGGGGCCGGACGACGCGTTGCACCTCGTCGGTCACTCGACCGGCGGGCTCGACGCGCGCCTGCTCACGGCGCCCTCGGTGAAATTGCCCACAAGCCTCGACGTCGGGCGCTACGTCTCGCACGTGCGGAGCGTCGTCTGCGTCGCGACGCCCCACCACGGCGCCCCGGCGGCGGCGTTCTTCACGGGGCTCCAGGGCAAGAAGCTGCTCCGGGCGCTCTCGATGGTCACGATCGCGGGGATCCGCTTCGGCACGGTCCCGCTGCCCGCGCTGCTGGAGCTCGTCGGCGCGATCCCGGCGCTGCCGGGCCGCGATCTCTTCGCGCCCCGCGCCGGGACGCTGCTCGATCAGGTCTACCGGCTCGTGCTCAAGGACTTCGACCCGGACCGGCGGGCGCAGATCGAGGCCTACTTCCGCGGCGCGTACGACGACCAGACGTTGCTCTTGCAGCTCACCCCCGAGGCGATGCTCCTCTTCGAGGCGCTCGCGCCGCGCAACCCGGAGGTGCGCTACGCCTCGGTGGTCGTGCGCGCGCCCGCGCCGACGTTCCGCGGAGTGCTCTCGACGGGCCTGCGCCCGGTCCAGCAGGCGCAGTACGCGCTCTACCGGAGCTTGCACATCCTCTCGTCGAGCCTCTCCGAGGCGCTCGTCCCCCCGCTCACCCCCGGGCAGCGGGAGAAGCTGCTCGCCGCGTTCGGGGAGGTGCCACGCGCCTCCGACAGCGACGCCATCGTCCCGACTCGCAGCCAGGTCTGGGGTGACATCTTGCACGGCACCGTCGGTGACCACCTGGACGTCGTCGGCCACTTCCACGACCCCGAGCACTCGCCGCGACACGTCGACTGGCTGCGCACCGGCAGCGGGTTCGACCGCGAGCGCTTCGAGCTGCTCTGGGACGAGGTCGCCCGGTTCCTCACCCCACGCAACGGAGGATGAGTAGCGGCGAGAGAACGACGGCCACGAGGTCAGGTGCGCGCATGTGGCGCGGCGAGGAGAGCGCGTGTGACTCCACGGAGCAGCGCCTCGGGCGTGAAGGGTTTGCGAAGATGCGCGACGTCCGGGGGGAGCTGGACCTCATCGCTGTCGCCGCCCACGAGCAAGGTCGCCAGCGACGGGTGAGCGTGGCGGAGCCGGCGTACCAACGCGGCGCCGGAGAGGTAGGGCATCGAGACATCGGAAATCACGAGGTCGAAGCGCGGTCGAGGCCGCTCGGCCAAGAGCATTGCTTCTCCAGCGTTCTGGGCGTCCACCACTCGATGGCCCGCTCGCGCGAGGGTGGTGAGCATGACGCGCCGAACCGCCGGGTCGTCGTCGACCAGCAAGATCGATAGGCAGCGGTCCGGAGCGACCCTGCGCAGCGCGATCGTTGGCGTGGGGCGTTCGGGCTTGGCGTCCGAGACGGGGAAGAGCACCTCGACGCGGGTCCCCTCGCCGGGGCGGCTGTCCAGGCGAACGACGCCGCCCGCGCTCGTCACGATCTCGTAGACGGTCGCGAGACCGAGCCCCGTGCCGCGAGTGGCATCCTTGGTCGTGAAGAACGGCTCGAAGGCTCTCGCGCGCGTCTCCTCGTCCATCCCGCATCCGTCGTCCTGCACTTCGATGCTCACGAAGTGGCCGGGTGGAACGTCGAGGGTGGAGGCCTCGATCGTGTCGACGAGCCGATCGCGCAGCCGTACGAGGACGCGCCCGCCCTCCGGAAGAGCGTCGCGCGCATTGACGAGCAAGTTCAACGTCACCTGCTCGAGGTGCCCTCGGTCGAGACGGATGGCCGGGACATCGTGCGCCAGATCGAGGTCGACGCGCGCCGCGTCGCCGACCACCCGCCGGAGGAGGCGCTCGGAGCCGCGGAGGGCCTCGCTGGCGTCGATCGAGCACCTGTCGCCGTTGCCGCGGCTGAAGAGCAAGAGTTGGCGGGTGAGCGCGGCAGCGCGCTGCGCGGCGTCGTGCGCGGCAACGACGTCCTCTCGCAAGCGGAAGGCGCAGGGCAGCTCGTCCAAGAGGAGCTCGGTCGCCCCGAGCATGACCGTGAGCAGGTTGTTGAAGTCGTGGGCGACCCCCGCGGCGAGCCGTCCGAGCGCCTCCATCTTGTTGGATTGGATGAGGGTCGCGTGCACCTTGGCCCGCTCCCGCTCACGCTGGCGCTGCTCGATCGTGTCGGCGAGGACCAGAACGCACAGGGGGGTCTTCTCGTCGAGGCACGAAGTCCACGCGACGACCTCGAGAGGTCTCGCGTACGCTCCCGAAACGAGGAGGTGTGCGGCGTTCAGTTGAGCGCCGCGTCGGACGGTGTCGAGGACCTCGGCGGCGGGGTCGTCGCCGAGGAGGTCACCGAGCGTCGTCGCCGCGAGCGCGCCGGGCTCGAGACCGCAGAGCCGATGGGCCGCGAGGTTCGCGCTCCTCACGAGGCCGTCGTCCGGGGTGAAGCTTACGATCGCGATCGGCGAGACATCCACGACCGTCTGAGGCGGAGCCGTCGTGTCTCGTGGGGTCGAGCGAACGGAGAACGGAGGTTGGCCGGTCATGGATACACTATCCAACGGCGTGGATCCTCGTTCATCGGCGGTCCGCCCGCCTCGGTGTGCGAGTCGGGTGCCGCGGAGTGTAGGTGAGCGCTTACACCTCTCCGGGAGGCTTCGGTGCTCACCAGCGCTCTTCGTCTTCGAGATCGCGCTCGTCGCGCGCGATTCGCAGGGCCGCGAGGAGCATCTCGAGCGGTGACGACTTGTCGACCACCGCCGTCGCGCCGAGATCGAGGCAGCGGCGGCGGAGCGCGTCTTCCGTGTGGTTCGAGTAGACGACGACGGCATCATCGCGGCCGGCCGCGCGCAGGCGCGCGAGCTCTTCGAGGCCACTGTGCGCGCCGAGGGAGAGATCGAGGATGATCACGTCCACGGGTTGGGCGAGGTCGACCCGCTCACCGACGTAGACGACCTCCCAGCCGCGGTCCACCAGGATGTAGCGGAGGGTGCGGCGGAGCTGAGCGTTGTCGTCGACGAGCGCGGCGGTTCCCATGTCGTCCGACAGCATCGCGGTCGTCCGGGGGAGCTGCATCGGGGGATTCGTGAGCCGGCGTGGGAATCCGTGCTCGCGCGCGTAGGAGGATTCCGACGGGGGCGTCGGAGACGACGGCTACTCCGCGACGAGATCGTTCGCGAGGGCGTAACGGATCATGTCCGCGGTGGTGTCGAGGCCAAGCTTGTCGAGGATGCGGCTACGGTACGTGCTGATCGTCTTGACGGAGAGCCCGAGATCGTCGGCGAGCTCGGTCGCGGTGCGGCCCGATGCGAGGCCACGCAACACCTCGAACTCGCGGTCCGAGAGCGTGGCGTGGCGTGGCTGATCCTCGTTCTGGAGCCGAGAGGCGAGCTGCTCGGCGAGCTCGACGCCGACCCACTTTCCGCCGCCGAGCACTCGTCGGATCGCCGCCAAGAGCTGGTCGGTCGCTTCGGACTTCGAGACGTAGCCGGCCGCGCCCGCACGGATCAGCCGGATCGCGAGTTGGTCTTCGGGGTGGCCGCTCAGCATCAGCACGGGGAGGTTGGGGTGTCGGCTCCGGAGCGTCGCGACGAGCTCGAGCGCGTTCGTGTTCGGCATCGAGACGTCGAGCAGGACGAGGTCGAAGCGCTCGGCTGCGATGGCCTCGAGCAAGCTGGCCCCGTCATTGACCTCGACCACGGGCAGCATGTCCGGCTGTGCGGCGAGCAACGCGCGCAGGCCCCGTCTCACCAGGGCGTGATCATCCGCGATGACGATCTTGTGCACCGGGAGAGCATACACGCGGATGGGGGGGTTGGTGTGGCCTCGCAGGCGCGCCCGTGGCGTCGATCGCCCGTGGCATGGCGAGGTCGTCACCGGAGCTCGGGCAGGGGCATCAGAAGTCGTACGGAGAGTCCCGAGGGGTGACGCGGCTCCAGGCTGAGGCGGCCGCCCAACATCCGTGCGCGCTCGTGCATGTTCGCGAGACCAAAGGACTCGTGGTCCATTGGCACGTCCAGGCCGCGGCCGTCATCGATGATTGTGAGCACCAGCTCTCCCGCGGTGCTCAGCTCGAGTGAGAGCTCCACCCGGGTCGCGCCCGCGTGGCGTGCGACGTTCGTCAGCGCCTCTTGCGCGATGCGGAAGACGTGTATCGCGTCATCCTTCGCGACGGGGACGTCTTCCGGCAACGAACGGACCACGGGGAGGCCCGTGCTGTCTTCCCAGCGCCCCGCGAGCCAGTCCAACGCCGCCGCAAGCCCGAGCTGGTCGAGGACCGCGGGGCGGAGCTCGGTCGCGAGCCGTCGGACGAGGAGGATACCCTCGTCACACGTCGAAGCGATGAGCGCCATGGTCTCGTCGTTCTGCGGAGACTGCGCGAGGAGCTTCAGGCCCGTGAAGGTCGAGCCGAGCGCGTCGTGGAGCTCGCGGGCCAGGCGCGCGCGCTCGTCCTCACGAGCGCGCTTGATGTGGCTCACGAAGCGCTCCGTACGTTCGTGTGACGTGGCCAGGTCTTCGAGGGTCCGCTCCAGCTTCGCGCGGGCCTCGAGGATTCGTCGTACGGCAGCGCGGACGAGCGCGAAGATCAACGACCCGCTCGCGAGGACGAAGCCCACCCCCTTCGCGGTCTGCCAAGCGCTCGGAGTGGTGGCGAAGCGATCCACCAGCGCATCCGAAACGGCGATCCACGTCACGGAAAGCGCGACGTAGAGACCTCCGATCCAGGCGGCGAGCCGCGTCGCCTCGCGCGTCGCCGACGGCGCACGTCGGACCTCGGATGCTGCCGTGGGTGAGCGCGACGCGCCGCGGTCGTCGCTGCGAACGCTCTCGCGTGTTGGTGCGCGTCGGACGTCGGTTGGCGCTGTCGGAGGGTGCGACGTTCCGAGGTCGTCCCCGCGCTCGCCGCCGCGCTCGCTCTCGCTCCTCGTCACGCGCCCTCCCGGCCGAGCGTGCCCGTTCACGAACCAGCCGTCGAGTACTCTCACGCCGCTGACCTCCCCGACCCGAGCTGAGCCTCCGGCGCGCGGGGTTCGCGAGCGCGCTTGCTCTGGCTCTTCGGCTCGGAGACACTGAATCGTCATTCATGCAAGCGAGGGCCTGATGGAGCGCACGATTTTTCGCGAGGAGCACGAGGTCTACCGCAAGGCCGTCCGGCAGTTCGTGAACGCCGAGGTGGTGCCCCACCAAGAGCGCTGGCGTCGCGAGGGGAGCGTCGACCGCGAGGCGTGGCGCAAGGCGGGGGAGGCGGGGCTGCTCTGCCCGTGGCTCGAGGAGGAGCACGGCGGACCCGGCGGGGACTTCCTCCACAGCGTCGTGATCATCGAAGAGCTCGCGAAGGTCTACGAGTCGGGTTTTGCGCTCACGCTCCACAGCGACGTCGTTGTCCCCTACATCCACGAGTTCGGCAACGCCGAGCAGAAGGCGCGGTGGCTCCCCGGCTGCGCGAGCGGCGACCTGGTCACCGCGATCGCCATGACCGAGCCGGGCACGGGCTCCGACCTCGCCGCGATCCGCACGACGGCGCGACGCGACGGCGACGACCTCGTGATCAACGGCGCGAAGACCTTCATCTCGAACGGCATCCTCTGCGACCTCTGCATCGTGGCGGCTCGCACCGGCGCCGAGGGCGACGATCCGCACCGGAGCCTCAGCCTGATCGTGGTCGAGGCCGACCGACCGGGCTTCATCAAGGGCAAGAAGCTCGAGAAGATGGGCATGGCCTCACAGGACACGTCCGAGCTCTTCTTCGAAGACTGCCGGGTGCCCGCGGCCAACCTGCTCGGTCAGCCGGGCATGGGCTTCTTCATGCTGATGCGGAAGCTCGCGCAGGAGCGCCTCGTCGTCGGCGTCGGCTCGCAGGCCGGCGCGGCGCAGGTGCTCGCCGACACCATCCGGTACTGTAAGGAGCGCGAGGCCTTCGGGCGCCCGATCGCGAAGTTCCAGAACACGCAGTTCGAGCTGGTCGACTGCGCCACCGAGGTCGAGGTCGGTCAGGCCTTCCTCGATCGGCTGCTCGTCGAGCACCTGGCGGGCAAGCACCTTGTCAAGGAGTGCTCGATGAGCAAGCTCTGGCACACGGAGATGCTCGGCCGCGTGGTGGATCGCTGCCTGCAGCTCTTCGGCGGCTACGGCTACATGCTCGAGTACCCGGTCACGCGCGCGTACATGGACGCGCGCGTTCAGCGGATCTTCGCGGGAACGAACGAGATCATGAAGGTGATCATCGCCAAGCAGATGGGGCTCTGAGCGCGCGCGCTCCGCTCGGCAACCGTTCACCCATCACGACTCGGCGGGCACACGCAGCTCGATCTCGACGTCGGGCTGGATCTTCAGCGTGCCGAGCATCGCCGAGTAGGGCTTGATCCCGAAGTCCGGCTGGTGGAGCCGCACGCGGGTCACCCAGCGCGCGCCCTCGCGGCGGACGGTCGCGTCGAGCGGCCGGGTGCGTCCATGCAGCGTGAGCTCGCCATGGACGCGCGCGTCCTGATCCGAGACCTCGGCCCGGCCCGTGAAGCGCACCTCGGGGTGCCGCTTCGTCTCGAGCACCTCGCCCGTGATGTTGCCCTCGATCTTCGCGCGGTCACCCGCGGAGAGCGCGCCGGCGTTCGGTTGGCCATCCTTGCGGGCGGTGACCACCCGCAGGCTCGTCGGGTCGAAGGTCGCCTCGATCGTCGTGCCCTCCACCTTCACCTCGAAGCGCTCGACCCGGATCTCGAGGTCGTGGGCGATCTTCGAGAGCAGGCCCTCCTTGTAGGTGAAGACGAGGCACTCGGCTCGGCTCGCGTCGTAGGTCGGCATGTGGCGCGATCTATCACGGGACGCGCGGTGACGCCGCGCGCGAACGACCGCGGAACGGGCTCGACGTCCGAGGGCGCGCGCGGTAGTCCCACTCGCGTGCGAGGGGCCGCGTGACGACGGACGCGAATGACGCCGAGGAGCGCGCGAGCTTCTGGCGGCGGGCGCGCATCTACGGCCTCGCGAGCGTCTTCGGTGGGCTGCTCCACGCCTCCCACGTCGTCTGGACCCACCTGCTCGACCCCGCCGATTATGGGCGCTTCGCGAACTTGCAGGTGCTCTACGCTTTCCTCGCGGCGGGCCTCACGCTCACCCCCCAGCCCTTCATCCTCGCGCACCTCCACGCGTGGCCGAAGGAGCGGCTCGCGCGCGCGCTCGGCGGGCTCGTCCCCCTCAGCCTGACGCTCGGAGCCCTCGCGGCGGGCCTCGCGTACGCGGCGCCGGCGTCGTGGCTCGCGCTCTTGGGCGACGGCATCCCGCGATGGGCCGTCGCGGGCATCGCGCTCGCCGCCGCGGTGAGCGTCGGGCGGCTCGTCGCGCAGGGGGTCCACGAGGCGCGCGGTGAGGCGGGGCGCTCCTCGCTGTGGACCGAGGTCGGCGACGGGCTGCGCCCGCTCATCGCGCTGCCCGTCTTCTTCGCGCTCGCCTGGACCTGGGAGGCGCGGTGGGTGGGGCTCGTGGTCGCGCAGGCCGGCGCGGGGCTCTTGGCGCTCCACCTGCTCGCGCGAGCGGGATGGCTCGCGTGGCCACGCAGGGGGCCGAGCATGCCCACGGGGGGAGGGGCTGGCGACAGCCCCTCGAAGGAGCTGAAGGGGGCGCTCTCGTTCATGGTGCCGACGATGTTGATGGGCGTGACCTACGTCGCCTACGACAGCGCGGACCGGCTCTTCGTGACGGCGTTTCACGGCCTCGAGGCGGCGGGCAGCTACGACGTCGCGTATCGCATCGCGCTCCTCGGACAGACCGTGAACATCGTGATGCGACGGTCGTTCTCGCCCGTGTATTACGCCGCCCACGCGCGGGGCGACCACGCGCGGGCCCTCGCGGTCCTGCGCCGCACGAGCCTGCAGACCTTCGCGGCGTCGATGGGGCTCGCGATCCTCGTCCCGGCTTTCCTCTACGTCGTCCCCGTGCTCGGCGAGGGCTACGAGGGCGCCGTGTGGATCGTGCCGATCGTCGCGGTGGGGGTCGGGCTCTTCGGGGTGCAGGGCTTCTGGCAGGCCGCGCTGCTGGCGCGCGGCAAGCCGCGGGTCGTGCTCGGCGTCACGGTCTTCGGTGCGCTCGTCAACGTCGCCGCGAACGCCGCGCTCGTGCCCTCGCTGGCTGGGGTCGGCGCGGCGCTCGGGACCCTGATCTGTTTTGCGGCGATGATGGCGCTGATGGTCGTGATGGCGCGCCGCGCGATGCGGTCCGATGGAGTCGTTCGAGCCCCGCGTGACGATGTGTGATGGACGCGGGCGCGCATCTCGTCCGACGATGCCGCCGGGGAGCATGAATGACGGCGCGTTACCTGAACCTCATCCTCTTGGACAGCACCGGGATCCCGCTCGCCGGGCGCCCCTATCGGCTCGAGATCGAGGGCGACGTGCGCAGCGGGCTCACGAGCGAGGACGGTCGCTTCTCGGAGTCCATCCCGCCGACCTCGGCTCGCGTCGATCTCACGGTCGCGTGGCGCCGGTTCGTGCTTCACGTCGACGCGCTCGAGCCCGTCACGTCGGTAAGAGGCGTCCAGGCGCGGCTCAATCAATTGAATTTTCATGCGGGCCCGGTCGACGGAGACGCCGGGCCGAGGACGCGTGGCGCGCTCCGGTCGTTCGCTCGCGCGAGCGGCGGCGGTCAGGTCACCGACGAGGGCCCCCTGGACGAGGCCTTGCTCGCGCGGCTCGACCGCCACTACCACGGTGACGCGCCGACGCCGCGCGCCCGCGCGCCGCGGACCTCACCTCCGCTCCCCTCGGAGACCGTCGCGGCCGATCTTCCCGTCGACGTCCAGGTCCTGTCGTGCGACCGCCCCGACGGCCCCGCGATCACGCTGGTCGTGTACGACTGGTTCTCGCTCGCGGGCGAGTTCCCGCCCGAGCCCGGGAACGCGGTCGAGGCGCTCGTCGACGGGGCGGCGGCGTGGGCGCGTGAAGGCCGACCTCCTGAGCGCGAGGCGTGACGTGCGCGTCGCGTCGTGGATGCTCCGGCCCGACACCGAGCTCGAGCGCCCCGAGACGATGGCGCTCGACGGACCGCCCGCGCGCGCCGCGGACCGTTTCGGCGCGCTGGTGGAGGAGCTCGCCGGGCGAGGCGTCGCGCTGCGGATCCTGATCTGGGGCATGACGTACACGCCGCTCGTGAATCGATGGTTGCGCCGCTGGTACTGGCGCGCGCCCCGCAACATCGACGTCCTCGAGCACGACCACCCGGTGCTCATCGGCAGCAACCACCAGAAGACCCTGACCATCGACGGACGCGTCGGGTACTGCGGCGGGATGAACCTGAAGGAGAACGACTGGGACACCCCGGAGCACTCGCTCTTCGAGCCGCGTCGCCGTGCGTCGTCCGACGCGCGCCGAGCGGTCGCCGAGCGCCGGCGGCCGAGCAGGTTCCCGCCTCGTCACGATCTCAGCCTGCGTGTCGAGGGGCCGGTCGTCGCTCACATCGACGCTTGCTTCGCAAAGCGGTGGGAGGCGGCCGCGCGCCAATGGCGTCGGCGGCCCGGGGGATGGCTGGGGTGGCTCTGGCGCCGCGTGACGTCCAAGCGGCTGCCGCCGGCCGCGCTCCCGGCGTCGCCGACGCCGCCGACTCGATCCGAGCCCGTGGGTCCGACGTGGGTGCAGATCGTCAGGACCCGGTCGCAGGACGCCGGGGGGATCTTCTCGGCGCCGCCCGCCGAGCAAGGCATCTTGGACGCCTACCGCCGCGCGATCGCGAACGCGCGCGAGACGATCTACATCGAGAACCAATACTTCCGGTCGCGGCTCGTCGCCGACGCGCTCGTCGGCGCCCTCGAGCGGAACCCGGACCTCCGGCTCATCGTGGTGACGTGGCCAATCGCAGGGGGGCGACGCAGCCTGAACCCGGCGGGCTATTGGACGGCGTACACGCAGGATCGCGTGCGCCACGTCCGGCCCGCGTTTCGGCTGACGAGGCTCGTGAGCGCGGAGCTGGACGCGGCGGGCCGGCTCGTCGAGCGACCCGTCGACGTACACGCCAAGGTCATGATCATCGACGACGTGTGGCTGACGATCGGCAGCGCGAACATCAACGACCGGGGCTTCAAATACGAGGGCGAGATGAACGCGGTGGTCCTCGATCGTGGCGTCGCGGGCCCGCTCCGACGGAACCTGATGGCGGAGCACCTCGGCCTCGAGGCGGAGGACCCTCACCTCCGCGAGGGACGCGAGGCCTTCGCGCTCTGGGACGAGATGGCGGCCTCGAACCAAGCGCGGCTCGCCCGCGGAGAGCGCCCCGTCGGTCGCGTCCGACCCTTCGAGCAGCGCGCGCCGCTCCGTCCTCCCTTCGGCGTCGGCTCGGGCGTGTTCTGACCCTTCGGCGGCTGCGCCGAGCGGTTCAGGGGTCGATGCCGCGGAGGCGGAGCGCGGCCCGGCGCAGGCGGCTCGTCAGCGGCTGCACCAGCGCCTGCGCCTTCGCGTCGATCTGCACGAGGGCGCTCGGGGCGAGCGTGGCCTCGGCCGTCTTCTCGAGCACCGCGACACGCTTGGCCTCGTCGATCACCTCGACGAGGCGGAGCGCGCCCGAGAAGCCGCGCAGCCAATGGCGCACGATGCGACGTTCACCGAGCCGCTCGTAGTCGTCGAGGAAGACGCGGCCGCCGACGCGGAGCGCGTCGAAGCATTGGTAGAGGCAGGCCTCGCGGCCGCGGCGCGTCCAGAAGGGCGGCCCGTCGATGATCACGGCGTCGATGGATGCCGGGAGCGGGCCGGGGGTGTAGCTGAGGTAGGGTGCGTCGCCGTGCCGCTGCCACGCGAGCGGGCGGTGCTCGAGCGTCGCGTTGGCGCCCAGCGCGGCGCGCGTCGCCTCGAGGAAGCGTGGGTCGTGCTCGATCGACGTGATCGACAGCGCGGGAAGGTCGCGGCTGAGCGCGATCGTCGACGACCCGCTGCCGAACTCGACGAGTACGCGCGCGTTCATCTCGCGGAGCTGCGCGACGATGGCTGCGTAGGCTGCCGCGCCGATCGCCCACGGGGTGTCGAGGTCGGGACGAGCGGCGAGGCGGGCGGGCGCAGTGGAGTCGGGCATGGCGTTACGGCGATCGGTGGGGCGGGGCCTCCGCCGGGGGATCAGGGATAGCCGACCATGCGGTTTTGGACCGGGTCCCAGAGCTTCAGCTTGAAGCAAGCCAGGACCTCGCCCGGCGCGAGGGAGGTGCGGCCGGGGTTCTGGAGCTCCGGGATCGCCGCCATCGCGTCCGGCAGGTTGTAGAACGGGATGCGCGGGTTCAGGTGGTGCACGTGGTGGAAGCCGATGTTCCCGGTGAACCACTGAAGGATCGGGCCCGTCTCGAGGAAGCTCGAGCTCTCGAGCGCCGCGCTGCCGTAGCTCCACTCCTGGCGGGGCTGGACCCTCATGCCCTCGAAGTTGTGCTGGGCGTAGAAGAGGTAGCCGCCGAGCGCGCAGGCGACGAAGAGGGGGAGGACGACCGCGAGGAGCGCCACGTCCCAGCCCGCGAGCGTGCCGACCGTCACGACGATGGCGACGTGCAGGACGAGCGAGAAGAGGCTGTCCCAGTTGCCCTTCGGCCGGCGGAGGAAGGGCGAGATGCACATGCCGAAGCCGAAGACCGTGAAGTAGCCGAAGAGGATGTTCAGCGGGTGCCGCGTGATGCGGTACATGAGCTGCTGACGAGGCGTCAGCTTCTTCCAGAGGTCGACCGTGAGGATGGGGTAGGAGCCCACGTGCGAGCCCACGATCTTGGTGTTGTGGGCGTGGTGGTAGTTGTGGGTCTGGCGCCAGACCGTCGGCGGCGTGAGCACGAGGACGCCGTAGATCCAGAAGAGCGCGCGGCCGATCGGCGAGAAGCGGAGCAGCGCGTTGTGCTGGTGGTCGTGGTAGAGGATGAAGCCTCGGACGATCACGAGGCCGGCGACGAGCGACGCGGGGATGCGGATCCAGAGCTGGGGCGCGGCCGCCGCGAGGGCGATGCAGAGGACGAGGACCCAGAGGGTGATCAACGTCTCTCGCCAGCTTCGCGCGACGTCCTCCTTGCAGAAGGGTCGCGTCGCGTCGACGAGTGCCTTGTCTCGGCGTTCGATCTCGGCTCGGCTGAGGGTGGTCACATCTCTCTCCTGGCGATCGGCGCCTAGGGCGCACGGCGGCGAGGGATAGACTCGTTGAGGCCCAGCGTCAAAAGGATGGGACGTCGCTCGGTGACCAGACTCCCGCATTCCGGCTGGCCGGTCGAGAAATTGGCTCGCGCGACCTGGGGGGCCTGCTGGTGCCCCCGCGCCCGCCCGGGTGTACTACTGTCGGCCCCCATGTCCCTCGGGGCTCGGCTTCTCCCCACGCTCTTCGTGGGCGTCGGCGCGGCGCTGCTCTTCGCGATGGAGCCGCTGCTCGGGCGGCTCCTCCTGCCGAGCTTCGGCAGCGCGTTTCACGTCTGGTCGACCGCCCTCATGTTCTTCCAGGGCGCGCTCTTCCTGGGCTACCTCTACGCGCACCTCCTCGCCCCGCGCCTCGGCGCCTGGCACCTCGGCGTGCTGCTGCTGCCCGTCGCGTTCTTGCCCTTCGTCCCGCCCGAGGCGCCCGCGACGCCCGACGTGCCGACGCTCCTCGGCGTGCTCTGCCTCCGCTTCGGCGTGCCCTTCGTCGTGCTGGCGACGACGAGCGTCGTCGCGCAGCGCTGGTGGGTCTACGCGACCACCGTCCCGGAGGAGGCGCGGCGCGAGCCGTGGCGGCTCTACGCGGCGAGCAACGCGGGCTCGATGCTCGCGCTCCTGGTCTACGTCTTCGTGTGGGAGCCGGCCTCGGGGCTGCGCCTGCAGGGGGGCCTGTGGGCGCTGCTCTACCTCGCGTGGCTCGGGATCGCCTTCGCGACCTGGCGCACTCTCGCGCCCGAGGAGCCGCGCCAGGCCGAGGGGCTCTCCCGCGGACGACCGAGGCTCGGTCGGATGGTCTATTGGGTGCTGGTCGCGGCGTGGCCCTCGGCCTTCTCGCTCTCGGTCACGAACGTCTTCGTGCTCGACGTGGGGAACGCGCCGCTCGTGTGGATCCCCCCGCTCATCGTCTATCTGCTGACCTTCATCCTCGTCTTCGGGCGCGGCTGGCATCCGCGCTGGATCCGGCGCCTCTGGCCACACGTCGCGCTCCTCGGCCTGGTCGCGTACTTCCGCATCGCCGGGGTCGAGGGGTGGCTGCCGCTCGTCCACCTCTTCGTGCTCTTCGTCGTCGCGATGGCCGCCCACGGCGAGCTCTACGAGGACCGCCCCGACCCCGCGCAGCTCACCTGGTTCTACCTCGCGCTCGCTCTCGGAGGGTGGCTCGGCAGCGCCTTCGTGGCCTTGCTCGCGCCCGCCGTCTTCGACGCGCTCCTCGAGTATCCGGTGGCGCTCGCGCTGCTGCTCGTCACGGTGGGCGCGCGACGCGCGGCGTGGCGGGCGCCGCGCGCCTCGCAGATCACCTTCGGCCTCGTCGCCCTCGCGGCCGGCGCGGCGATCTTCGCGCCGCTCGGCGACGAGGTGGGCCGGACGCTCGAGCAGCGGCGAAGCCCCTACGGGGTGCACCGCGTGGTCGACGTGGTCGAGCGTGAGCACCGCATGCGGCGCCTCGACAGCGGGCGCACGGTGCACGGCCGGCAGGCCCTCGTCGGTGCGGCGGACGACCTCCACCTCTCGCGCGCGCCGCTCGGCTACTACCACCGCGACAGCCCGCTCGGCGACGCGCTGCGCACCCTCCCGCGGCCCAGGCGACTTGGCGTGGTCGGCCTCGGTGTCGGCGCGGTGGCGGGGCACCTCGAGAGCGGAGAGCACCTGACGTTCTTCGAGCTGGACCCGGTCGTGGAGGAGCTCGCGCGCGGGTGGTTCACCTACCTCGGGCGCGCGACCGAGGCGGGGGCCGAGGTGCGCGTCGTCATCGGCGACGCGCGGCACACGATCCCGCGAGACGACGCGCCGCCCTACGACCTCCTCGTCATCGACGCCTTCAGCGGCGACGCGGTCCCCCTGCACCTGCTGACGCTCGAGGCGCTCGACGTCTACCGCGAGCGGGTGCGACCCGGTGGGCTCGTCCTCTATCACGTCTCGAATCGCTACCTCGACCTGCGGCCCCCGCTGCGCGCCGCCGCCGAGGCGCGTGGCCTCGAGGCGTGGGTCAAGGATCGCGGCGAAGGGCTCGGCGTGCTCGAGGATGCGTCACGCTACGTCGCGATCGGCCCCGCCGAGCGAGTGCGGGCGCTCGCCGCCTTCGGGTGGCGCGCGATCGACGTCCGGCCGCGCCTCTTCACCGACGACCACGCGAGCGCGCTGCCCCTCTGGCGGTGGTGATCTCCGGGCTGGTGAAACACTGGCGAACACAGGGGCTCACTCCCAGACCCCTGGCCCACGCAGCCACGCGTACTTTCGCGGCGCCCGCACCCCGAGCGCCAGGAGCTCGCCCTCTGCCTCGGCGATCTCCCGCTCGTCCGCTCGGAGGACGCCGAGTCGGAGGGCCGCCGCCGCCGCGAAGCCGAGCATCTCGCTCGCCCGGAGCCCCCCGATCGCTGCGGTGAGGGCGGCCTCCGCCCGCGCGCGGTCGCCCCGCGCGGCGTGGACCTCGGCCTCGATCTGATCGGCCATCGCCGTGTTCACGGGTTGTCGCATCGCGCGGCGGGCCGCCTTCAGGTCCTTCGACGCGGCCGCGACCAGGGCGGCGCGCTCGCTGGCGTCGTCGCGGGCTCGCGCGAGCGCCGCGCGCGCCCGCGACGAGAGCATCAAGAACCGCATGGTCGGCATCGTCGGCAGCAAGGACCGCCGGAAGGCAGGCCAGTCGCGTACCTGCCGCTCGTGCGCGGCGCGGCCGCGCCCCGCGTAGATCTCGAGGTCGGTGAGGGACTGCATCTCGAAGTAGTGCTGGATCTGAAAGGGCGGCTGCGCCCACTCCGCCATCGCCGCGTGCACCGCCTCGATGCCCTCGTCGGGTCGGTCTTCGGCGATCGCGAGGGCGAACATGCTGCTCGTGGTGATCGTGGTGGTCCCGTAGAGGTCGCTCCGCTCGCGCGCCTCGCGCACCCAGCGGGGCGCGCGCTCGGCGAGCGACCGGTACCGCCCGAGGTTCCACGCGCTCATCCCGAGCAGGTGGTGCGCGGTCGAGAGCTCCCACGGCACGCCGCTGCAATGCTCTCGCAGCAGGGCGTCGGCGAAGGCCGCGTGGTCGTGGGTCTCGCGGAAGCGGTAGTGCGCCAGCTCGGCCGACGCCTGGCTGAGCGCGACGAACGCGCGCAGGTAGGGATCGCCGCTCGCGTCCGCCTCGCGCTGGGCGCGTGCGAGCATCGCGCCGGCGCGCCGCATGGGAGGGTCCTCCGTGCAGCCGGTGACCGCGGCCTCCGTCGCGAGCGCGCGGACGAAGCGCTCGCGGTCGCCGAACCGCAGCGCGAGCCGGAGCGCGCGCGCCTGGAGCTCGGCGCCGCGGATGAAGTCGACCATCGACAGGACCGTCCCGACCGTCCCGACGGTGTCGAGGCGCACGACCTCGTCCCGGCTCCCGAGGGCCGGCGGGGGCTCGAGGCGGGTGAGCCTGAGGCACGCGCGGTGGTAGAGCATCGACGCCAGGCTGGTGTTGCGCGACTGCGAGAGGCTCACGCCCACCGCTTCGAGGACCTCGCTGGCGAGGCGCATGCCGGTGTCCAGTCGTCCGCTCTGCAGGTAGGTCTGCGTCGCGAGCAGGCGCAACCGCCGCGCCTCGTCCGGGGTGTCGGCGTCCGCCACCGCCGCCTCGTAGATCGCGGCCGCTTCGGCGCCGCGCCCCGCGTGGCGCAGCGCGTCGGCGAGCTCGACGCGCACCCGCGGGCGGTCGATCGGCGCGTCGCCCGCGGCGAGCTCGAGCGCGTCGGAGAGGAGCTGCGCGGCGCGGTGGAACGCGAGCGACGCGGCCGCGCGGCGACCCGCGACGAGCGCGTGCTCTGCCGCGCGCACGCGCTCGCCAGCGCCGCGACAGTGCGCGTAGAGGCTCTCGGCGTCCTCCGGTCGACGTCGCTCGATCACGCGCGCGAGCCTCGTGTGGAGGGCGCGCGCCCGCTCCTCGCCGAGCACCGCGACCGTCGCGCCGCGCACGCGATCGTGGAACGGCTCGAGCGTGCCTTCGTCTCCGCGCCGGGAGGCGCGCACGAGCCGCGCGACGCGCAGGGTCTTCACCGCGCGATCGCCCTCGTCGTCGCCTCCCGCGAGGTCGAAGACCACCTCGCGCGGGAGGGGGCGCGTGGCGAGGCAGATCGAGGAGAGGAGCTCGCGCAGCGCGGGCGGCAGGTCGAGCACGCGCTCGCGCAACGCCTCGTCGAGATCCACGCGCGTCCGTCGTCCGCGGAGCATCGATCGTTGCACGTGTCGCACGAGCTCGGCGAGGAAGAGCGGGTGGCCCTGGGCCTGCGCGGTGATCTCGTCGACGTCCAGGCCGGCCCCTTCGCCGAGCTGCAGCAGGCGCTCCACGAGCCCGCGCGCGTCCTCGTCTGCGAGGCCCGTGAGCGAGAGCCGCAGGTTTCCTTCGCGCGCCGCGAGCTTCTGGAGCGCGAGCGCCACGCTGCGGGGGCACTCGCCATCGAGCGGGCGTACGGTCGTCAGTAGGAGGAGCGGGGGGGGCTCGGAGGCGAACGCGAGCTCGTCGAGCACTCGGAGGCTCTCTTCGTCGCTCCACTGCAGGTCGTCGACGACGAGCACGATGGGCAGACGCCGCGCGAGCCCCGCGAGCAGCTCTCGGAGCGCCCCGAGCGCGCTGTCACGCAGCTGGAGCACGTCGAGCCCTTCGACGGAGGGCGGCGGCGCCAGCGAGATGGCGGGCACCTGCCCGAGCACGGGGAAGACGAGCGGGAGCAGCCCCACGCGCGTCGGCAAGCTGGCGGCGACGGTCTCGTCGTCGAGCCTCCTCAGGAGCGCCGAGAGCGCGTCCACGACGCCGTCGAAGGCCTTGTACGGCACCGTCTCACGCTCGTAGCAGCGGCCCTGCAGCACGTGAGCGCCCGTCTCCGCGAGCTCGCGCGTGAAGGCATCGACCAGCGAAGATTTTCCGACGCCCGACTCGCCCTCGACCACCGCCGCTTGAAACGCGCCTCGGCGGACGTCCGCCCACCGCGCACGGAGCTCGTCGAGCTCGCGATCGCGCCCGAGAAACGGCGGCTCGGGGGTGGGAGAGGTGCCCGGGCGGCTGGACGAGGGGCCGAGGCGTCGGCGGGCGTCGAGCAAGGTCGGGCGGGCCGCTGGATCTGGGTCGAGGAGCGCGGCGACGAGCACGTCGAGCTCTTCGGACACGTGCGGCGCGCGGGAGCGCACGCGCGGCGCCAGCGCCGACTGCTTGAGGAGCAGGAGCCGAATCGCCGTGCCCGCGAGGGGCAACCGGCCGGTGAGCGCCTCGTAGAGCACCACGCCGAAGGCATAGGCGTCGGCCTCGGCGCCGACCGCGGCGCCGCGGCATTGCTCGGGCGCCATGTACGCCGGCGTGCCGACGATCGCGGCCTCGTCCGACGAGGTCGGCGTGACGAGGCCGAAGTCGAGCAAGACGACGCGTCCCTCGGGCGTCACGCGGACGTTCGAGGGCTTCACGTCGCGGTGCACGAGGCCTTCCCCGTGCAGGGCGGCGAGGGCGCCCGCGAGCTGCACGAACGCGCGCCGGATGCGGTCCTCGTCGAAGGCCGGCGGGCTCGCCTCGGCGATCCCCGAGGGGTCGTTCGTCGACGGGAGCTGGATGGAGCCGCGGTCGATCGCCCGCGGCGTGCCCTCCGCGCGGGCGAGCTGGCGACCGAGCCCGACCTGCGTCACCGCGGTCTGATGACGCGTGGTCGCGCTCACCCCGACCCACTCCAAGAGCTCGACCCCTTCGACGAGCTCCATGGTGAAGAACCAGCGGCCCTCGTCCTCGAAGAGCTCGTGGAAGTGCACGACGTTCGGGTGATTCAGATCCTGAAGCGCGCGGAACTCCGCTTTGAACCGAAAGAGCGCGTCGGGCGCGAGCGTTCGGAGCTGCTTGAGCGCCACGAGCTGCCGGCGCTCGCGGTCGTACGCGCGCCACACGACGCCGAAGGCCCCCTGGCCCAGGCGTTCCTTCAGCTCGAAGCGCTCGGTGGCACGGCTCACGGACGCCGAGCTTACGCGTGCGCGGTCGTCGCGGTCACGTTCGACGCGCTTGGCACGGTCGGTCGGGCGGTTGGTCCGGCGAGGGCAGGCCCCGCCCGAACAATGCTCGCTCGGGGAGGGTTCTCGTTGACCCGAGGCGTCGCTCGTTGCGACCCTCCGCCGCGACGAACGGCACGTGTCGAGGGCATCGGAGCGGGGACACGCGGAGCGACGCGTCTCCTGGAGGAACGACGGGATGACCAGCACGGTGCAGCGTGGGGCGGACGGCTACTACCACCCGAACGACGTGGCCGAGGTGCAATGGCTCGTGCAGCTCGCGGGCGGCGCAATCGACGGAACCACGCGGTCACTCCGCGTTCGCGGGTCGGGGCATAGCGTCCCGGCGGCGATCTACTCGACCGGTTTCGACGGCGAGGGCGCGCCGCCGAGCGACGTGATCGAGGTGATGCTCGATCGCCTCCGAGACGTGGCGATCACGCCGGAGGCAGACGCCACACACGCCCTCGTCCGGGTGGAGGCGGGCTGCCACCTCGGCCTCGATCCCTACGATCCGACCGGCACGTCGACGTGGGAGAACAGTCTGGGCTGGCAGCTTCAGGAGCGCGGGTATGCGCTCGCCGACACCGGCGGCATCACCCACCAGACCGTGGCGGGGTTCCTCGCGACGGGCTCGAGCGGGGGATCGCTGACCCACGCGGTGGGTGACCAGATCGTCTCCTTCGAGATCGTCGACGGGCTCGGCCACCTCCACGTGATCGATCGCGCCGACCCGCGCTTCGGCGCGCTCGGCGTGAACCTCGGGCTGCTCGCCGTGGTGGTCGCGGTCAGCTTCCGCGTGGGGCCGACGTTCGACGTCTTCGGCGATCAGGTCACCGTGAGGACCGACGATCCCGAGTCCCCCGTCGACCTCTTCGCGCCGAACGCGAGCCCCAAGAGCCTCGCGAGCTTCCTGCGTCAGACCCCGTACTCGCGCCTGATGTGGTGGCCTCAGCGCGGCTTCGAGCGGGTGCAGATCTGGCGCGCGGGCCGCGTCGAGCCGATCCCGCGGATGAAGCGAAACCCCTACCGCGAGCTCGGTCGGACACCCCAGCTCGCCGCCCTCGCCGGGTCGCTCACGTACACGGTGCTCGGGAACCTCGACGACATCTCGGTAGTGCCTTCGAAGCTGCAGCTCGCCTGGTACGACAAGCTCGAGGCGTTCCTCGCCGGCGCGCCCAACCCGGACGCTTGCCCCTGTCTACCGGGGGAGAGCGTCCCGAGCACGGCCGCGACCTTCCACGCCGTCCGTCATCGCGATCAGGTGCTCGGGCACGTCCGCAACGGCACCCACGCCGCCCTCCGCGCGCACGCCGACGCGCCGCTCGAGTCCGCCGCTGCGCCCGACGAGGTCGAGCGCTTCGCGGAGCTGGTGCGGCGCGAGCTCGGTGCGGTGCCGACGGTCGCCGGCCACCCGGCGTGGGACGCGTTCGTGCATGGGCTCGTGAAGCTGCTCGAGCTCGTCTCGCAGAGGGCCTTCGACACGCGGCTCGCGCAGCTCCTCGCGGACGGCGTGAAGCTCGCCCTGCCGTGGGCGATGCCCTACGTGCTCGACCTCTTCGTCTCCATCGACCGCGACGGGACGCCCTTTTGGGACTCGTGGCGCTGCGGGCTCCCTATGGACAACCAGATGGACGACCTCCTCTGGCCGACCGAGTTCACCGAGCTCTGGATCCCGATGGAGCGCTGCGACGAGGCGATGAACCGCCTGCGCAAACACTACGCGGGCGACGGCACCCCGCGCGGGGCGCTCGCCGCCACGGGCACCTTCAGCTGCGAGATCTACGCCGCGAAGGCGGACGACTTCTGGATCAGCCCCGCGCATGGCGCGGACGTGCTGCGGGTCGACGTGTTCTGGTTCGGTCTCGACGCCGGCTCTCCGGAGGCCTTCTATCGGCCCTTCTGGGATCTCTTGAAGGACCTGGCGTTCCGGCCCCATTGGGGCAAGTGGCTCCCGCCGGCGAGCGACGCGTGGCGGGCCCATTACGCCTCGCAGCTGCGGCTGGCGGACTTCCTCGCGCTCCGCGCGCAGCTCGACCCCAAGGGCGTCTTCGCGACGAGCTACTGGCGAGAGCACCTCGGGTTCTGAGCTCGGGTTCTGAGCTCGGGTTCTGAGCTCGCGTTCTGAGCTCTCCTAGCTGCGGATCGAGGAGTACAACACCGGCCAGCGACCACAGACGAGCGCCCCGTGCCGCTCGCGCTTCCATCGCCTCGCCCGCGTCCAATCCCTCTCGATCTTGCATCGGGAGATGCGCCGCGGGCTCCGCGGTGGCGCCCGCGCGCGCGAGTCTCGCTCCGCGGTTCCGCGCTCGGAAAGCTCCTCGGCGACGGCGCCCTGGTCATGGGCCTCGGAGCTCGGCGCGCGCGTGCAGCTCACCGCCCCGGAGTCGCCGAAGCTGAAGGTGTCCCTCGACGTCGGCGTGTCGCGTGGGCGGGTCTCGTTCTTCCCGCGCTGCGAGCTCGGCTCGTGCCCGGAGGAGGAGCGAACCGCGGCGGGCTTTGGCGGCTTCGTCGGGCTGGTGATCGAGCGCGCGCGCCTTTCTCAGTGAGCGAATTTGGGCGTCAGACCTTTGCGCCCGTGAGCGCGATCGCGGCGCGGACGTCCTTGAGGTACCGCAGCGCGCTGTGCCTCCGAACCTCCGTGAAGAGGTGCTGGAGCACGGGCGCGGCGTCTGCTTCGAACGCCTCGACCACGTCGAAGGCGTACACCCGAGGGTTGACCGGACTGCGGTGAGCCAGGGCCAGAGCGGTCGCGGCGTCCGGCGCGGCAGCGAAGAGCATGGCGACCCCATCCCATACGAGGGTGCCCTCCCACGCGGCGTCGAGACGCGCGATCCCGTCCGCAGTGACCGCGCGATCCCGGCTCAGCGCGAAGAGCAGCGCGGCGCGCCGGAACCAGCCGCCGTCGCAGCAACGTCCCTGTGGCAAGCCTTCGAGCAGGGGCGCGCACCCCTTGGATGCCGCCGCGACGGCGCCTTCGTCCATCCTCGAGACGCGGCACCGGAGCGCCCACCACGCAGGCAGGACCTGCGCATAGGTCGCATACGGCCCGATGTGCTCCCGAGGGCCGCCCGTGTTCGGGTCACGGTCCCAGTCTTGGAGCTCGTCGGCCGCGGGCAGCGGCTGGGGTTGAAAGACCACCTCGGTCGGCGAGCGGCTGCTGCTGAAGGTGTTCCAAGCGGGCGGCTGGTCGAGCACCCGAGCCGCGAACGCCACGCCCCCCCGCTCCACCCAGAGGGCGACGAGGTCGCGCACGATCGCCCAGCTCTCCCACTTCATCGTGTCGCGCTCGCGGAGCGGCCCGAGGAAGAACGCCGTACGTATCAGCTCGCGCTCGACGTCCAGCTCCTCTGGCGGGGCGTCTGCGCGGAGTTCCTCGAGGACGGCGCGGCTCGTGGCGGCGAGCTTGTCGTCCCCCACGACCGTGACCTGCTCGGCGGCGCGGACGAGTCGCGACCACGCGGCCTCGAGCGTCGGAGCGACGTCGGCCGGATCATGCTGGTGCGGGCGGCGGAAGCCATGAAGCTTCTTGCGGTTCGCGCGGGTCCATCGGATCCCTGTCATGGCCCGTACTATGCGTCGGCGGCCCGACTCGGATCCCCAGTGTCGCGAGTCGTGTCATCCGTGGCGTCAATCGTCCCATTCGAGGACCGTCTCGTGGCGACGTCGCCGGGCTGCGGGCGAGTCGGCGGGCCAAGAGTTTGTGTCGGCGTGGCGTGGCTCCCGTAGCGCGAGGGCACCGACGCGTCGTCCTGCGGGATGCGCCCGACGATCTCCTGGTAGAGGGCGTCGCGGAAGTCGCGCAGCGGCGCCCGCACCGCGGCCGCGCGCAGGTGCGCGAGGATCTCCGGATCGTCGCGGTCGTCGTCGCACATCCAGTAGTAGGGGTCCCGCCGCGTCTGCCCGTGCGCCTCCAGCGCGTGCGGCACCTGCTTGGCGATCGGCGGGCGAGGCCGCGAGCTCTGCGTCGTCTCGCCCGTCGTCGTCGGCGTGGTCTCGGGAGAAGCCTGCGTGCCACCGCAGGCGAGCGTGAAGACGAGGAGGGGCGCGAGCTTCCGCATCTGGCCGGCGTAGCGCAGAGCGTGGGCGAGGGCGGGTGGTGCGGGTGGAGGGGTGGTTCGGGGGTGATGGGTCGGGGTGGGGGAGATGGGTCGGGGTGGGGGAGGGAGGTCGAACGCGTGACCTGGGATCCGCGTCAAGGCATCATGCCTCGGACTCCCGCTCCTTCACCGACCACGGGGAACGAGCGCCGAGGGACGAGACGATGGCCAAGGCCGACCAAATCAAGGCATTGATCCGTTGCCACGCCGAAGGCGACGACAGCCGCTTCTACGCCGTCGCCATGCAGGTCGCTGCGCAGGCCGCTCGTGCGGGGCAAGGCAATTTCGCGCAAGAGCTTCGTGACCTCATCGACCAGGCGAAGGCGCAGGCGAGGCCGGCGGGCAGTCGAGGCCCGCAGCCGGTTCCTCTCGCGTTGCCCCGGGGCGAGCTCGCCGGGCTGCTCGCGGTGGGGTACCCCAAGACGCGCATCCACGACATGGCGCTCGGCGGCGCGCTTGCGGAGCGACTCCAACGCGTCGTGCGCGAGCAGCGACAGCGAGAGCGGCTTCGGTCGCATGGTTTCTCGCCCCAGCGGAAGCTCCTGCTCATCGGTCCGCCCGGGACCGGAAAGACCATGACCGCCGCCGCGCTGGCCGGCGAGCTGGGCCTTCCCCTCTTCTCGATCAAACTCGACGGTCTGATCACGAAGTTCATGGGCGAAACCGCGGCGAAGCTGCGGTTGGTGTTCGAGGCCATCGCCGCGACCCGAGGCGTGTACTTGTTCGACGAGTTCGACGCGCTCGGCAGCGAGCGCGGGATGGGCAACGACGTCGGAGAGATCCGACGCGTCCTCAACTCGTTCTTGCAGTTCCTGGAGCTGGACGACTCCGACAGTCTCCTCGTCGGCGCCACGAATCACGTGTCTCTGCTCGACCAAGCCTTGTTCCGGCGGTTCGACGCCGTCTTCGAGTACGAACTGCCAAGCCCCGACATCGCGATCGAGGTGATGCAGGCTCGGCTCGCGTTGCTTCGGACCTCGGCGATCGACTGGACGGCGGCCGCCGCCAGCGCCGAGGGGCTCAGCCACGCGGACCTGACCCGCGCATGCGAGCAGGCGGCGAAGAACGCGCTCCTCGATGACCGCACCGCGCTCGAGACCGAGGACTTGGTCACCGCGTTGGACGAGCGACGATCGATGCGGCGATAGACTGACGATGGCCTCGAAGCGCGACCGGTCGCACATCCTCGTTCCTGCCGAGTCTTGGCGAGCTCGAGAGGACTACACCCCGCACGGCCGCGGTGGCCCGTCGAAGAAGCCCGGCGCACCGCCCTCGGGGCGCGAGAGCCACGGGCAGGCACTGCAGCTCGCAATCGAAAGCGCGAGAACTCTGGCCACGCAACGACGCAGCGTGGCGGCGGTCGAGATCCCGGGAGCGATCCCTGGGATGTATCTGGAGTTCGAGTCCTTTCCCGGCTGGGACCTCGCGCTCCAGAGCATGGAGAAGCGACGCGCCAAGGACGCGCGGCGGCACGTCGAGCTCGTCGCGGTCACTCACGCCGACCACGCTGACGAAGGCACAGCGGCCGTGCGAACCCAGCGCGCGACCGTCTTCGTACCCGACGGGGAGGTCGGACACTTTCTCGAGCAGCTCGAGAAGTACGCCGACACGACGCCGAAGAACCATGGCGAACGTCGGCACGAAGACGTCTACGACCGCATCGCCCACGTTCGACTCGCAGCGCTGCGAGGGCTCTGGACCGACGCACCTGAGGTGTTCCCAGCCAGCAACGACGACACCCTCTGGTGGGAGGTCTGGCTTCGGCGCACCGACGGCAAGGAGGTCGAGCGGCTGCAGGCGTATTGCGGCCAGGTCGGAGCAACGCTCTCCCCTCGCCGCATCGAGTTCGACGACCGCATCGTGACGCTCCTCTTCGCTTCCGCGAACACTCTCGCGGCCTCCCTCGACGTCATGGGCGACATCGCGGAGCTTCAACGCGCGAAGGAGACGGCGACCTTCTTCGTGAAGGAGAAGCCGGGCGAACAGGCGGAGTGGACCAAAGACCTGGCCGCCCGAACGACACCGGCTGGCCCCGATGCGCCGGCGGTGTGTTTGCTCGACACCGGCGTCAACGCGGGGCACCCGCTCCTCGAAGGTTCACTCGCCGCGGAAGACCGCCACGCGTGCGACCCGTCCTGGGGAGTCGACGACGACGGCGGTGGTCCTGGGATGGAGGGGCACGGCACCGAGATGGCGGGGCTCGCGCTCTTCGGAGACCTCGTGGATGTCCTGGCAAGCGATGCGCCAGTGGTGCTTCGACATCGCCTCGAGTCCGTGAAGATCCTGCCGCGCGTGGGCAGCAATGCACCCGAACTCTACGGCGCGATCACTGCGGAGGCGACGAGTCGACCTGAGGTCCAGGCGCCCTCGAGACGCAGGGTGTTCTCCACGGCGGTGACCACGGATGGGCGCGACCGTGGTCAGCCCTCCTCGTGGTCTGCGGCCGTCGATGCGCTATCGGCCGGTCGGAGCTTCGATCCCCAAGACAACGGCCTGAAGTACATCGATGGGCACGAGGACGCGTTCCGCCGCCTCTTCGTGGTGAGCACGGGAAACATCGAGGACCTACATCTTCAGCGCGACCACCTGTCTCGAAGTGACGTCGAACCCGTGCACGACCCGGCGCAGGCTTGGAACGCGCTCACTGTCGGCGCGTTTACCGAGAAGGTTGTCATCCGGGATCCCGAATGGATTGGCTGGTCGCCCGTTGCTCGCACTGGAGATCTATCGCCATGGAGCACCACATCCGTCGTGTTCCAACCTGCGTGGCCCATCAAGCCGGAGGTCGTGTTCGAGGGTGGGAATGTCGTGTCTGACGAAAAGGAGCGCATCAGAACGCACTGCGACGACCTGCGCCTACTCACCACGTACTACAAGCCGGCCGACAAGACACTCGTGCCGACGTGGGCGACGAGCGCGGCAACCGCCCAAGCCGCCCGCTTCTGCGCCATCCTCTCCGCGCACCACCCCGACCTCTGGCCCGAGGCTCTCCGCGCCCTGGTCGTGCACTCGGCCGACTGGACCGAGGCGATGCGGGCCCACTTCGACCAGGCCGGAGGCAGGACCGCGCGCGCGCAGCTGCTCCGCCGCTACGGCTACGGCGTTCCCGACCTCGATCGAGCGCTTTGGAGCGCCTCGAACGCCGTCACGCTCATCGTGCAAGACAGCATCCGCCCGTTCCTCGACGGCAAGATGCGCGAGATTCACTTTCACGATCTTCCATGGCCAGCGGAGACTCTCGCTGCGCTTGGAGGCGCCACCGTCCGCGTGCGTGTGACCCTGTCCTACTTCGTCGAGCCCAACCCCGGTCGGCGCGGCTGGAAGACGAAGCATCGCTACCAGTCGCACGGCCTTCGCTTCGAGGTGAAGGGGCCCACGGAGTCGCTCGACGAGTTTCGCAAACGCCGCAACCAAAGTGCGCTCGACGAGGAGGAGAGCCGACCGGACTCCGGCGCGGACAACGACGGCTGGTACTTGGGCCCACGGGCTCGGGATCGTGGGTCGATCCACTCCGACGTCCTGAGCGGATCTGCGGCGGAGATTGCCGAGCGGGGCACGATCGCGGTGTTCCCGGTGACGGGGTGGTGGAAGGAGCTCGCGAAACGCGACCGGAGCGAGCTTGGGGCGCGGTATGCGCTGGTGGTGTCGATTGAGACCGACGACGTCGAAGCGGACCTCTGGACGCCTGTCGCGAGTCGGGTGGGGGTGGAGGTCGCGACGTAGTTTGGTCACGACTCGGCGAGCCCCAGTGTGGAGCAGTTTCCCCTGCCCCACGAGATGGATGCGACTCGGGCCCGAAGAAGACGCCGGGGGATGCGCCAGGCTAGCCGCGGTGCCCAAACCTGTGCCTTCCATACCGCGCCTACCCCAAACGAGGTAGTTGGGAGGCCAAACCCGCAGTCGTCGCTTGACAGCCCATACGACGTACCGAGAATCGTCCGCTGGGAGCGGTTTGTGCCGCTCGGGGGCGACTGGGCTTCCAGTACCAGGCCGGCGCGCAGGTGGGAGTCGTTCCCGTCGTCGCACGGCACCTCTGCATGCGCTTGGGGGGGTGATCCTTGTGGACGAACGCGCGACTACCCGTCTCTGAAGCTCTCGCTCACCTGTTCATCGCGACTCTCGCGTTGGGCTGTTCACCAACCGCCGAGTGCGACGCCGCTTCTTCCGCTTCCCGCGCTCGTCTTCCGGAAGGCGCGTGCGGAGCACGATCGCTCGCGGGCCCTCAGTCCTCGAGCGCGATCGCGTCGTCGGGGCCGACGTCGCCATGCGGGGTGATGACGAGCCAGTCGCTGAGGCGATGGGTCGGGTGGGCGGCGCGCGCGCCTGGCTCGAGCGCGACGAGGCGTGGGGCGCTGAGCAGGGTGACGTCGACCGCTTCCGCGTCGGCCGCGTGGGCCTCGGCCCAGAGGTGCTCGCGGCGGCCGCCCTCGGCCTCGAACGCGAGCTTCACGAGGAAGCGCCAGTCCTCCTCCCCGCGATGCGCGGCGAGCGCGGCGACGAAGGTGGGCCAACGCTCCTGGGCCAAGAGGCGCATGCGCTCCGTCTCGGTCTCGGAGACGTAGAGGAGCGGATCGGCCCGGAGCGCTGGCGCGAGGGTCGACGGGCAGCGCCAGCGGGTGCGCGCGAGGCCGCGCTCGGGCACGTAGAGCACGCCAGCGGGCACCGCGTGGAGGGGGTCGCGGTCGCGCTCGCCGCCGGGGCCCGCCGGGGCGAGCTTCGAGAGCGCCTTGGGCCAGGGCGCCCAGGCGAGCTCGAGGTCGCGGCCCGCGGCGAAGGTCTGGCCGGGGCATGGCGGGCCTTGCTCCATCCACTGCGCGGCGACGGCGTGCACGAGCGGCGCGAGGCAGTCGGCGGCGTCGGCGGGGACGTCGAGCATCTCGAGCTCGATGGCCCCGCATCGACACAGGCCGTGCGTGTGGATCCAGACGCGTCCGTCGGCCTCGACGGCGTGCACGGTGTAGAGCGCGCGCGGCGAGGGGGGCGCCGCCGAGCGGGCGGCGGCTTCGACCCACGCCGGGAAGCGGGCGGTGTACGCCGCGTCGTCGACGAAGAGGCGCGCCTCGGGCGCCGCGGCGGCGACCACCTTGAGGAGCGCGTGGTATTCATGCGCCGGGGCCGCGCCGATCGTCGCCTCGACGATGAGCTCGAACTCGACGCCCTCGGCCTCGGCGGCCACGTGGGGGCGGCCCTCGGCGAGGTGGGCGGGGACCCCGGCGCTCGGGCGGAGGCGCACGCGGACGGGCAGCTCCCGCGCGCCCGCCGGCACGGCGCCCTCCAGGCTCCAGCGACAGGTCCCCCCGGCGGCGGGGCGCAGCCGGACGCCCGCGCCTTCGAGTCGGGACGCCACCTCGCTCACGCTGGGCACGTGTCCGCGCGGGAGCAGCGCGCGCAGGCAGGTGGAGGGGGTCACGAACATCGCTTCCGTTCCGTCGCGCGAGGGGGGCCGAGCGTGACGTCGCCGAAGGTTGCCCCCCCTCTGCGCGCGCGCAACGATGCGCCGGTCATGACCGCGAAGACCTCGCTCACGGGCATCAAGCCCACCGCGACCCCCCACCTCGGCAACTACCTCGGCGCGATCCGCCCCGCGCTCGAGCTCTCGAAGACGTTCCGCAGCTTCTACTTCATCGCGGATTACCACGCGATCACCTCGGTGAAGGATCCGGTCGCCCTGCGCAGCTACGTCCACGACGTCGCCGCGACGTGGCTCGCCACCGGCCTCGACCCCGAGCGCACGGTCTTCTTCCGGCAGTCCGACGTGCCCGAGGTCTTCGAGCTCTCGTGGATCCTGAGCTGCCTCTTGGCGACTGGGCAGCTCGAGCGCGGGCACGCCTACAAGGACGCCATCGCCAAGGGCGAGGTCGCGAACGCGGGCATCTTCTACTACCCGGTGCTGATGGCGGCCGACATCCTGCTCTACGACACGAACGTCGTGCCGATCGGCAAGGACCAGAAGCAACACCTCGAGCTCTGCCGGGACGTCGCCGTGCGCCTCAACCACGTCTACGGGGGCAAGGTCCTGGTGGTGCCCGAGCCGCACCTCAGCGACGCACCGCTCGTGCCCGGGCTCGACGGCGAGAAGATGTCGAAGAGCCGCGGCAACGCGATCCCGCTCTTCGCGTCCGCCAAGGAGCTGCGCAAGGTGGTCATGAAGATCGCGACCACGAGCGAGCCCCTCGAGGCGCCCAAGGATCCCGAGGCGGCCACCGTGTGGCAGCTCACTCGCCAGCTCTCGCCCGCGGTCGCGGACGCGATGGCGGAGAAGCTCCGCGCCGGAGGGTACGGCTGGGGGCACGCCAAGGAGGATCTCTACCAGGCGCTCGAGGCCGAGCTCGGGCCCAAGCGAGAGGTCTACGCCGCCCTCCGCGCGGACGAAGAGAAGCTCGACCGGGTCCTCGCCGAGGGCGCCGAGCAGGCGCGCCGGGTCGCGCGGGCGACGATGGCGCGTGTCCGAGAGGCCATCGGCATCGCGAGGCCGCTGCAGGACCTCCGAAGCACGGTGAACCTGAAGCGCTCGGACCTCGGAGGTTGATGACGATGACGGAACGACCCTTTCGCGTGCTCGGGATTCAACAGGTGGCCATCGGCGGCCTCGACAAGGGGGCGCTCCGGCGCTTCTGGGTGGATCTGCTCGGCGTCGAGGCGCACGGGACCTATCGCGAGGAGGCGCAGAACGTGGACGAGGACATCCTGCGCCTCGGCCACGGGCCCCACGCGGTCGAGATCGACCTGATGCAGCCGATCGACCCCGCGAAGGCGCCGAAGGTGCACATCCCTCCGCTGAACCACGTGGGCCTCTGGGTGGACGACCTCGCGGCCGCCGTGGCCTGGCTGAAGGCCCAGGGCGTCCGCGTGCTCGGCGAGCCGCGCCCGGGCGCCGCCGGTCATGACGTCGTCTTCATCCACCCGAAGGGTAACGACGCCTTCCCGGTGGGCGCCGAGGGGGTGCTCGTCGAGCTGGTTCAGGCGCCCCCCGACGTCGTCGACGCGCTCGGCTGAACGCGCCGCTCCAGACGCTCGAAGACTACGCCCTGTCGGAGCGGGGCGCCGCTGCGCTATGCTCGGCCGCGGAGGTTGGGGGATGAGCGGGCAAGAGCGGCCGGAGCAGCGGAGGGTGCTCGTACGTCTGTTGACGCGCGCGGGGTGGATCACGGGGAAGCTCCACGTGCCGGTCGCGCAGCCGCTCCTCGATTACCTCGAGGAGCCCAGGACCTTCGTGTCGCTGAGCGACGTGAAGCTCCCCGCCGGGGAGGAGCTCTCGTTCCTCGCCGTCGCGATGAGCGGCATCGTGCTCGTGCAGCCGATGGCGGACGAGCTCGTCGAGGCGGTCTCACGCTCGACGAGCCGCACCGTGCTCCATCAGGTGAGCTGCCTCTTCGAGGGCGGCATGGTGCTGGGGACGCTCGCGCTCTCCGCCGACCGGCGCGTGAGCGACGAGCTGCTCGCGGCGAAGGGCTTCGTGGTGGTCGGCCATTGCACCATCGGCATCGACGCGCCCGGGAAGGGCCCGGCGGTCGAGGCGGGGATCCACGTCCTCGTGCACGCCCCGGCGCTCCTCGGCGTCACGGAGCATTGACGGCCGCGTCCGTCAGGCGCCGACCAGCGCGCCGCCGCAGACTCGCAGCACACCCCCCGTGACGCCCACGCTGCCCGGCGTGGACAAGAAGAGGATCGCCTCGGCGACGTCGCGGGGCTGGCCCCCTTGTCCGAGCGCCGAGAGCCGCCGGGCGGCCTCGCGGATCGTGACGGGCATGGCGTCGGTCAGCCGGGTCTCGATGAAGCCGGGCGCGATCGCGTTGATCGTGATGCCCTTCGACGCGACGAGGGGCGCGAGGTAGCGGAGGTAGCCCACGAGGCCCGCCTTCGAGGCGCCATAGTTGGTCTGTCCAACGTTGCCCGCGAGGCCGGAGACGCTCGAGAGGAGCACGACGCGCGCGTGCTCGTGGACGGCTTGCGCCGCGAGCAGCGCGTCCGTGACGCGGATCACGGCGCCGAGGTTCACGGAGACGGCCTGGTCCCAGAGCTCGCGCGACATCTTCGCCAGCGTCTTGTCGCGGGTGATGCCGGCGTTGTGCACCACGACGTCGACGCCGCCATGGGCCTTCGCGGTCGCGACGAGCGCCTCCGCCGCATCCGGCGCCGTGATGTCTTGGAGCACCGGGACTCCGCCGAGCTCGCGCGCGACCTCGGCGACGAGCTCGTCGTCTGCTGGGCGGTCGACGAGCAGCACCTTCGCGCCCTCGCGCGCCAACGCGCGGGCGGTGGCGGCGCCGATGCCTCGCGCCGCGCCGGTCACCATCGCCACCTTGCCGTCGAGCGGGCGCTCGAAGGGGACGTCCGTGGGCATCGAGGCGAGCCGCCCGACGCGGAGCGGCTGGGCGGTCACGAAGGCGCCCCGCTCGGTGAGCAAGAAGCGCGCGGGGCCCGCGAGGCGCGCCTCGGCGCCCGCCTCGCAGAGGACGAGGTTCGCGGTGGAGCCGCGGCGGCCGAGCTCCTTGGCGAGGCTGCGCACGAAGCCGTCGAGGGCTTGGCTGGCGGCCGCGGCGACGCCGTCGCGCGCTTCCTCGACCGGGCGGCCGATCACGACGACGTGCCCGCACGGGCGCAGGCGTGGCGCGGCCGCGTGGAAGAACTCGTAGAGGGCGCCGAGCCCGAGGTCGAGCGAGGAGGCGTCGAAGACGAGCGCGTCGACGCGCTCTGTGTCACCGAGCGCGTCGAGGGACCGCGTGGGACGGCCCCAGGCTTCGGCCGGTCCGTCGAAGACGTCGGTGGGGCTGGCGAGGATGGGCTCGGCGCCTGCCTCGACGAGCGCGCGCGCGAGCGCGCGGCCGAGCTCGCCTTCGAGCGCGCCCCCGACCAGGACGCGGCGGCCCTCGAGCGGGCGCGCGGCGTAAGGGGCGTCGTCGCGGTCGAGGCGCTGCGGCAGCGGGATGGGGAGGCCGAGGCGCTGGATGAGCCCGCGCGAGCGGGGGTCGGAGGCGAGGGAGAGCAAGAGGTCGCTGGCCATCGCGCGCCAAGGTCGCGCGTCCGCGGCCAAAGCTCAACCCGACGTGCAGGCGGCCCTGTCGGGCCCGCTCGCGCTTCGACCTTTCGACCTCGCGGGCCACGAGCTCGCGCGTGGCTCGCTCACCTCGCCCAGCCGCCTGCCCCTTGACGGATGGCGCTCGATCGGGTCGGCTCGCGCCGCAGGAGGTGCCATGGCCAGCGCGAAGAAGACGGACGAGCCCTTGAGCGACGCGGAGCGGCGGATCGCGGAGCTCTTCTCGCCCGAGGGCAAGCGCGCCAAGAAGAAGGCGAAGGCCAAGGCCAAGGCGGAGGCGGAGAAGAAGAAGGCGAAGACCTCGGCGGGGGAGGTCGAGGCGGTCGCGGCGGGGAAGAAGAAGAGCAAGGAGAAGGCCTCGGCAGAGGTCGAGGTGGTCGCGGAGGGGAAGAAGAACAAGGAGAAGAGCTCCGCAGGGGAGGTGGCCGCGGTCGAGAAGCAGAGGGGCAAAGAGAAGATTGCCGCGGATGATGTCATCGCGCGGACGAAGGGCGCAGAGAAGAGCGCCGGTGCGGCGGAGGTCCCCACCGAGCCAGACACGGAGCGCGAGGAGCCGTCCGGCGCCGACGTCGGCTCGGCGGTCCCCAGAGCGCGCGCGTCGTCGACCCGCGCCTCGTCACGACCCAAAGCTCCGAGCGCGACCGGCCCGACGATGGAGGCCGAGGCGAGCGCCGCCACCAAGCCCGCTGCGCGTGCTCGGCCCGCCGGTTCGGCAGGGCGCCCGCGGCCCGCGGGGCGGCCCGAGGTTCTCGTCACGAAGACGCGGGCGCGCCGCGCGGTGATCATCTCGGGCGTGCGCACCCCCTTCGCGAAGGCGTTCGGGCAGCTGCTGGCGCTCGACACGATCGGTCTCGGCGGCGCCGCGGTGCGCGCCCTGCTCGAGCGCGTCGGGCTGGCGCGCCGCGAGATCGACGCGATCGTCTGGGGGGGGGTGATCTTGCCCGCGAGCGCGCCGAACGTCGCGCGCGAGATCGCGCTCGATCTGCACCTCGGCGCGGCGGTCGAGGGCATGACGGTCACCCGCGCCTGCGCTTCGGGGCTGCAGGCCGTGACGCTCGCGGCCGCGGCGATCGAGCGCGGCGAGGCCGACGTCGTGATCGCGGGGGGGAGCGACTCGACCAGCAACGCCGAGGTGAAGCTGCCGCAGAAGGCGGTGCACGCGCTCGCGCCGGTGGCCTTCGGCAAGGCGGAGAGCTGGCGCGACTACCTCCGCGTC
>JAHBWH010000046.1 GCA_019637115.1 Myxococcales bacterium | reverse complement strand
GGGGCCCGCGATCCGCGATCCCCATAACCATGTGGCCCACGCCGTCGATGACCGCGCCTGCGCTCGAGATCACGTCGGGCACGAACGCGATCCCACGATGATGCAGGAGCACGTCGACCGCCTCCGAGGCGACGACGTGGTTCGCGCCTCCGCACACCGCCCACGCGCGCAGGCGCTCCGCGACGGACTCGTCGATCGCGCCGCCGACCGCGCAGGGCGCGACGACGTCGACCGCGGCGTCGAGGATCGCGTCGGGCGCGACGACCTCGGCGCCCGTGCGCGCCGCCACCTCGCCCGCGCGCTGGGCGTCGAGGTCGGCGACGAGCAGCGACGCGCCCGCCGCCGCCAGCGCATCGGCGACCGCGCCGCCGATGTCCCCGCAACCCTGCACCGCGACCCGCAGGCCGCGGACGTCGTGACCTTCGAGCGCGGCGCACGCCTCGACGCAGCGCAGCACCCCGCGACCGACCGAGGCCGCGAGGCTGGGTGTGTCCGTGTGGACGTAGGCCGTGCGGCGGGCCATCGCGGCGAGGTCGTCCGCGGTGGTGCCGAGGTCGCCGGCCGTGCGGAAGGCGCCGCCGAGCGCTTCGACGCGCTCCCCGAGGAGCTCGAACGCGCGCGCGCGATCCAGCGAAGGCGACGCGAGCACGACGGCCTTGCCGCCGCCCGCGTCGAGCCCGCCGAGCGCGCATTTGTAGGTCATCGAGCGCGCGAGTCGGCAAGCGTCGAGCGCGGCGTCCGCCTCGCTCGCGTATGCTTTGGTGCGCACCCCACCCGCGGCAGGGCCGAGCGCGGTGCTGTCGAGCACGATGTACGCGACGAGATCGAGGGAGGGCTCGGCCACCCGCACGACGCGCTCGGGCGCGAAGGGCGCGATGACCTCGGCCACGGCATCGGGGAGGGCTTCTCGGGTCACGGGGCGACGCTACCTGGCGCGCACGTGTTCGTCACGGCTCGCATTCGCTCCTTCGGCCCGCGCGCTCGTTGGCCTCTCGGCCCGGCTCGCGCTGGCGCGCGCTCCTCCTTTGGGAGCCGACGTCGCGCGGCCTCGGGAGGCCGACGTCGCGAGGTGGGCGTTCGCTCCCCTCGTAGCTGCGTGTCGACCTCGGGGGAGTGCCGGCGCGCTTCAGGGGCCGCCGACCGGCGCGTGCCGTCGGAGGAAGTCGAGCAGGATCCCATTGAACGCGTCCGGGTTGTCTTGGTTGGCCAGATGCCCGGCGCCCTCGACCACCGCGACACGCACCTGCGGGTCGCGCTCGGCCCACGCACGAATCATCGCCGCAACCATGGGCATCTCCGTGTCGCCCATGGTGACCAGGACCGGCACACGAACCTCCTCGAGGGGCGGAAGATCCAAGAGCACCTCCACCGCGGCCTCGGTGACGGTGACGAGATCGGCCTTGGACAAGGGGCGGGTCGCCTCCGCGACGTAGCGCCGCACGGAGTCCTTCTTCGACATGAAACCCGGCAGCGTCCGGCGCAGCGGCCCCTCTGGCCACAAGCGCAACACGCCAGGCCGCGCGCGACTGAGCACGCGGTGGTGCCAGGGCACCGGCTCCCCCAGCGCGGGGGTCCCCACGAGGACGAGCCCCGCGACGCGTTCCGGAGTTCGCCGGTAGAGCTCCTGAACGATCGACCCACCGAACGACTGTCCGACCAACACGGCCTGCTCGACGCGAAGCTCGTCGAGCAGCGCGCGCAGATCGTCGACCGTGCTCTGGATGCCGAAGCGCTCGACCGTGGGTCGGCTGCGCCCGTGCCCGCGCAGGTCCCAGGTGATGACTCGATAGCCCGCCTCGAGAAGGGCGGGGACCTGCCCCGCGTACGTCCCGTGATCGAGCGTGACCCCATGCGTGAGCACGACCGCGGGGGCGTCGTCCGGCCCCGCCGTCCAATGATGGATGCCCGCTCCGGCGCGCGTGAGGACGCGCGCCTCGTGTGGGTCAGTCGATGCGTGGGTCTGTCGTTCGGCCAAGGCGATTTCTCCTGATTCGCGTCGCCACGTGGCGACCACGAACCTGCGTTCCTCCTCGAGGTGCCTCGGATCGTGGGCTCGAACGCCCGACCGGTGCCTCGATCCGAGTCGCCGCGGATGAGCTGTGTGCAGGTCGTGTACCGCATCGACGGTGATGAGGAAAGCCAGTCGCTCGCGCAGCGCGCGACGTCGCGGTGTCGTCGACGTCGCGGTGTCGTCGGCAACCTTGCCAGTAGGCAATCTTGCCAGTAGGCAATCTTGCCAGTAGGTAATCTTGCCAGTAGGCAATCTTGCCAGTAGGCAATCTTGCCAGTAGGCAATCTTGCCAGCATGCTGGTCTCATGTTCCGTTCGAGCGCTCCAGTCACTTCCTCGAGCTTCCACGATCGTGCCGACGCTCTGCGTGAGGTGCTCGACTGCTTCGACGCGCTCCGCCGCGGGACACCGCGCTGGCTCGCGATCGTGGGGCCCCGCAAGGTCGGAAAGACGAGCCTGCTCCTAGAAGCTGCGCGCCGCGCCCATGCGGGTCTCGACGTAGCCGTGCTCGACGTCTTCGAGCGCACGCCGCTCGACCTCGAGATATTCCGTCTCCTCGTCGCCCGCGCCCTCGACGCGCTCCTGGCTGAGGAGGCGGGCGGTTCCCTCGCGCGACGCCTCCACGTACCTGCGGAGTTTCGGGAGCGCCTCGACCACGTCGGAGCTCTCGCTGGTGTCACGCCCGCGCTCCGCAGCGACCTCGACCGCATCCCCGACGAACAGGCCACTCCGGATGCCGTCCGGCGTTGGCTCCAGATCCCCGAAGACGTGTGCCGCGCGCTCGACCGACATCTCGTGCTCGCCATCGACGAGGTCCAAGAGCTCGCGCAGGTCGCCCGCGGTGGCTTCGAGCCCTTTCCCGTCATGCGCGCGGTCTGGCAGCAGCACGAACGCGTCGCGTACGTGCTCTCTGGCTCGGAGCCCACCGTGCTCCGCGCGCTCGTCACCGCCCGACACTCCCCGTTCTTCCAACACTTCCATCTCTTCGAGCTCGGCGCGTTTCAGCCCGCGGACGCGGTCAACCTCCTCGTCGACGAGGCTCCACCCGAACGACTCATCGCTCGCGACGTCGCAGAGCGCATCGTTCACGTGATCGGTGGCCACCCGTTCTATCTCCAGATGGCCGGGGAGGCGCTCACCAAGGAGGACCCTCCCTACGACGACGCTGCCGTGAAGGCCGCGCTCCAGAGTCTCGTCTTCTCCCGCACTGGTCGCCTCGGGCTCTACTTCCAGGCCGAGTACGCGCGCCTCGTCGGCAACGCCGCGACGCTCGCCGCCACGCTGCGCGCCGTCGCTACCCTCCAGCCCGCGCGCCTCACGGATGTCGCGCGCGCGACGGGCGCCTCGACCGCTTCCACCGCCCGCTACCTGGAGCGCCTCGGCGACGCGGTGTCGCGTGACGACGACGGCAAATACCAAGTCACCGACCGCCTCTTCGGCACCTGGCTCCAGTGGCGAAGTCCAGGTGGCACCGTCGTCCCCATGACGGTCCTGGGCGACGAAGCCGAACGCGCGGTCGCCGCCCATCTCGCGGCGCTCGGCTTCGATCTCGTCTACCAATCTCGCGGCTCCCGCGGCGCCTTCGACCTGCTCGCGCTCCGAGGCCCCGATCAGCTGGGCCTCCAAGTGAAGCGCTCCCCCCTCCCGCTGCGATTCTCCAAGACCGAGTGGAAACGGATGGACGCGGACGCGAATCGATGGGGGTGGCGCTGGGCCATCGCTGCCGTCGATCGCGAGGGTACGGTCTCCCTCCTCGATCCCACCCTGGCCCACCGTGGCCGCGAGCTACGCCTCGGCCACGACGCCGAGATCGACAACCTCCTGAGCTGGCTCGACACGCGCACCCGACCCCAGCCGTGAGCCGCGCCCGAGGGGTCGGCCGCCGTCTCCGCGGCGCGACGGTCGGCCCCTTTTCGCGTGCCCGGTGAACCGCGACACGGGGTGGGCCGTGCTGGCCCAGGGTGTGCCGCCGATGCCACGCTATGGCCTCCGATTCGCGGCTCGTTGGCCGGGGCTCGAGGTGGTGCGCAAGTTGCTTTGCTCGGTCGTGCGGCGCGCAGCGCCAGGTTGCCACGGGGGGATCCATGTTCGCCAAGCTTCGACTCTCGTCTCCTCACGCGCGGCTCGCGAGAGCCCTCGTAACATCGGGGCTGCTGCTCGCGCTCTGCGCCGCGTGCCTCGCCAGCGTCGACGGCGACCGCGCGGCCTCCGGCGAGTGTCCGCCGGACGAGCGCTGCTCGGAGCTGACCCCGAACGGCCTCATCTTCGTCGGCCGAGCGTTCTTCGACGAGCCCCGTTTGCGCCTGGGCCCCGTCATCACCGGCGGCACGTTCGCGCTCGGCATCGTCAGCGCCGACCTGCCGGAGTTCGCGATCGAGACCCCCGTCGACATCTTCACCGCCGAGCGAGGCACAGGTGTCTTCGGCCCGACGACGGCGGCCGGAGAGCCGCTCTATGCCGTCGACGCGCACCTCGTGCTGCGCGCGGTGAGCGAGGGGACCGCCTTCGTTCGCGTCGTCGATCCCAGTTCGGGTGAGCTCTTCGACCGCCTCGCGATCGACACCTACGACGTCGACGAAGTGCAGGTGGTGCTCGCGCAGGACGTCGAGCGCGAGCACCTGCTCGCGGGGTGCGAGGAGATGGTTGGCGTGCGTCTGTACGGCAAGCAGGGCACCTCGCAGGTCCGCGGCTTCGACGAGAGCTTCGAGATCCGCGTCGACGCTGGCGACATCGAGACCGAGACGCGCTTTTGGGACTGCATCTTCCTCGGCGTCCCCGACGACCGCGACGAGGTGCGCTTCGACGTCATGGTCGGTGGCGCGACCCACACGCAGACGCTGCCGGTCATGAGCTTGTCGGACGCGGGCCGAGACGCCTGCCCTGTCGTCGTCCGTGATTGAGCGATCGCGCGCTCGTCTATAGCGGTCGAGCCTCGAGCCCTCGCGAAGGGCCGCCCTCAGGATGGGATCAGCCCTTCACGCCGCCTGCGGTGAGGCCACCGACGAGGTTGCGCTGCAGCCAGTAGAAGAGCGCCATGACGGGTACGCTGACGAGGATGGCGCCGGCCGCGAAGTCGCCCCATTGGGCGGAGTGCTCGCCCACGTAGCGCTGCAGCACGACGGGGAGGGTGTAGTTCTGCTCGCGGTTGAGGAAGGTCGCCGCGAGGATGAACTCGTTCCACGCGGTCATGAACGCGAAGAGGAAGGTGATCGCGAGCGCGGGGCGGACGGTCGGGAGCACGACGCGCACGAAGGCGCCGAAGCGGGTCGCGCCGTCGACCATCGCGGCCTCCTCGAGGTCGCGCGGGATCGCGTCGAACGCGCTGCGGAGCTGGAAGATCGCGAAGGGGACGGCGCTCGTCGCGTAGACCAGGACGAGGCCCGTGCGGGTGTCGATGAGGCCGACGGCGTCCATCATCAGGTAGAGGGGGATCGCGGCGGCGACGCCCGGGAACATCTGCGTCGCCAGCATCGCGCCGAGCGAGAGCTGCTTGCCGACGAAGGTGAAGCGGCTGAGCGCGTAAGCGGCGGGCGTCGCGATGGCGACGGCGAAGAGCGAGGTGACGATCGCGACGATCAAGCTGTTGGCGAGCTGCCGCGCGAAGAGCCACTCGCCGGCCTCGTTGGTGCGCAGCGCGACCGACTCGACGTGCTCGAGCGAGAAGTCGACGGGGAGCGGGATGGGCCCGAGGTCCGGGGACTCGCCGGCCGAGAACGCGAGCGCGACGACCCAGAGGATCGGGTAGAGCGCGAAGATCACGGCGAGCACGAGCACGAAATGCGAGAGCACGCTGCCGAGGACGGTCGTGCGGTCGGCGGCGCTCGGCTGGCTCATGACGAGGCCTCCGTGAGCTTCCGCCCGAAGAGGCGCGTGGCGACCACGAGGATGCCGAAGATGAGGACCGCGTAGGCGGCGGCGTAGCCATATTGGCTGCCGCGGGTGAAGGCCCAGCGGTAGGCCTCGCTGACGAGGATCTCGGTCGTGCCGTCAGGCTCACCGCCGCTGACGAGGAAGACGACGTTGAACATGTTGAAGGTCCAGACGGCGCCCATCGCGACCGCCGGCGCGAGCGCGGGCCGCAGCATCGGCAGCGTGATGTAGCGGAAGCGCTGCCAGCGGGTCGCGCCGTCGACGTCGGCCGCCTCGTAGAGCTCGCGCGGGATGCTCGAGAGCGCGCCGAGCGTGACGACCATCATGAAGGGGAAGCCCAGCCAGACGTTGGTGGAGAGGTTCGCGGCGAAGGCGGTCGACCAATGCGCGAACCAGCTCACGGGCTCCGCGCCGAGGCTCTCGAGGATCGCGTTGATGGCGCCGAGCTGGCGGTGGAAGAGGCCCTTCCACGCGAGCGCCGTGACGTAGCTCGGCACCGCCCACGGGAGGATGAGCAAGACGCGGTAGAGGCCCTTGAGCTTGAGCGTCGGCCGGTGGAGCACGACCGCGAGCGAGACGCCGATCGCCACGTGAAGGAGGAGGTTCGAGACCGTCCAGAGGATCGTGACGAGCAAGACGACCCAGAACGATCCGGGCGCGAGCAGCGGGCCGCCGCGCGCGCTCAGGATGTCCGCGTAGTTCGCGAGGCCGACGTAGTGCAGGTCCGTGCCGCGCCCGGCGAAGAGGCTCGTGAGCCCGCCGACGACCAGCGGCAGGATGACGAGCAGACCGACGGCGAGGAAGGCGTGCCAGAGGTATTTGTACGCCGGGATCGAGGCGCGGAGCGCGGCGCGCTGGTTCGGATCCCGCAGCGCCTTCACCCAAGAGAAGACGACCGCGAGCAGCAGCAGCCCGAAGAAGAGCAGCCCGAAGGTCGGGTCGCGTGGGGCCGGCATCGGCCGCGTGAGGTCGTCGAAGGCGCGCGCTCCGCCCTCGAGTGAGTCCTCGATGGGCGCGCCCCCGCGCAGCACGCGGCGGAGCGCGCGCTGCGCCGGCTCGAAGACGACGCGCATGTTGGGGTGCGTCGGCATCGGCACGGCCTCGCGCGAGGCGTCACGGAAGGTCGCGAGGAAGGCGTCTCCCGCGAGCGCGGGGTCGTCCCACGCGGCGCGGCTGCTGACGACCTGGCGTCCACGCAGCGCGCGCACGCGGGCGGCCTCGGGGCTCGCGAGGAACGCCGCGAGGCGGCGCGCGGCGCCCTCGTTGCGCGCGTTGGCCGCGACGAAGGCGGCCTCGACCGTCGCGTAGGGTCGCAGGGGCGCGCCGCTGGCCCGGAGGGTCGGCAGCGGCACGACGCGCCAGGGGAGGTCGTCGGGCAGATCGGGGGCGAGCCAGGGGCCGCTGATGGCGGCGATGGCGGTGCCCCCGCGGAAGCTGCGGCGCACCAGCTCGCCCGAGGCCTCCTCGGGGATGGCGCCGCGGCGGACCTGCTCGGCGAGGAAGGCGAGGGCGCGCTCGGCCTCGGCGCCCACGAAGGCGTAATGACCCTCGTCGTCGAGCATGCGGCCGCCGAAGGCGTGCACGAACGCCGCGGCGTAGTAGGCGTTCTCGGCCTCGAAGACGAGGTTGCTGCCGCGTGGGGGGCGCGGCGCGTCGAGGACGTCCTCGAGCGTGGCGGGGCCTTCGCCGGGAGGCAGCGGGAAGAGCGCGTCGTTGAGATAGAGCGCCGCGCACTTCGCGCTCAGCGGCAGACCGTAGAGCGCGCCGCCGCTGCGCAGGGCGTCGAGGTGCGCGGGCTCGAGGTCGCTCGTGTCGGCTCCTTCGAGCGGCACGACGAGGCGGCGCTCGAGGTAGCTCGCGAGGCGCTCGTGCGCGTCGATGAAGACGTCGGGCCCGCGGCCCGTCGGGATCGCGGACTCGAGCTTCGAGGCGTAGGCGCCGAAGGCGTTCGCCAAGAGCTCGACGCGCACGCCGGGGTTCTCGCGCTCGAAGGCCCGCGCGACCTCGCGCATGGCGTCCTCTTCGGCGTCGCCGTAGGCGTGCCAGAGGTGGACGCGCGTCTGCGCGGCGGCGGGCGCAGCGAAGACGAGCCCCGCGAGCACGAGCCCCGCGCGCACGAGGGCGCCGCCGACGCCGCCGGGCGCGAGGCGCGCGCGGCCTCGCCATCGCCGAGGCTGCATCGTCACGACACCTCGAGGCTCGCGTCCTCGGCGAGCGGGCCCTTCGGGGAGGCCGGGGGCGCGACGGAGATGCGGCGGTCGGACTCGTCGAAGAGGTGCAGGTGGCCGGCCGTGACGCTCAGCGAGATCGTCTCGCCGACGCCCGGGCGGTGGTCGCCCTCGAGCCGCGCGACGAAGGGCACACCGCCGAGCTTGCCGTGCGCGTAGGTCTCGAAGCCCATCGCCTCGACGACCTCGACGACGAGCTTCATCCCGCCCGAGGCGTCGAGGTGCACGTCGTGGGGGCGGATGCCGACCGTGACCTTGCCCGGCTGCACGCCCGCGACCGCGAGGTCGAAGCCCTCGCCGCGCACGCGCCCATCCGCGACCGTCCCCTCGAGGAAATTCATCGCGGGGCTGCCCAGGAAGCCCGCGACGAACTTCGTCGCGGGGCGCTCGTAGATCTCGAGGGGCGGCCCCTCTTGCTCGACGAGGCCGCCGTTGAGCACGACGAGCTTGTCGGCGAGCGTCATCGCCTCGACCTGGTCGTGCGTGACGTAGACCATCGTCGCCGAGAGCTCTGCGTGCAGGCGCTTGATCTCGACGCGCACCTCGGCGCGGAGCGCGGCGTCCAGGTTCGAGAGCGGCTCGTCGAAGAGGAAGAGCGCGGGACGACGCGCGATGGCGCGGCCCATCGCGACGCGCTGGCGCTGCCCGCCGCTGAGCTGCCGCGGGTAGCGGTCGAGCAGAGGGGCGAGGCCGAGCATCTTCGCGACGCCGTCGACCCGCTCCTTCACCGTCGCGTCGTCCGTCTTGCGCAGGCGCAAGCCGAAGGCGAGGTTGTCGCGGACGGTGAGGTGCGGGTAGAGCGCGTAGCTCTGGAAGACCATCCCGATGTCGCGGTCCTTCGGTGCCGCCTTGGTGACGTCGCGGCCGCCGATGTGGAGCGTGCCCGAGTCGGGCAGCTCGAGGCCGGCGATGGTCCGAAGCAGGGTGCTCTTGCCGCAGCCGCTCGGCCCGACGAGCACGACGAGCTCGCCGTCACGGACGGAAAGGTCCACGCCTTTGAGGACGTGCGTCTCCCCAAAAGCTTTGCGGATATCCCTGAGCCCCAACTCAGCCACGGCGCGGAAGAGTGAACCGGTCACGACCAGGAAACAAGAGCGCAACGCAAATTAGAGTCACTAAAGGCTGGCGTGCTCGGAGGAGCCTGCCTCTGCCGCGGCGCACGTGGTGGTCGTCGGGACGCGGTCAGCGCCAAATGGGGATGGGTGACGGGGCCGGTCTCGGTGGGGACGTCGTTGCCCCAATGGGCGGGGTGGAGTAGGAGCCCGAGATGCTCCGCCTGGGGATGTCCTGCTTCGCGCTCGCCCTCGCGCTCGGCTGCGCCGACAACGGGCCTGGCCCGGCGGGGAGCGCGTGCCTGACGAGCGCGGAGTGCGTCGAGGGCACCCTCTGCTTCCCGATCCCACGCGCGGGGAATTACTGCATGACCGTCTGCGAGGACGAGCGCCTCTGCTCGGACGGCAGCGTCTGCCTCGCCACCGAGAGTGACGTCTCGCTCTGCTACCTCGGCGGCTCGGTGGCGCTCGGCGCAGGCTGCGCGAGCAGCGCGGACTGCGAGCAGGGGCTCGTCTGCGTCGCCGAGGAGCCGGGCGCCGCGGCCTTCTGTCGCCGCGCGTGCGACCGGCGGGCGGCCGTGGTCTGCAGCGCGGGCGAGGCGTGTCTCCCCGCGGGTGAAGAGCCCAAGGGTTATTGCGGCGCGCCGCCGAGCGGAGATTGACGATGGCGTTCCGAACGACGCTGCGGGTTCGCTTCGGCGACGAGGATCACGCGCGGATCGTCTACTTCCCGCGCATCATCCACTTCTTCCACTGCGCGTTCGAGGACTTCTTCGACCACCAGGGGCACCCCTACCGGCGCGTGCTCGACGAGGACGGCTTCGGCTGGCCGGCGGTGCACGTCGAGACGGATTTTCACTCGCCGATCCGCTTCGGAGACGACCTCGACATCGACGTCTCGGTCGCGGAGCTCGGCACGAAGTCTGCGACCTTCGTCTACGAAGCGAGCGTCGGCGGACGGCGGACGGCGAGCGCGCGCATCACGGTCGCGTGCATCGACATGAAGACCTTCCGCGGCGTGGCGATCCCCGACGTGTTTCGCGAGCTCTTCTCGCGCCACCTCGTCGAGGGGTGAGCTCGCGCTCTTCGCGGGAGGCGCTGGGCGCGAGAGTGCGCGCTCGCATTCACTGGCACGCGGTTTTCCGGCACGCGGTTTTCCGGCACGCCGTTTTCTCCGCGAACGCGCTGTCGACGCCCGGAAAAGCTGCTGCTAATACCGCGGGCTCGAGACCACGAGGAACCGATGGGACGCATCTTCGAGACCCGCAAGGCCACCATGTTCGCGCGGTGGGACCGCATGGCGAAGGCCTTCACCCGCTGCGGCCGCGAGATCGCGGTGGCCGTTCGGCAAGGCGGCGACAACGCCGACACGAACCCCGCGCTGCGCCGTGCGATCCAGAACGCGCGCGCGGTGAACATGCCGAAGGACAAGATCGAGACCGCGATCAAACGGGCGCTCGGCAAGGACGCGGCGGACTACCAGGAGCTCATTTACGAGGGCTACGCGCCGCACGGCGTCGCCGTGATGGTCGTCGCGGCGACGGACAACCCGACGCGCACGATCGCGAACGTCCGCGTCTGCTTCAACAAGGGCCACGGCAGCCTCGGCACGCCGGGGAGCGTCTCCTTCTCCTTCACGCGCATGGGTGTCTTCCGGCTCGACGCGGAGGCGCTGAAGAAGGCGGGCTTGGACCTCGAGGAGCTCGAGCTCGAGCTGATCGATCACGGCCTCGAGGAGATGGGCGAGGCGAGCGGCGAGAAGGGGGAGCCGCAGGTGGTGATCCGCTGCCCGCTCGCGGACTTTGGGCGGCTGCAAGAGGCGCTCGAGGCGCGGAAGATCGTGCCCGTGTCGACCGCGTCGGAGTTCATCGCGCAGAACCTGGTGCAGCTCTCGGAGGAGCAGGCGACCGAGGTGCTCAAGCTCGTCGACCTCCTCGAGCAGGACGACGACGTCCAGCACGTCTTCCACAACCTGGGCTGACGCCTCGAAGGGCACACAGTCCCCTGCCCTTGCCCCTGCCCTTGCCCCTGCCCTTGCCCCTGCCCTTGCCCTTGCCCCTGCCCGTGCCCGTGCCCCTGTCGGGCCGTTCGTGCGACGACCGACATCTCCCATGATCTCGGCCGATCGTCGCCGCGCGCCGGTGACGTTTCGTCAATCGCGCGCGGTCGGAATGCGCGTCGGCGCGGCTGCGCGTTGCTACGCCGATGAGCACTACACATCGATGGATGATCCGCATCTTGCTGGCGGCGTTCGTCGTCTGCTCCGGCGTGACGATGCACGGCGCGTTCGCCGAGCGCGAGCATCGGGCCGCGAAGCTGCGTTGGACCTTGCGGCCGCTCACGGGTGATTTCGCCGACGACGGATGGCGAATCTTCCACGTCCGCCGCGTGTGCGGGCCGCAGCGCTGTAAGCTCTACCAGCATCTCCCCGATGAGGAGCCGCAGCTCGTGCTCACCTATCCGCGCGACCGCTACCTCCACTTCGACGGTCCTCGCCTCTCGGTGCTCGAGGTCGCGCCCACCCCGGTCCGCGTCCCTCCTCCGACGTGGCCGCGCTGGGTGCTCCTCTTGGCGCTCGCGCTCGCCTCTCTCCGCGCGTTGAGCGTCGGACACGCGCAGGCACGCGAGCGGGAGCGGTTCTTCGCTCAGTCGTGGTGGGTGGAGGTCGAGGCCGGGGGCCGAGTGCGGCTGCCCGACGGCGTCTTGGGGCGGAGCGCGACGCACGTGACGCCAGGGTCGGCCACCCTCATCGCGCGCCGTGAGGGTCCGCCCGTCGACGCCCCTTACCGGGCCGAGACGGAGGAGCTCGTCGAGCTCCTGCCGGGCCACCCCACGGTCCATCTCGCGCGAGCAGCGCGTGAGCAGGGCCGGGTGGTGGCACTCGCGGCCGCGGTCGTCATGAGCGTGATCGCGCAGATCGTCGTCGTCGTCAGCGTCTGAGTCGAGCCACGCGCTGCCGTCCAACGGTAGATGTCCGGGTCGGTGTCCGAGTCGGTGTCCGAGTCGGTGTCCGAGTCGGTGTCCGAGTCGGTGTCCGAGTCGGTGTCCGAGTCGGTGTCCGAGTCGGTGTCCGAGTCGGTGTCCGAGTCGGCGTCCGAGTCGGTATCCGAGGCCGAGGCGCGCGGCTCGCGGGTGGTGACGACGGCTCCTCGTCGGAGCCGAGCCGAGCGCTCGTGACGCGGCTTGACGCGGCGCGTCGTTGTTTTCGTTGCGATTTCGCGTTGCGCACGCAGGGGATCACGAGGGTATCCTGCGCGCCTATGTCGATGGCACAGGCAGCACTCGATGCCGCTCGCGGTTATCTGAAGACCCACCCCGAGGAGATCACGCGCGCCGTCCGGAACGTGTTCGGTCTCCGGCTCGGCGTCCCGCTGAACGCGCTGCGCTGGCTCGGTCGTCAGGCCGAGAAGAGCGGCAAGGTCGAGGATCTCCGCATCGACGCGGTGCCGCCCGGCATCAAGGTCGGCGCGAGCGTGGACCTGATGGGAACGCCGATCCGGGCGTCCGCCGTCATCTACATCGACCGCATCGTCTTCAACGAGGACGAGCTCACGCTCGCGCTCCGGCTCGAGGAGGTCTTGCTCAAGCTGAACGGCGACGCCGAGACGCCGGTCGCCGCGCTCATCAAGAGCGGCGCGCTCGACCTCTCGAAGCCCGGCACGCTCGTGGGCTTCATGCCCAAGCGCAGCCCGGTCATCGTCGAGGCACGGGACAACCGCATCGTGCTCGACCTGATGCGCGACCCGAAGATCGGCAACAACCCGTTGGTCCGCAGCGCGGTCGGTGTGCTCACCAGCTTCGTCACGCTGGCGAACGTGCAGAGCGACGACAACCACGTGGACATCAGCTTCCGCGCCCTCCCGGTGGGGGTGCGCGGCGCGGCGCGCTCGGTGCGATCGCACGTGGTGCTGCCTGGTCTCGGCAAGCTCTTGCCGGGCGGCCGCTGAGCGCGGGGCCGCCCCGTCGCCTCCCTGCCGTCGCCGCTCGCAGCTACCAGCGGCCGCTTCGTAGCCGCTCGCAGCTACCAGCGGCCTTCGTAGCCGCTCGCGGCTACCAGCGGCCTTCGTAGCCGCTCGCGGCTACCAGCGGCCCTTGTAGCCCATCATGTCGCGGACGGCCTCTTCGCTCGCCTCGGCGATCTCCGCTTCCTCGCGGACGAGGTCGGCGCAGTCCTCGCAGAGCTTCTTGTTGCGGCCCTTCACCTTCACCGTGAGGACGTCGTCGACTTCTTCTTTGCAGGACGCACAGACGGGCATCGGATCCTCCTTCGAGCGATCGTGGGGCGACGAGGATAGCACGCGCCCGACGCGCGCTCCGGCGGCGGGGGTTGCGGCACCCCGCGCGAACCCGTTATTTCGGAGAGCATGAAGCTCGCCTCCACCTTCGCGCTCATGGTCGTCGTCGGCGCCCTCGGCTTCTCCCTCGGTCAGGCGTCGAGCCAAGATCGCGGCAAGCGCCTCGCGGCGGCGGCGGTCGCGCTCCAGGTGAGTGGCAGCGACTTCGAGCACGCCTGTCGCGGCAATTGCGGCTCGATCCGCAACAACGACCTCGAGCACTTCTGCCGAGACAACTGCGGGTCGATCCGCAACGGCGACGCCGAGCAACTCTGTCGCGGCAACTGTGGGTCGATCCGCGACAACGACCTCGAGCACCTCTGCCGCGGCAACTGCGGGTCGATCCGCAACAGCGACCTCGAGCACCTCTGCCGCGGCAACTGCGGCTCGATCCGAGACCGCAACCTCGAGAGCTATTGCCGCGGCAACTGCGGGTCGATCCGCTGACCACGCGCCACGCGCGACACCTTCGCGACCTGCTCACGCGACCTGCTCACGGGCGCCCGAGAACCGGGTCGTGCGCACCAGAGGCGTACCGCCCGCCGCGGGCGCCAACGCGGGACGTCTCGAGCTTCGGGGCTCCGACGCCTGAGACGTCCAGCCTCGCCCGGCCGGAGCGGCCGAGGTCAGGCGCCGCGGTACGCGAGGTACGTGTCCGCGTCGATGCGCTCGCGGCGCGCGAGGTCGCCCTCGACGTCCGCCACCCACGCACCCGCGGCGGCCGCCGGCCCCGCGGTGAGCGTGAGCAGCTCGCTGCCGAAGCCCGAGCCGTAGCTGAACGCCGCGACGCGCGTGCCCGACGCGGCGCCCGCGAGGGCCTTCGCGACGCTGGTCCAGAGCGCGGCGGTGTAGCTGTTGCCGGTGCGCCGGTTCCACTCCATCGTCGGCATCACCTTGGACTCGAAGAGCGCGCTCGTCGCGCCCTCGTCCCAGCCCTGCGCCTCGCCGAGCTTCATCACGCCCTTCTTCACCATCTTCGGGAAGGGGACGTGGAAGCAGAGCGCGGCGAAGCCTTCGAGCACATCGGCGAGCGGGCGACCGCCGGCGAGCTGTCGGAAGCACTCGGTCGTCGCGGTCTCGTAGCAGGCGAGGCTGAGCGGGCCGTCGACCCGCGGGAAGCTCTCGCCCACGGGGCGCCAGAAGTCGAACGCGGGCTCCGCCCAGGCGTGGCTCTCGAGATCGACCTCCGCGACGCTCGCGTCGTCGACGATGAAGGCGACCGCCCCCGCGCCCTGCGTGGGCTCGCCCGGATCCTTCGGGGCGTAGAGCGCGACATCCGACGCGATGACGAGGGCCGCCTTGCCGCGCGCGGCGCCGCTCGCCTTCCACTCGAGCGCCTGCCGCAGCGCCACCGTGCCGCCGTAGCAGGCGTGCTTCGTCTCGTAGCTGCGGTAGGCACCGCGCAGGCCGATCGCGTCGGCGACGAACGCGCTGAGCGGGCGGCTCATGTCCTGCGCCGTCTCGGTGCCCACGGCGACGAGGCCGAGGTCCTTGGGGGACCCGCCCCAACGCGCGAGCGCGCGCTCGGCCGCGCTGGCGGCCAAGGTCACGACGTCCTCGCCCTCGCCGAGCAGCGCGATCTCGTGGCAGCCGAGGCCCTTGGTGAACTTGTCGGGGTCTACGCCGCGGAGGGCCGCGAGGTCACGGACGTCGAGGTAGCGCGAGGGGAGCGCGAGGCCGAGCGAGGCGATGCCGGTGGTCGTCATGCGGCGGAACGTGCCTCGTGCGCGAGCCACGTGGCGTCCCTGTGTGGGTGAGAGGGAGGCGGATCTCGGTGAATGGTCGTTGGGTCCCGGCGAGCCGCTGCGCGTTTGCTCACGATGGGGTGCGAAACCACACGTGTGACGAATTGCGCAATGATTTCGTTTGGTGTCGCCGGGGCGCGCGCTAGAACACGGTTCAATCGGGCCCGCGATCGGCTCGGCCACCCATTCGGACGGCTCGGGGGTGTCGCCCCCGCGACCGGCCCCGGGCGCGCGAAATCCGCGGCGCCTGGCTCCCCCAAAAAGACAGGCGCGTTCGTGAGGAGTCTGCGGAGCCAGACACGGGAGGCGCGCGTCTCCGGGTGAAGCGGGGGGCTCGCTCCCGCCGCCGAGGGGGCTTCGAAAGCCGCTGAGTAAAAAAGCCGAGGCGAGCGCGAAGCGCTGACTTGGGGCCTGGTGTAGAGTCGCGCGCCATGAATCGCGCCTCGCTCTTCACCTCTGTTCTCTCGTGCGTGCTCGGCCTCGCGTCGGTCGGCTGCGGTGACGACGCCGCCGACGAGGCGGTCTCGACCGAGCCCACGGTCGGCGTCCTCGAGCTGCCCATCAGCCTCCGCCACGACTCCGAGCCGTCGAACCCCGTCCGCGTCGAGATCTCGACCAGCTCGCTGCGCCTCGATGGTCGCGAGATCCTCGCGCTCGACGGAGGGCGCGTCCCGACCGAGGAGCGCGACGGCATGGTCATCCCGAAGCTCCGCGACGCGATCGCCGCCGCGCCCGCACGCGGCTCGGCGACCCTCCGCGTCTACGCGAGCACGCCCTACCTGACGACGATGCTCGCGGTGGGGACGCTCAAGGCCTCGCGCATCGGCGAGATCGGCTTCGCCGTCCGCCGCGGCTCCACGAACGACGTCGGCTACCTGAAGCTCGACAGCTACGACGTACGGCCGACGTCCGACGAGCCGGCGGTCGTGCCGCCCACGCACCAGCGCCGCTGGGACGAGCTGGCGCCCGTCTGGACGCAGATGACCGAGACATGCTCGGCGAGCGAGCACAAGGTCGACTGCTCGTGGCGGGCCGAGCACATCGCGCCCGGCGGCGACATGCAGATCACGCTCTTCGCGCGCGGCAGCGGCGTGAAGGTCGAGCTCGACCGCGTGCGCGGCCCAGCGATCGAGGCGCCCCGGCCGGGGCCCGCGCTGATCGACGGCATCCCGAACGAGCCGCAGGAGGTCCCGCCCACGCCGACGGAGACGGCCGCGTTCACGTGGCGCTTCCAGGCCGCGACGCAGGCCGAGTCGCCGATCGCCGCGACGCTTCGTCCGCTCTGCGGCGCGCAGCCGTGTGGCGTCGTGATGCGCGCCGAGGGCGGCACACAGACGCTCACGCTCCTGACCTTCCTCGGGTCGGCGTTCCCGAACGGGACGGGCGCGCCGCACGTCCTCTTCCAGGTGCCGGAGCGCTGAGGGGGGTCTGCTGATGGAGATCCGCGGCCGAGCGGTTCGGATCCGGGGCGCAGGTGGGCCCGAGGTCCTCTCGATTGACGAGGCGATCGTCCGCGCGCCGGGCCCCGGTGAGGTGCGCGTGGCCGTGCGCGCGGCGGGGTTGAACCGCGCTGATTGCCTGCAGCGTCGAGGCTTCTACCCCGCGCCGGCAGGCTTTCCAGCCGACATCCCGGGCCTCGAGCTCGCCGGCGAGGTCGAGTCGGTCGGCGAGGGCGTGAGCGCGTGGGCGCCGGGCGATCGCGTGATGGCGATCACCGGCGGCGGCGCGATGGCGACGCACGCGCTGCTCCACGAGCGCGAGCTCGTGCGCGTCCCCGAGGGGATGTCGATCGAGGACGCGGCGGCGATCCCGGAGGTCTTCTTCACCGCGTACGACGCGCTCTTCCCGCAGGCGCAGCTCGCGATGGGGGAGGTGGCGCTCGTGCACGCGGTCGCGAGCGGCGTCGGAACCGCGGCGCTCCAGCTCGCGCAGGCCGCGGGGGCGCGCGTCCTCGGCACCTCGCGATCGGACGCGAAGCTCGCGCGCTGCGCAGAGCTCGGCCTGACGGACGCGATCGTGAGCGCGGACGGGACGTTCGCGAAGGCGGTGCTCGAGCGCGCGCCGGGCGGCGCCGACGTGATCGTCGACACGATCGGCGCGAAGTACCTCAGCGAGAACCTCCGCGCCATCGCGCCTGGTGGCCGCGTCGTCACGCTCGGGCTGCTGGGCGGTGCCAAGGGCGAGCTCGATCTCGGGCGCCTGCTCGCCCGGCGCGTGACCTGGCGCGGCTCCGTGCTGCGCGCGCGGCCGCTGGAAGAGAAGGCGACGCTCGCGCAGGCGTTCGCGCGGCAGGTGCTGCCTCTCTTCGAGCGTGGCGTGCTCCGGCCGGTGGTCGACGAGGTGATGCCGATGGCCGAGATCGGCGCCGCGCACGCGCGGATGGAGTCGAACGAGGTCTTCGGCAAGCTCGTGCTTCGATGGTGAGCGCGCACGTCGGGCAGCTCCTCCGGCAGAACGCGCTCCGCCGTCCGGCGTCGATCGCGCTGCGCGTGCTTCGCGGCGAGGGGACCTCTTCGGGCGAAGGCGCGCCTTCGAGTGAGGGCGAGGCGCAGAGTGTCTCTTACGCGGCCCTGGACGCGGCAGCGGCGGCGGTCGCGCGTGCCCTCGCGCGCGACGGCGTGGGCCCGGGCGACCGCGTCCTGCTCTGCGCGGCGAACGGCGCGCCCTTCGTCGCGGCGTACTTCGGCGCGCTCTACGCGGGCGCGTGTGTCGTCCCGGTCCCCGTCGTCTCGGCGCCCGCCGAGGTCGCGTTTCGTGTCGAGCACGCGCGGGTGAAGCTCGCGCTGGTCGACGCCGCGCGGGCGCCGCTCGTGCCAGAGGGGGTGGCGCGCCGCGTCTTGTCCGAGAGCATGTCCGACGAGCCCAACGTCGCCTCGAATGAGCCTCGCATCGCGCGTCCGGTCCCTGCCGAGCTCACGCCGACCCTGGAGCGCGAGAGACCGGGGGCGTCGCGCTTCGAGCTCCGCGCGCCGCCCGACGGGCTGGGGATGATCCTCTACACCTCGGGCACGACGGGGACGCCCAAGGGCGCCGCGATCACGCACGCTTCGCTGGTGCTCCACACGGCCGCGCTCGTGCACCACACGCTCGCGCTCGACGCGGGGGACGTCGTGCTCGGCGCGCTGCCGCTCACGCACAGCTTCGGCATCCGCATGGGGGTGCTCGCGCCCTTCTACGCGGGCGCGCGGGTGGCGTTGGTGGATCGCTTCGACGCCGAGCGCTGCCTCGCGTGGGCGGCGCGCGAAGGGGTGACGTGGCTGCCCGCGGTGCCGACGATGTTCCACGCGTTCGGCCAGACGGAAGGACCGCCGCTGCCCGCGCTGCGGTGGTGCCTCAGCGCGGGCGCGCCGCTGGCCGACGCGATCCGAGCGCGCGCGGAGACTCGCCTCGGCGCCGACGTGCGCGAGGGTTATGGGCTGACGGAGGCCACCTTCACGAGCGTCGACGCTCCACCCGAGCCGCGCACGCCGGGCTCGGTGGGTCGCCCGCTCTGGGGCGTGGAGGTGGTGGTGCGCGCCCCGGACGGTCGCGCGTTGGCCGCGGGGGAGCTCGGGGAGATCACGGTCCGAGGGCAGAACGTGATGCGGGGATACCTGGACGACCCCGCGGCGACGCGCGCGGTCTTCGGGCCGCCGGACGTGGGGTCGGGGTCGGGGTTAGAGGCCCCGTCGGAGAACGCGCACGCGCACGCGCACGTGGACGTGGACGTCGTGGACGTGGACGTGGACGTGGACGTGGACGTGGACGCTCGCGGGGGCGTGGAGGCGCGCGGGAGCGTGGAGGCGCGCGGGGGCGTGGAGGCGCGCGGGAGGGAGGACGTGCTTGCTCGTGTCGCGGCGTCGCGCGGCGCCGAGGGGGGCTGGCTCTGGACGGGTGACCTCGGCTATCTCGACCTCGGAGGGCGTCTCTTCGTCGTCGATCGGCGCAAGGACCTGATCTTGCGCGGCGGGCACAACGTCTACCCGAGCGAGGTCGAGGCGGCGCTCGCGACGCACCCGGGCGTCGCCGCGGTCACCGTGGTCGGCGTGCCGGACGCGCGGCTCGGCGAGGAGGTGGTCGCCGTGCTCGTCGTCCGCGCGGGGGCGACCGTCGAGCTCGCGGACCTCGACGCCTTCGCGCGCGAGCGGCTCGCGAAGACGAAGGTGCCGCGGCTCGTGGCTTTCGTCGACGCGCTCCCGCTCGGACCCTCGCGCAAGGTGCTCCGGCGGACCCTCCGCGACGCGCTGGTGCGCGGCGACCTCGTGGCGCGGCGGGTTCGATAGGGCGCTACGGGCTCGAGGGGTCGACGATCGGCTCCCGTCGCCGCGGAGTCGACCGCGACGTCGAGCTCGATCGCGGCGCTCATGAGCGCTGCCCGAGCGACCGCCCGAGACGGGTTGGCTTGTGCCGGAGATCAGTCGGGGAGTTGGTGGAGCAGCTCGTCGAGTCGGGCGGTGGGCTCGCCGCCGAGGTGAGCACGGAGCCGTTCGAGGAGCCCGCGGGCCGGCGCGCCCCAGTCGAGGTCCAGGATGCGGTAGCGGTGCCAGTCGTCGTCGTGAGTCGCGACGGTCACGCGCACATGCGGTCCGGGCGCTGTGGGAGGGAGGCCCGCGGTGCCCTCGGGGGCGGGGGTGGTGGGCGACCGTCGGCGCTCGCTGTGGTGGTGGGAGGCCCGCTCGAAGAAGCCTTCCTCGGTGAGCACGCGAGCGATGGCCTCCGCCTGGTCGGGCGAGATCGCGGCGTGCGCGCTGACGGGGGTGCCGTCGGCCCACTGGCCGTCGGGCTCGGCGCGTGTCGGCGCGCCGAGGCTCAACGCTCGCAACGACGGCGCCGCCCCGGCGGGCGGGATCAGGGTCAGGTCGAGACGCAGCGTGGTCCAGTCGCCGACGACGAGCGGAGATCGCATCGGGCGCACCTCCTCGTCCGCCGAGGCCGCCGGCGGCGACGTGGCGGTCGTCGTCTCGGTCCGCTGCTCTCCGCCCCCGCAACCCGCCGCCAGCGCCGCGAGCACCACGAGTGCCCCCAACCCGAAGTTCGTTCTGGGTATCCGCGGCCAAGGGCGCGGATCTCGCTCGCCGACCTCCGCGAATGGGCTTTGGCCTATCCAACGCCTGCGCGGCAAACGACCTCCACGCCGATCATCTACGGCAACCCGGAAGGAACTTCGGGTTGGGGGCACGAGCTCGGCCGCTCCGAGTGGGCCTCGTCGCTTCGTCGTGTCTCGTCGAGTCATCGCGCGCTCCACGAGGGAGCGTACCGCCGGACGTCCTTTTCGTCTCATCCGTCCAGTCCATGTCCATCACTCGGTCGCCACACGATCGCAGGTGAGGTGCCGGACCGGAGCCGCCGCGGCGCCGAGCTCAGCGTCGCGCGGCGAGGAGGGCGGCCTCGACCTCGTCTGCGTCGAAGGGTTCGTCGCTCAGCGCGATGAGCTCGACGCGGCTCTCGCCGCGATAGGCGACCGGTCGAACGTGGAGGCCCTCGACGGTGCGGTTGAAGACGAGGTAGGGGTCGTCCCCGGACGCGGGGCCGCTGCTCACGTGGAAAATCCCCTTGGCCCGCGCCGGCAGGCTGCGTCGGCGGAAGAGCGCGACGAGCGCGTCCTCGTCGAAGCGGTCGTCGCGGTGGAAGATCCACCCGCAGGTCACCACGCCGCTCCCGCTGCCTTCGAGTCGGAGGGGGACGCCTGGTCTGGCGGGAGGCAGCGCGCTCGGGACGTGTGGGTCGTGCGTGTGTCCGTGTCCGTGGTCGTGACCGTGTCCGTGGTCGTCACCGTGACCGTGACCGTGACCGTGTCCGTGGTCGTCACCGTGACCGTGACCGTGTCCGTGACCGTGACCGTGTCCGTGACCGTGGTCGTGACCGTGTCCGTGACCGTGTCCGTGGTCGTGGTCGTGGTCGTGAGGGTGTCCGTGGTCGTGGTCGTGCCCGTGCCGGTGTTCGTGTCCACGTCTCCCGGCCTCGCGCTCGTCCGCGCGCTGTCCGTGGCCATCGTCCTCGTCGTGTCGGCGTGTCGTCGGGTGGTGCTCGTGATCATGCGCGTGGGCTTCGGGGTGTAGGGGCACCCGCGCCGCGTGGGGTGCGTCGAGCCACTCCACGGGGAGCGCGCCGTCGCGGATCGTCAGGGCCCCGGCCTTCCGCGGGAAGAACCCCTCGGCCCACTCGAAGAAGCGCGCGCGGTCGGCGTCGCTGACCACGTCGTCGTGCGTCGCGACGAGCACGTCGGCGAGCTGCGCTTGATCCTCGAAGGTCTCGTGCCGCAGGAAGCGCTCATCGCTGAGGCGGCGCGGATCGACGAGCGTCAACGTGGCGCGGAGCTCCACCGCGTCGCCGAGGGCGCGGATCGAATCCAAGATCGCGGCCGGGTGCCCGATGCCCGTCGGCTCGACCAAGAGGCGGTCGGGCTTCGCGCGGCGGAGCAGGTCGACGAGCGCGAGCTGCGAAGGCAGCCCCGCGACGCAGCACATGCACCCGCCAGGGACCTCGCGGATCGTGACGCCCCCCGGGCCTTCGACGCCGGCTCCAGCGGCGAGGCCGTCGAGGATCGCGCCGTCGACGCCGACTTGCCCGGCTTCGTTGACGAGCACGGCCCAGCGCTCTCCCGCGGGGCGTCGCGCGAGGAGCTGGAGGATGGCGGTCGTCTTCCCCGACCCGAGCGCGCCCGTGATGACGTTGACCGGAACCGGCATGCGTCGGGTCTTGGGTGAGGCGCCACGACGCGCAAGGCGGCGCGGCCGTTTGACAAGCGTCGGCCCGGGTCGAAAGAACCGGCGGCGTGGCCGCTCGACGTCGTCAAACGCATACCCCCCGGCGTCCTGCCCCAACGAGCAGCGCCGACCCGCCGCGCGGCCGGAGCATGCCGCCCGACGATCGGGCGAGGCTGCTCGAGTACGTCGCCGTCGCCTTCGGCTCGGTCTATGCGCGTGGGGACGCGTCGCTCTTCTCGCGCGCGCTCCGCCGCACGGTCGATCCCACCCAGGCGTACCTCTTGGCGCTGGAGCTCCTCGACTCGGAGGACGTCGTCCTCGTCGCCGCGGGCGCGGGCGTACGGGCGACGGTGGGCGTCACGCGCGCGGTGACGGAGGCGCTCCTGCGCGAGGGGCGGTTCGACGCCGTCACCGAGGACGTGCGCGTCGGCGTCACGCCCCACTGGGGCCTCCGGACGTTCGCCGAGCTCCGAGACCTTCGACAGCTGGCCCTCGGCGGCGCGAACGAGGCCTCGATCTCGCGGGCCGTGGAGGCCCTCAACCACCGCGACCTGGGGCGGCACCCCATCATGCTCGCGTTCGATGGGGGGCCCACTCCCTTCGAGCTCGAGCGCTTCGCGCCGGACACGCGAGACTACGTCCGCTTCTGGTGGGCGACGGAGGCGTGGGAGGAGATGATCGCGGGGCCCGCGGACCTCCAGACGAGCGACGCCGCCCTCGCCCCCGTGCTCACGGCGCGGCAAGCGTTGCTTCGCTTCCTCGACGAGGGCCCCGAGGCGCTCGCGGACTACCCGCGGGTCGAGGGCGACGATCGGCTCTGGGTCCCGCTCGCCACGCGCGCGCTCGCCGCGCTCGTCGGGCGGGCGAAGCCCAACCGCGCCGAAGCCGCGAAGCTCTTCCAGAAGGCGCGGACGCGGGTCCCCGGCCACGGACCGCTCCGCGGCGCCCTCGGGCTCTTGGAGGCGCTCTCGTGCGTGAACGACACGCCGCCCGATCGCTTCAGCACCAAGCTCCTCCACCCCTACGCGAACGAGCACCTCGAGCGCCTCCACGCGGAGCTGCGGGGGACCCCACGCCATGCGACCTCCGTGCTCGGCAACTACGGCGTCAAGCGCACGGCCTGGGACCGGCTCATCGCGTCGCTCGTCGTCCATTGGCTCGACGACGATCCGCGATTGCGCGCGGCCCACGCGCAGCTGCTCGAGGAGGCCGCGCCGACGATCCCTCACCGGTGGATCCGCGGCGAGCACCTCGCGCTCGCCCGCGCGCTGCGCGGAGAGCGCGACGAGGGCTACCTCACGCGTTGGGTCGAGGTCGCCCCGCCGTGGCGCCGCGCGCTCGCCCGGCTGAGCGCGGCGATCCTTCCCGCCGAGGCGGAGGCGTCGGAGCGGGTCGAGCGGCTCCTATGGGTTCTCACGCCGCTTGGGGGGGGGCATTTCGATCTCAGCGCGCGCGTGCAGCGACGCACCGCGAAGGGATGGACCAAGGGGCGCCGCGTCGAGCTGCGCGCCATCGTCAACGATCCCAGCAAGATGCCCTTCGGCCCCGAGGACGACGCGGTGCGGGCGAGCTTCACGACGAGCGAGCGCGGGTTGGGGGCGAGCTACTACCTGTCCGGCGTGCACGCCCGCCGCGAGCTTCTCGACGCGCTGGTGGGACACCCGCGCGTCGTGCGCGAGGACAACACGTTCGTCCCGGTGGTCCGCGCCACGCCGCGCCTGCGCGTCGTCGTGCGCGACGACAGCTTCCCCGTCGAGCTCAGCCCGCAGACGTCGGGCATCTACGATCGAGGCGATCGCTACGAGGTCGTGAAGCTGGACACGCGCCAAGAGGCGCTCGCGCGGGCGATCTCGGAGGGGTTGAAGATCCCGCTCGAGGCGCAGGACGAGCTCGAGCCGCTGCTCGAGCGCCTCGCCGAGGTCGCGCCCATCGACGCCAGCGGACCCCTGACGCTCAGCGCGCTCGAGGACGTGAAGGCGGACCCCGCGCCGCGCGTCCGGCTCCGTCGCGAGGGCGAAGGGCTCCGCTACGAGATCGTCGCGACGCCGCTCGGGGAGGACGGCCCGGTCGCCGAGCCGGGGCGCGGCCACGCGATGCTCATCGGAGGCGGCCGCCGCACCGAGCGCGACCTCGCCGAGGAGGCGGGGCGGCTCGTCGCGCTCTACGAGACCGCGCCGACGCTGGCGGGGCGACAGATCGCCTCGCTCGACGTGATCGAGAGTCTGTCGTTGCTCGCCGAGCTCCGCGACGCCGACGCGATCGTCGAGTGGGTCGAGGGTTCGCCGATCCGGCTCGAGCGACCCGAGTCGGGCGTGCGGCTCGTGGCGGCGCAGCGCGGGGATTGGCTCGAGCCGACTGGTGGCGTCGAGCTCGACGACGCGGTCCTCGTCGCCTACGAGGCCCTCCTCGGCGCGCTGCGCCGCGGCGAGCGCTTCGTGCGTGTCGACGACGACCGCTTCGTCGCCATCGAGGGCGCGCTGCAGCGCACGCTCGCGCGGCTCGACGCGTTCGCGCAGGACGACGGCACCCTCCACCCGCTCGTCGCGTTGCTCGACGATCCGTTGCTCGACCTCGAGGGCGAAGGAGATTTCGCCGCCGAGCGCGAGCGCATCCGCGAGGCGATGGCGGCCGACGTGCCGGTGCCGCGCACGCTGGAGGCCGAGCTGCGCCCCTATCAGGTCGAGGGCTTCCGCTGGGTGGCGCGCCTGGCGCGCGCGGGCCTCGGGGCCTGCCTCGCGGACGACATGGGGCTCGGCAAGACCGTGCAGACGCTTGCGGTCTTGCTTGACCGCGCGCGCTCGGGTCCGGCGCTCGTGGTCGCGCCGACGAGCGTGCTCGCGAACTGGGCGACCGAGGCGCAGCGCTTCGCGCCCTCGCTCCGCGTGCACCTGCTCCGCGCCGGCGTCGCGGCGGAGGTCGCCGAAGGGGCGGTCGATTCGGCCGAAGGCTTCGACGTCGTCGTCACGAGCTACGGCATGCTCCAGAGCCGCACGGCACTCTTCGGCGGACGCCGGTGGGCGACCGTCGTGCTCGACGAGGCCCAGGCGATCAAGAACGCGACGACCAAGACCGCCAAGATCGTGCACGGCCTCGACGCCGACGCGCGCGTCGCGCTCAGCGGCACACCGATCGAGAACCACCTCGCCGAGCTCTGGAGCCTCTTCCGCTTCTTGATCCCCGGGCTGCTCGGCGGCCAACGCGCGTTCCAGCAGCGCTACCTCAAGGCGATGGATCGCGAGGAGAGCCTCGCGGAGGGGCTCGCCGGGCAGCGGCTGCGCGAGCGTGTCCGCCCCTTCGTCCTGCGGCGCACCAAGCGCGAGGTGCTCCGCGAGCTCCCCGAGAAGACCGAGATCGTCCTGCGCGTCGATCCGAGCGACGCGCAGCGCGCGTTCATCGAGGCGGTACGGCGCGAGGGGCTGGAGCGGGTCGGGGGCCGAGGCAAGGACGCTCGCCTCGAGCTGCTCGCGGCGCTGACGCGGCTGCGCCAGGCGTGCTGCGATCCGCGCCTGCTCGCGCCCGGTACCAAGGTGCCGAGCGCCAAGATGGAGGCCTTCCGCGAGCTCGTCGCCGAGCTGCGAGAGGGCGGGCATCGCGCGCTCGTCTTCAGCCAGTTCGTCAGCTTGCTCACGCTCGCGCGCGAGGCGCTCGACGCCGAGGGCATCGCTTACCAATACCTCGACGGCTCGACGCCGCCGAAGGCCCGCGCCGAGCGGGTGGCGGCCTTCCAAGACGGCGAAGGTGAGCTCTTCCTCGTCAGCCTCAAGGCAGGCGGCACCGGGCTGAACCTCACGGCCGCCGACTACGTGATCCACCTCGACCCGTGGTGGAACCCTGCCGCGGAGGACCAAGCGAGCGATCGCGCGCACCGCATCGGCCAGACGCGACCGGTCACGGTATATCGCCTCGTGCTCGCCGAGAGCATCGAGGAGCGCATCCTCGAGCTGCACGCGCGCAAGCGCGAGCTCGCGGAGAGCATCCTCTCGGACGCGGGCGACGCCGACCGCCGCATCGATCTCGCCGAGCTCGAGCGCCTGCTGGCGGACTGAGGGCTCGCGGACTCGTTCCAGGGGATGTCGACGACCCCGTCGGCCGCGAAGGTGATCCGCGCCATGGCCGCACCGCCACACGGACCATGAAGCGCTGCTCCACGCGATCGCCTCGTCGAGAGGGGACTCGCCGCGCCGAACGCACGTCCCGCGGCGGGCTGCAGCAGGGCCACCACGTTGCCCAGTGCACGGGGATCATTCGAGCTTGGAGTCGTGACGGTCGTCGCTGCTCACGATGGGTTCGCGATCGAGCGTCGCGCGCCGCTGTTTTCGCCAGAGATCGCGCAGTGTTCGTGACGCCAAGTCACACGATGTGGTCGATGTCTTCTGCGCGTACGCGAGGGCGGGTGCGGCGACTCTTGACCTCATCCGAGGCTGCGCGCACGATCGGCGCTTCACGAGGTGCGATTGTGTTGGAAGCCCCTGAGCTGGACGCGCGCGAGATCGAGATTCGGGGTGAATCGGTCACGATCGCCGAGCTGATGGACCGTGCCCGCGAGCGGCCGCTGACGGAGAGGGGGCTGCGGCGGGTGGCGAGTCGGTTCGCGAGCGGCAGCCCCGCGATGCTCGCCAGCGCCGCTCGTTGGATCGGGGTCGTCGAAGACCTCGCGCATGCGGGCCTCGACAACGACGAGGTTCGACGCGCGTTGGTCAGCGCCGTCGCGCGGATGCCGCCGGGTTGGGCGCCGAGCCCCATCGCGCTGCTCGAGGTGTTCGAGGACGCTCCGCTCGACTACGTCGAGGCCCTCTGCGACGTGCTGCTCGGGCTCGATGGAAAGATGGAATCCCTCGGCGCAGTGGCGCTCGCCGCGTTGGCTCGCCATCAGGGCGCCTTCGACGCGCGCTTCGACGCGCTGGCTTCGTTCGGTGTGCCTTGGAGGGCGCTACGCCAGACGGTGGAGCCGATGCCGCTCGAGCGGCGGGACGCCGTGCTCGCGCGCCTCTTCGGCGCTCCCTCGCACGACAACGGGCGCCGGGGGCAGCTCCAGCGGGTGCTCCCCGTGCTCGATCTCGCGGGCCCGGCGACGCGAGCGAAGGTGGAGGCGGCCTGCGAGGCGTTGGCGCACGACGTCCGTTGGGCCGAGCTGCTCGCCGCGGTCCGCGCAGGGGGCGGGCCTCCGCCCGTCGGGGGGCTCACCCCCACGGTTCAGCACGCGCTCGACTACAACCTGAAGCAGGTCGAGGCCGAGCATCGCGTGAAGGACGCGGGCGCCGAGTGCCGGCGCCTCCACGGGGAGCGGGTGCTCGCGGTGGACGCCGCAGAGCTGAGCAGCGTGGCCACGTGGTCTGCCGCGAGCGACGAGCGCCGCGAGGCGATCGCCGCTTTGGTGGCGAGCGCGCTGGGTGAAGCGTTCCGGTTCGTGCGGGTGGCCTCGTTCGGTGGCCCGCCGATCGCGCTCTTCGAGCACCAGAGCGGGATGTCGCTCTCGCTGGTGCCCGGCGGGACCTACGTGCGTGGCTTCTCCGAGCGGGAGGAGGCGCTGGTACGCGAGGTCGCGGCCGCGCGTGAGGGCAAGGTCGACAACTGGGACGAGGAGTACCAACACCTGCTCGAGCAGGTCTCGGTGATGCGTCCCTTGGCGGAGGTCGCGGTCGGGCCGCTGCTCGCCTGTCGCGCTGGGGACTTCGTGGTCGACCCCACCGAGGTCGTTCGGATGATCCGCGGCAGGGCGCCGTTCCGCCTGCCGAGCGAAGCCGAGTGGGAGTATTTGTCCCGCGGCGGCAAGGTTGGGGAGCTGACGCACTTGGGCCACGAGGTCCCTGACGAGGCTTGGCTGCAAGCCGTGCTGGAAGCCGGGCTGGAGCGCACCAACGCTTTCGGCCTCGCCGGGTTCGGGGTGAACCCCGAGCTCTGCTCGGATGCATGGCACCCGAGTTACGAGGGCGCGCCGAGCGATGGCGCTCCGCGCGAGGGCGAGGGCCCCGTGGTGGCACGCGGCGGAGCGGCGATGGTGTATCCGTGGCAGGCGTGCGGCGAGTGGCAGCTCCTCTGTAACGCCGTCCGAGGTAGCGCGGAGGACTGGGACTTCGGGGTCGCGCTCCGCCCCGTCGTGGGTCTCCGCGTACCGCAGCTGCAGTGAGCTCGCCGGGTCGGTCGCGAGGCGCGCGCGCTCGTGGTCGCGCCCGGCGAGCGCGCACGTTCGTCGACGCCTGGCGGGGCAGGTGGTGGAGCACCGCCGTTTCGGTCTCACCGCTCCGCCGTCACGTCCACCCCTCCGCACGCGCCGAGGTCGCCCTCGTCCGCTTGCCAGAGCACCTCCAGCGAGCATTCCCTCGCAGCTGCTACGCTGGCCAGCCATGACGACTCGCGCCTTGCTCGTGATGTTCATCCTCTTCGCGCACGCCGGGCTGCAAGCTTGCACGTGCGCCGCGAGCCACGAGCCCGACTCCGAGGTGGACGCGGCGGCGGACGGGGGGAACAGTGAGGAGGACGCAGCCCCCGACACGGGCGTGGACGCGCCTTGGCCCGATGGCGCGGTGGTCGCGCGCACGTGCGCGGACGCGCTGGCGGCGAGCGAAGGCGATCCGTGCGCGTTCGAGCGGCGCTGCTACGCGCGAGACCTCTGCTGCGGTGCGGAGTGGAGCTGCGAGAACGGGCGGCTGCGCGGCGGACCCATCCGCATCCCGGACTCTTGCTCGGTAGGCCGCGAGACGGGGTGCGCGAGTCAGGCCGGCGCGGCGAGCGTCGCCGGCGACACGCCGCTCGGGCGCCTCGAGCTGGCGCATGGCTATGCGAGCTTCACCCACGCGTTCGCGGTGGACGTCTACCTCCTCTTCGCTGCGTCCTCGCCCCTCGAGGGATGCGCTCGACCGCGGCTCGGCGTTTGGCTCTTTCCGCTCCACTGGGACGAGCGCGGTCTCTATCGTGGCGAGCACGACGCGATAGCGCAGGTCGTGATGGCCGGTGAGATCGCCTACGCGCCGGCCCGCGTGCTGGTGCACGAGGAAGAGCGAAGCCGTTTGGTCGGAACGATCTCCATCGACTTCCCAGGCTTCGACGTCGAAGGCACGTTCGACGTCGAAGGTTGCGACGAGCTCGATCGCTCCGGGCCCTGACGAACGTTCTTTGCGACGCGGGCGCACGCGGCGAGCAATCGGAGCGCGCGCGGCTTCTGGGAGGGCGCGCGCGAGCTCGGAGGCGCGCGATCACGAGGCGAGCTTGAACGTGCGGGCGCTGCTCGACCCGCCAGAGGCGCCGGCCGACGTGGACCGGGAACCACGGGTTTTTGCCGTTGCAACGAGGACCATGAAACGCTGCTCCACGCGACCGCCTCGTCGAGACGGGACTCGCCGCGCCGAACGCACGTCCCGAGGCTGGCTGCAGCGGGGCCACCACGTTGCCCGGTGCACGAGGATCATGCGAGCCTCGTGCCGTGTTCCATGCAGAGATCCACGGAAAGCTCGTCCCGGACGCACCCGAGCACGAGCGCGCTGAGGACGTCCTCACCTCCACGGTCTGGGGAACGCTCTTCCTTGCTGGCGCGTGGGATCTCGTCACCGCGTGGCTTCGACACGCACGTGACGAGGATGGACATGGTTTGGATCTCGGCAGCGGCGATGGGGGGCCACAGTGGTTCAGGTTCTGGCCCCGGTTGCAGACGATCGAACCCGACCTACTGCTGCGCATCGGCTCCTCCCTGCTCCTGATCGAGGCGAAGTACCTCTCGGGCAAAAGCGGCGCGGGCCACGATGAGGAGGGCGCGCTGCGCGATCAACTCGCGCGGCAGTGGCGCTCGATTCATCCCCCCGTGGAGCAGGCGGCGCTCTATCCGGGCGACGTGCGGGCGGCGATCGACGGGACGACCTCGCGTTGCGTCGTCTATCTCGTCAGAGCGCGCGCTATGCGGAAGGCGAGGAAGGAGCTGGAGACCTCGCGGGGTCTCCTGGGTGATGACGCCCGCTTGTACCTGCTCACTTGGGAGAATCTCCACGCCGAGCTACTTGCACGAGCGCGGCGCGAGGACCTCTCGAACCGGTGGTGGGAGGCTGACCTTCGGGCGTTGCTCGAACGTCGCGGGCTCCAGGCATTCCAGGGCTTCCAAGGGCTGTGGAGCACGAAGGTCGCGCGGGCCGTGCGCGCCGCCCGCGTGGAGCGGCGGCTGGGCCCGCAACCGTGGAAGCCGCGTTTCCGTGATTGGATGACCGAGCACGGGGCACTCCGGAAGCTTGAGCTCGCGTCGCGGCTGCGGGCGGGTGCATCGTCGTGTGGCCGCCGGCGACCCGGGCCTGATCGGGCGGATGTGCCTTGGGAGGGCGAGATGGTCGAGGGAAAGCTGAAGCGTGACGAGTTCAAGGAGGCGGTCGGCACGGCCGTCCGCGCTGTGTTGGATCTCTACTCCGAGGTCGACGCGCTGCTGCGAGAACTCGACACGGCCATGGGCCAGCACGGGTTCGTGGCCTGGCCCGTGATCCCTGGCTCCGGGAAGGGCAGGGAGACCAACCGTATCCTCCGAGAGTGGAAGGGGAGACTTTACGTGCGGGGGGAGGACGGCATCGCCGGGGACGAAGAGGAGGAGGGAGAGGAGGGCGACGGGGGTGACGAGTCGGACGACGAGCAGGAGGACGACCGGCGCCGCGCAGGGCCGCGCGACGTCCCCCAGGGTTCCGCGCTCGCGTTCGTGCGCGTCCGAATCTACCACCCGAGGGAATCGGGCTTCGAGCCCGAGCTACTGTGCGGCGTCCTCTCCAAGGCCCGACTCGCGTGTCCTGGCTATCCGCCGAACGAGCCCTTCCGCATCAAGCGAGGGGTGACACGGCGGATCCTCTCTCAGATTGATCGGGGTATGAAGGAGGGCAACACCGAACTGCGAACGGCGGCCCCTGTCATCGTGCCGAAGGGCGTGAAGCTGAGGAATCCTGGTGATCGCACGTTGGTGTTTACGGTTTCCGAGCCGTTTCGATCGACGCCGCTCTACGCGATTGAGCGGGTGGAGCAGGTCCAGAAGATCGCTGAGGATCTGTCCGCGACGTGGACTCGGCAGTCCTCACCGTGAGCCCGGCGCTCACCCGCACTCCGAGACCCCCTCCATGGCCTCGATGATCGAGTCCTTCATCGCGTCGAGAGTCTCCATGAGATCCACAGGCCGGGGCGCTGGCGGGCGACTGGAGATCAACCATCGGCGGGTCACAATAACAAAAAGGCACCATACGACCTGCTCGGGCCCGCAGCTTCCCGCTTGCGCGCCGCAGGCGCTAGAGTTCCGAGCTATGTCGTTCACGTTCGAGATGAGTTCGTCGCTCCATGCGCTTCCCGACGTGGTCTGGGCGCATGCGTCGACGATGGACGGGGTCAACGCCGAGCTCGCGCCCTTCGTCCGCATGTCCGTGCCCTCGCACGTGCGTGGCCTGCGCCTCGACGACGCGCCGCGGGGCGAGGAGGCCTTCGTCAGCTCCTTGCTCGCATTTGGGGTGCTTCCGTTCGATCGGCACCACCTGACGCTGGTCTCCGTCTCCGAGCGTGGTTTCGTCGAAGAGAGCTGGTCATTGCTGCAGCGGCGCTGGCGTCACGAGCGCTCCATCGAGCCAACGTCCGATGGCTGCATCGTCACCGACCGGCTCGAGGTCGAGCCACGTTTCGTCCCCGACGTGCTCGTGCGTCCGCTCGTTCGCGCGCTCTTCGAGGCACGGCATCGTGAGCTCCGGCGCCGTTTCGGCGCACCGTCGCGTGTCGCGAGTGAGGCCGCGTGACGGAACGCGGGGAGAGCTGCCAGGCCTCGTGCTGCGGTCGAGTGTCATGACGGTCGTCGCTGCTCACGATGGGTTCGAGATCGAGCGTCGCGACGCCACGACGCCGACCTACCATCCGCGACGCGACGGCGCTCCGCTGTGCTGGGAGGCGTTCTCCCGTGGCCTCCGTGACGAGAGCGCGCTGCGCCGGGTCCTCATCGAGACGCTCACGAGCGCCGATGCCCGCGCCTACTTCTTCGAGTGCGCGCCATGGCGGGAGGGATCGAGCTCGGAGGTCGAGTGGGTGCTCGTGCCCACCCGAGCGTTCGAGCGCACGACCCCGGATCCATCTCCCTTTCGTGAGCACCTCGAGCGCTCGGTCGGGCTCGTTGCGACCTTCGCCAACTTATGTGGGGACGCGACGCTTGTGGTGCCATCGGAGTCGGCCGGCCGCGCCTTCTACGGGCACCTCGCGTCGTTCGTTCGCGGGGCGCCGTCGCGCAGGTCGATGCGCTCTTCGCCGCCGTCGGCGCCGCGCTGTGTGAGCTGCGGGCCCGCACCGCGGCCACCGTCTGGCTCAGCACGGCGGGCCTCGGCGTCGATTGGCTCCACGTGCGCCTCGACGCTCGCCCGAAGTACTACCGGCACGCGCCGTACAAGCGCGCCTGAGTCGAAAGCGATGTCCATCGACTTCTCGGCTTTCGGCATCGAAGGCTCGTTCGACGTCGAAGGTTACGAAGAGAACGACCGCTCCCGGCTCGCTCCAGGCCCTGACGAACGGCTGCGCGACACGGGCGCGGCCCGAGCGGTCGGAACCCGCGGCCTTCTGGCACGCGCGCGATCACGAGCTCGATCGCTCCGGGCCCTGACGAACGTTCTTTGCGACGCGGGCGCACGCGGCGAGCAATCGGAGCGCGCGCGGCTTCTGGGAGGGCGCGCGCGAGCTCGGAGGCGCGCGATCACGAGGCGAGCCTGAACGTGCGGGCGCTGCTCGATCACCCGCCAGAAGTGCCGGCCGACGCGGACCGGGCTCGACCCGAGGGTCCTCTCGGCGGTGAGCGGCAACCTTGGACAACCTTGTACATGTTGGCGGATCGGAGCGCTGACACGGCTGAAAAATAGGCGCGTAGCGCGGTTTGTCGTCGCGTCATGGTCCACGATCGACAGAGTCGGTGAGGTGGCCGTTGCTTCGACACCCCAGCGCTCGTTGCTCGCGCGCGGCGCCTCGAGCGAGGCCCCGACGGCAGCCGCCAGCAGCACCTGCGCTGGGGACCTCTGCGCGGCAGGGAGCGATCGATGGACGACAAGCGACGAGTGACGTTCGGGTTCGCGCTGTTGGCCGCGATGTCGACAGCCGCGTCGTGGGCGCCAAGTGAGACCCGAGCGGACGAGATCGGCAGCATGTCTCAACCGGCGATCATCGGGACCGACGACCGCCTGAACTGGTACGAAGCGCCGCCGGACCTGCAGCAGCTCGCGCAGCGCTCTACGGTGGCGCTGGTCCGGTCGGGTGAGGTTTCGCCCGTGCCCGGTTCGAGCGCAGCGCGCTTCCAGAGCGTCTTCCGTATCGACCGAGGCCTGTGCCCCGGCCAACCGTACGAATGCGAGGAGGTCGTCCCCTTCTGCAGTGGCACGCTCGTCGACGGTGACACGGTGATCTCGGCGGGGCATTGCTTCGACCAAGCCGTCCTCGATGGAGATCTCCCTTGCGACGGAACCGCCGTCGTCTTCAACTTCCGGATGGAGGCAGAAGGCCGACGAGCCGAGGTGCTCCACGACCGCGACGTCTACTACTGCCACGAGATCCTCGCCGGCGTCGCGCCGAGCTGCCCCCGCCCGCGCCTGACGACTTGCGTGGACGACGGGGATTGCGGGCCGGGCGCAGACTGCGACACCTCGGGAACCACGGGTTTTTGCCGTTGCAACGAGGACGCTTGGTGTGGGGCGCAGGGGGTCTGCGACACCTCGGGGATGGTCAACCGCTGCGAGAGCACTTGCGTCGATGACGTGCGCGACGACTACGTCGTGTTCACGATCAAGCGCGAGCGTCGCGGCACCACCCCCTCCCCCGTGAGCGAGCCCCACGCGCCCGTGCCCGTCGACCGCAGCGCGCCGCAGCATGGGCGACCGATCTGGGCGATCGGCCATGGCGCCGGTTTGCCGGTGAAGATCAGCGACGACGAGATCATGACCGTCAGTGACAATTCGGGCTTCCTCGGGGGGATCAACAACCCACGGCACATCTCCCAGAGCATCCGAGACATGCCTGGCTTCGCGCGGGACTTCTTCATCTCGCACGCGGACGTGCTCGGCGGAAACTCCGGCGGAGGTACCTTCGCGCGACAGGGCGGGGGCCATGCGTTCGTCGGCATCTTGGTCGCTGGACTCGGGACCTCGTGCGTGATGCAGCAGATCGCCGGAACCCCGCACGGGTATTGCCGCGAAGAGACGTCGCGTTGTTTGTTCGAAGATCTCGTGCCACCGGGTCGGAGCACGGCGTCGTTTCACGTGTCCGCGGCGTACGCGTTGGACGGGCTCTGCGCCGACGGCCGTGTCCACTCCCTCTGCGGCAACGCACCGGCGACCACGCCCGTCCCCTACGTGCCGAGCCCCGCGCCGAGCAGCCCCGGCGGGGGGCGCGGTGGCTGCGACGCCTCGGGCGGCAGTCCTTGGGGCGCGGTCTTCGTCGTCCTCGTCATCGTCGGGTGGCGTCGCGACGCCCGCGGCTCGGTGGCGAGCCCCGTTCACGGGAGGTCGAGCGGCTTGGCGTGGCGAACTGGGGTGCTGGCGCTCGTGTCGTTCGTCGCGGCGTGCTCGAGCGATGGGGGGCCCTCCGGCACGCCCGACGCCGGCCGCGAAGCGCCACGCGTCGACGCCGGAGCCGAGGTGGAGCCCGACGACTTCGACGCCCGCCACGTACATCGATACGTCGCCAGCTCCATCCTGACACGCGCACGCTCCGGGGACGTCGGCGTCGATCTGGACGGCGACGGGGAGGTCGACAACGCCTTCGGCGCCCTCTCGAGCGCGCTCGCCGACGTCGGGGTCGACCTCAACCGCATGATCTACGAGACGATGCTCGAGGGAGATTTCGTCCTGCTCGGACGCCTTGGCCTCGCAGAGGACGGCGCCGCGTCGCTCCGCGTCTACCGAGGGCAGCCGGGCACACCGCCCGATCCGAGCGGCGAGGGGCTCTACCAGCCGACGGCGGACGGTGCGTTCGCCGACCTCCGCGGCCGATACGAACCTCCGAACGTGCGCTTCCGGGGAGACACCGACGCGGCGCGGGTTCGCTTCCCGCTCTCGGGTGGTGACGCGGTCGAGCTTCCGCTCGTGCGCGTTCGAGCCGCCGGCGAGATGCCGAGCCTCCGCGCAACGATGAACCTCGGCGGGCTCCTCGCGGTCGCCGAGGTCGACGGTGTGCTGACGCAGATCCTCGCTGGCTTCCAGGGCGACCCGCGGATCATGGTGCTCGACGCCGACGGTGACGGCCGCGTCACGGCGGCGGAGGTGCGTGCGAACGCGATGCTGGGTCCGCTCCTCGAGCCTGACGTCGACGTCGACGCCGACGGCACGATGGATCACCTGTCGTTCGGCGTCCGGGTGAACTGGGTGCGCGGCTACTTCGAGGACGAGCGGCGCGCCATCGTCGCGACGGGGCCGGGCGGCGCGTTCAAAAACGATGGGATGCACATGTGCGTGCCCGACCCGTGCGGAGCGGCCACGACTTGCTCCGAGTGCAACGGAGACGACCCGGCGTTTCGAGCCTGCGGGTGGTGTCCGGGCACCGGCTGCATCGCGAGCTCGCAGATGGCCACCTGCGAGACGGAGTGGCAGTCGAGGCTCTCGAGCTGCGTCGAGTGCGGTGGCTTCGCCACGCAGACCGCATGCGCTCGGGGCGACGCGCGCTGTGCATGGAGCGCGTCGTGCGGGCGTTGCGTGAACGGCGCGTTCTGCAGCACGATCCCATCCGAGTGCACGGATCTGCGCGACGCGCGCTCGTGCGAGTGAGCTCGCGAGGGCCATCTCGCTGCTCATGTGCGCTTGGCGAAGGCGCGGCGACCTCGCCAATCGCTGCTCGCGCGCGGTGCGCTCGGCGACGACGACCCTACTGTGCCATCCCGCCGCGGCAGTCGAAGCGCTCGAAGGCCATCCCGGCCTCGGTGCGGATGCCGTAGAGGACGCCACCGCCCGGGAGGACCGCGATCTGCCGCATCGTCTCCTCGGCGCCCATGTTCCCAGGGAGGATGGCGGTGCCGATGGTCGCGCCGTCCGCCGCGGCGAGGCAGACAAGGTGGACCTCCTCGTACTCGGGGTGGTCCGGGGCCGGGGCGCCCGCGATGGCGACGTAGATGACGCCTTGGCCGTCGGTGTCGAGCAGGAGGATCTCTCGGATCATCGCGACGGCCTGGAGCTGCCTCGTGAAGCGGTGGCGCCCCGTCTCGCGCTCGATCGCGTTGACGATGAAGCGACCGGCGACGGGGTCGACGAGCGCCGCCAGCAGGTAGAGTTGTTGGTCGCGGCTCGGGCGGCCGGGCACCTCGTGGCGCGCGGTGGCGGGGCGGCCCTGGACGTCGCCGATGTGCACGAGGGGGCCGTGCTCGCGCTCGGCGTAGACGTCGTCTCCGTCGATGATCACGGCGGTCACGCCGCCCGTCTCCGGGATGAGATCGCCCTCGAGGGGGATCGTCCCGACCACCTCACCGTCGGGCGAGAGCACGGTGACGTTCCGGTCCGCGAGCCGGTCGAGCACCGCGACGGTGCCGTCGTCGCCGACCGCGACGTCCTGCGGCGCGACCTGGTCGAGGCGGGTGGTGCCCAAGACCTCGCCGTCGGGGCCGAGGCGGACGAGGCGGCCGTTGACCTGGTCGAGCACCCAGACGCGACCATCGGGTCCTGCGGCGAAGCTCATGGGGGCCTCGGGGTTGGCCTCTTGGGGGCGATCGCGTCCGAGCTGGTCGGGCCCGCTGCCCCAGTCGAAGCGCGCGAACACATCCCCGGCGCGCCGCTCGATGTCCGCGGGGCGCGGCTGCTCGTCGTCGCCTTCGGAGGCTTCGTCTTCGGTCTGGTGCTCACGGCCCGGTCGCGGAGCGCCCGCCGAATCCGTCAGCCGGCCACCGTGAGGGTCGACTTCGAGCCGTGCATCAGGCTCTCGCGGATCGCGGAGGAGCCAGATCGCGACGCCGACTCCGACGACGATGGCGATCAGGGCGAGGGGGAGCAGCTTTCGGGGAGACATGGTCGTGCCTTCGAGAGGGGGTCGCCGCGCGAGCATAGCTTCGCTGCCGTCGACGCGCGCTGGTCCTTCACGAACGTCGGCGCGCGCGGGTAGTCGACGCGCTGCAGCGCCCGAACGCAGCGCAGCCCGCCGACGGGTCGACGGGCTGCGAGCTCAGGATCGGGCGCTCACCAGCCGGAGCGACGGATCGCGACGTACTGGCTGCCGAGCGAGCGGAGGTTGCGGACGATGCCCGTGCTGCAGCCGCGCGCCTCGTACATCCACATCTGACCCCACGCCGAGCCGGAGTCGTAGATGACGATGTGGCCGGCGCCGCCGGAGCGGTAGACGAGCGCGTCGCCCTGGACGACGTTGCTGCGGTTCACGCGACGCCAGGGGTAGCGGCTGTTCGTGCTGATGAAGTCCGCCGTGCTGTAGGGGTGCGTGTTGCGGCGGATGTCAGTGTTCGAGCTGGGCACCGCCCAGACCTTCGCCGCGTAGCCCGAGCAGTCCGCGCCGTACTGGCCCGAGTGCCGGCAGTTCGGGCAGCTGCCCGAGCACGAGCCGCGGTTCGACGAGGTCGCGCCGTTCGGATCCCACGCGCCGCCGCCCCACCAGTAGGAGAAGCCCACGCCGCTGCGCGCGACCGACATCGCGCGGGCGCGGCCGGTGCCGCTCACGCCGCCGGTGCTGCCGCTGCCCCCGCCGGTGCTGACCCGGTCCATGTAGCCACCGTGGGCCCAGCCGCTCGTCGAGCCGAAGCGCACGTTGTACCAGACGCCGTTCGAGGGGTTGCCGTTCACGACGGTGACGGTCGAGCCGCGCGGCATCGTGAGGAGGACCCGGTGGCCCGTCGACGCGCCGCTGCGGAGGTTCAGGTTCGCGGTGGTCCGGAGCGTCGAGCCGTTCGGTACGCTGCCGCGGATCGCGAAGGCCTCGTCCACGCCCGCGAGGAACTCGTCCTCGTCCACCCCTTCGAGGGCTTCGTTGTCGAAGAGATCGTCACCCACGTCTCCCGACCCGCCCGCGCCGCCTGCGAGGTCGACGGTGCAGCCCCACGCGCCGAGCGCCGCGATGATGAGCAGCCAGTGGGTGTCTCGTGCCTTCGCCATTCCGTCCTCCTCTTCGCACCACGCTCCCGCGTTCAGAGGGACCCTTTGCGAGCCGCGTGCCAGCAAAGTGAACGTGGTTTTCTTTCGTGTTTACGCCGTGTTGTGCGTCGAGCTGCGACGCCGCGTCGTCGAGTCCGCACCGATTCGCCGTGCAAGGCGGGGACACTGACCAGGAACTGGTCGATTAGGCATACTGTGGACGACGGTCCGCAGCAGCTCGGCGCATGGTCGCACGCTGGAGACGGTCGGCCCCGCCGGCCACAGAAACGAATGATCTCAGCGTCGTGGCGACCCGCGAGCACGTACACGGAGGAAGAAGCGGCCAGACGAGCTCGAGGACCGTAGCCGCGACATCACGACGCACACGACCCCGAAAGGGGGTCACGGCTCAGGCACGAGGCTTCCACCCGCGGGGAGCTCGTACCACCCCACACCCTCGACCTCGGGCACCACGATCCGCTCGAGACCGAGGGCCGAGAGGTGGATCCGTCGCCCGCCGACCCAGCCGAGCGACCGCCCACGTGGATCCCGGACGCGAAGCATGACGACGGGCCCTTCGTCTGCGAGCGCTTCGTCGGTCCTCGCGACCCATCGGGGCGCGCGGAAGGGGGCGAGCGAGAAGACGTGGTGGGCGGCGAGCCGAGACGAGAGCGCGGTCGCCGTCGTCGACAGCCGCTGGTGGAGCTGGAGGTAGTTGTGCGCCGAGATCCAGGTGGGCTCGCAATAGCCCATGAAGTCGCCTACCGACGGCTCGACCAGCCGACGCGTACGCGGGTCCCACCCCCAGTCGCCGATGTGGCCGTCCGGGTGCGGGAACGACGTGTCGAGCTGGGTCGTGACGCCACACGGCGCGTGCCCGCGGCCGTGCGCGTGCCCGAGCTCGTGGATCGCGGTGGTGAGCGACGGCGCGTCTCCGAAGCCGACCGCGACGGCGACCCGCATGCTCGCGAGGTTCTCTTCGTTGACCGGAGCGATCCCCGCGACGCACGCGAGGCCACAATATTCCTCGTAGCTCTCGCCAGGGTTGACCAGCGCCAGGTAGTACTCGCCCGGCTGGCCGTCGGACGTGCGCAGGGCAGTGACGGCGTCGAGCAGCGCGCTCCACGCGCCGGGGTTGGTCCGCGGCAGGGGCTCGGTCCAGGTCATCGGCGCGCGGACGCGGATGGCGACCTCGCCCACGGGCCAGAGCGCGCGGAGCTCCGCCGCGAGCGCGTCGAGGGCGGCGGCGTCTGTCACGGGCACCCGCCGGACGCCCTCCGCCGTGTGCTCCACGGGCACCACCACCAGCTCGAGCCGCCCGCCTGGGACGAGCGGGAGCTCGAAGGTCTCACCCTCGCGGGCCGGGAGACGGGCGCCGGGGCCGCCGGGGCCGCCAAACTCGACGAGCGCGACGGAGATCGCCGCGCCTGGAGCGAGCGCCGACCCGGGCAGCACGACGTCGAGCGCGGACGTCGGGCGCTCGAGCGCGACCTCCGAGGAGCGGACGAGCGTCGGGTCGCCCGCGCCCTCGACCCGAACGACGGCCACCGCGCGGCGACCCGGTCGCTCGGTCGGGGCCGCGAAGACACGCAGCAGCAGATCCTTGCGCTCGAAGAGCGGCAGGCGCGTCTCGAGCGGGCGTCCACCTTGGATGAGGGGCACGCGGACCGCTTGATAGGCCTCCGCGCCGAGGATCTCGACGTCGGCGGCGAGACCGAAGCCCTCCGGCGCGCCCTCGACGGGCGCCAGCGGCGGCACGAAGCTGCCGTCGGCGTAAGGGTTGATCGGGCCGGCGTCGCGGCCACGCAGGGATCCGAGCGTGTTGGGCTCGCACGCGAACGTGAAGAGGATCACGAGCCGGAGCGCCGTCACTCCGACGACGTTAGCAGCCACGGGCCCTCGAAACACCTGCGACTCGAGGTGCGGGTCGAGCTCGCGCGGCGCGCTCGCGACGCCTGGACGCGCCCGACACGCTCACCGCGCTCGAGCGTGGGTCAATCGCCCGCGAGCCGCGCGGGGTCCTCGATGGCCTCAGAGGTGCACGAGGCGGGGGCCGTGCGTGGGTTGCAACGGGACGGCGTGCCGCCCGGCATCTCGAAGTGCAGCGCGACGTCGTCGCGCGGGGTCGGCACGTCCGTGCTGATCATGTGCGCCCCGCTCGCGAGCGCGGCGTCGAGCTCGGCCCGCAGCGCGTCCTCCCCGAGCTCGAGGGCCGATGGCATGCTGATCGCGCGCGTGCGCACCAGCAGGCCCGCCTCGACCACGCTTGGGATCGCGGGGTCGCGGGGGTCGTTCATGACACGGACCGCGGCCCACGGATCGCCGTCACGCGAGTCGGGGAAGGCGGGGCGCGCGAGCAGGCCGTCGGTCGCGTAGTGGACACACTCGGCGCGGCCGCAGTTGAGGAAGAAGAGGACGCGGCCGCGCGTCTCGCCGAGCGTCGGCCAGCCGCGCGTCGTGATCGCCTCGTGCAAGGAATCGTCGTCGCCCTGGACCATGGCGGGCGTGACGAGCAGCTCGTCCGGGAAGACCGCGCGGATGTCGTCGTCGAGCGCTTCGAGCCGCGCGGGGCTGACGTCCGGGTCGAAGGGATCCTTCGTCTCGACTTGCACGAAGATCGGGTGGTGCCCCGGGTTCGCGTCGGACCACCCGCGGATCGTCGCGAGGCACTCGATGAAGCGCTGGCAGGTGGTCTCCGCGTCCACCACCGCGACGTGGTAGACGTGCCACCGCTCCTCGTGGCGATCCCACCAGGTGTCGAGCTCGAATTTACGCACGCCCTCTTCGCCGAGCTGCACGTCGAGGGGCGAGTGCTCGTAGCGCCAATCGGGCAGGTCGATGCGTGGGGGCAGCCGGTGGTAGCTGTTGTGGGTGCCCTTCGCCTGCACGTGGTTCAGGCGGAGCTCGTCGTCGAGCGGGTGTACGACGTCGACGTCGCGCCGCTCGAAGCTCGCGTCGAAGAGCCACGGCGCGCCAGCGTCCGCGGGGCCTGCGTCGACGCTCCCGTCGACGCCGCCGTCGAAGGTCGATGCGTCCTCTGGGCCCGCGTCGATCACGCTGGGATCCCCACCACACGCGAGCCAGGCGAGGCTCACGAGACCCGAGAGACGACGCATCCGCACGTCGCCATGATGTCACGAACGACGCTCATCCGACACCTCGGCGTTGCGGCGGAGATCGACCTGCTCCGACGCGACGCGCGGGTTGACGCCGCGCGACGTACGGCTTCCGCGAGAGGTCGCGTTCGTGCGAGAACCACCCGCATGGAACGCATCACGTACGAGCGACGCGGGCACGTCGTCGAGGTCGGGCTGAACCGCGCGGACAAGCGCAACGCGTTCGATCTGCGCATGCTCCGCGAGCTGGCCGAGGCCTACACGCTCTTCGAGGACGACGAGGAGCTGCGCTGCCTCGTGCTCTTCGCGCACGGTGACCACTTCACCGCGGGGCTCGACCTGGCCGAGGTGGGGCCCGCGGTCGCGTCGGGGGCCGCGCTCTTCCCCGACGGCCACGTCGACCCGCTCGGCCTCCACGGGCGCGCGCGGAAGAAGCCCGCGGTGATCGCGGTGCAGGGGTGGTGCTTGACCATCGGCATCGAGCTCGCCCTCGCGTGCGACATCCGGGTCGCCGCGGACGACGCCCGCTTTGGGCAGATCGAGATCCAGCGGGGTATCTTCCCCTTCGGCGGCGCGACCTTGCGGCTGCCTCAAGTGGCCGGGTGGGGGAACGCCATGCGCTGGCTGCTCACGGGCGACATGTTCGGAGCGCGCGAGGCGCACCGCATCGGGCTCGTGCAGGAGGTCGCCCCGGCAGGCGCGCAGCGCGACACCGCGCGCGCCATCGCCGACACCATCGCCAAGCGCGCGCCGCTCGGCGTCCGCGCGACGCTCGCGTCGTGTCGCCAGGCGGTCGAAGAGGGACCGCGCGCGGCCGCCGACGCGCTCCTCGGGCACGCACGCGCGCTGATGGCGAGCGAGGACGCGGCGGAGGGGCTCCAGTCGTTCCTCGAGCGGCGAGAGGGCGTCTTCCGCGGCCGGTGAGGCACGTCCGAGGCGCACAGAGGCCTCGGCCGCCCGCCTCGCGCTGCACGCAGACGTTCTGCGAGGATGGCCTCCGCCGCCCGCCTCGCGCATCCTTCGCGCGTGAGCGCCCACCCGCCCGAAGCCCTCCTGGGGGAGCCTGCCTACGTGCTCGTCGTCGACGACGACGTGGACCTCGCGGAGGTGCTCGCGAGCTCGCTCGCCCGCATCGGTCACCGCGTCCAGGTGTGTGCGAGCGCCGCGGAGGCGCGCGCCCGGGTCGCGTCCGAGGACGTCGACCTCGTGGTCACCGACGTGCGGATGCCCGGCGAGGACGGGCTCGCGCTCTGTCGCCACCTCGTGGAGTCGCGACCCGACCTCCCGGTCATCCTGCTGACCGGCTTCGGCAGCATGGAGGCGGCCGTGCAGGCGCTGCGGCTCGGGGCGTTCGACTTCCTCACCAAGCCGGTCGACCGCGACGTGCTCCGCCTCTCCGTCGCGCGCGCGCTCTCGCACCGCCGCCTTCACCGTCGCATCCAGCGCCTCGAGGCCGTCCGAGAGACGGGCGACGAGCTCTTGCCCGGGGCGAGCGACCCGATGCGTCAGCTTCGAGAGCTCGTGGCGCGCGTGGCCCCGCACGCCTCGAGCGTGCTCGTGATGGGGGAGAGCGGCACGGGCAAGGAGCTCGTCGCGCGCGCGCTGCACGTGCTGTCTGGGCGGCGCGGCGCGTTCGTCGCGCTCAACTGCGCGGCCGTCCCGGAGAACTTGCTCGAGAGCGAGCTCTTCGGCCACGTGAAGGGCGCTTTCACCGACGCGCGCGCCGACCACGTCGGGCTCTTCGTGCAGGCGCACGGCGGCACGCTCTTCCTCGACGAGATCGGTGAGCTCCCGCTCCCGCTCCAGGCGAAGCTGCTCCGTACGTTGCAAGAGCGCACGGTGCGTCCGCTCGGCAGCGCGAAGGAGCACCCCTTCGACGCGCGGATCGTGGCGGCCACCAACCGGAACCTCGAGGCGTTGGTCCGCGAGGGGCGCTTCCGCGAGGATCTGCTCTACCGGCTGCAGGTCGTGACCCTCGAGCTCCCGCCTCTACGCGCCCGTGGGCGTGACGTCTTGCTGCTCGCCGAGCGCTTCCGGCGGGAGATCGCCGAGACCTACGGCAAGCCCGTGCGCGAGATCCTGCCCGCCGCCGCCGAGGCGATGCTCGCGTACCCCTGGCCGGGCAACGTGCGAGAGCTCCGCAACGCGATCGAGCGCGCGATCGCGCTCGCGCGCCACGACGTGCTCTCGCTCGAGGACCTCCCCGAGCGCGTGACCCGGCGCGCGCCGCCCGCGCAAGACGCGCTGCCGATCCCGCTCGAGCCGAGCATGCTGCCCTCGATGGACGCCGTCGAACGTCGCTACATCCTGCACGTCATGGAGCGGACGGGCTGGAACAAGAGCCTCGCCGCCCGCATCCTCGGCTTCGATCGCAAGACGCTCTATCGCAAGCTCGAGCGCTACGAGCTCGAAGACCCGGCCGAAGCGCCGGAGAGCGCCTGACCCCCATCGCCGCACACCGAGCCTCAGGGCTCTTCGCTGGGATCTCGGTGGAAGTCTGGCTCGAGGTGAAGCATGACGGCGAGGTCGGGACGTCCGCGCGATCGCCACAGATCGAGGACCGCGCGTTCTGCATCCGCGAGGGCGCCGACCTGTTCCAGCGCTCGATCGACGGACTCTACGAGGGCTGCCAAGGACTCCCGTTGAGCCTCCGCGCCGTCTCCCCGGGCCATCAACCGCGCGCGGTAGCGCGCTTGGAGCAGTGAGCGGCGTGCCTCCTCCGCCCACGTGCCGTGGAGCTGGTTGCTGAAGCAATGCACGTGACGATGCCAGTGGAACGCTCGATGACGCACCAACGAGCCATCCCGCTCCCCGAGCGCGATCGCCAGAGCCATCTCTGCGCCAGCACGGAAGGCCTCCTCGTGTGCCTGCCACAGGTCCGCGCCGAAGTGCTCGGCGTCGCCGTCGTACGCGCGCAGCTCCCACGGCCGATCGAGCTCGCCCATGGCCTCGCGGATCACGGCCTCGCCCGCCTCGCGCGCGAGCTGGTCGCGCCAACGGAAGCGCAACCAGAGATCCGGCTCCCAGAAGAAGTGCCAGCTCAGCGCGTCCGCACGGAGCCGAGCGATGAGCGGAGCGACGCTCCACAACAGCGCGTCGTCGGGCGTGCGCTCGCACGGGAGGACGAGCTCGGTCCAGAGAGGTCGTGACATGGGGTGCCCGAGAGGGGGAGCGAGGAGCTCCGAGCGGTCAGCGTAGACCAGCGCCGATGCGCGCGCCGAGGTGATCGACGACGGCCCGCACCGCGGGGGAGTGGCGGGCCTCTTCGTGCGAGACGATCCAGACTTCGCGCGCCACGTCGGCCTCTTCGACGGCTTCGAGGCCGCGCAACATCGTGTGCGGCGCGAGCACCAGCCCGGCGCCGCCGCGCGCGGCGAGGAGCTGCGCCCTGGCCGAGCCGGTCTGCAGCGCGACGCGTGCGCGAGGCAGGCGCTCGGCGAGCCAAGCGGACTCGGTTGTCGGGAAGCTCGTGCCGTAGCTGAGCACGACATGCCCTTCGCCGTCGCCGAGCGCGCGCCCGTGGGCGTCGAGGTACGCGGGGGTCGCCGCGACGACGTAGCGGATGATCCCCACGCGCCGCGCGACCAGCCGTTGCTGCTCGGGGCGGACCACGCGGACCGCGACGTCGGCCTCGCCGCGCTCGAGGCTGATGACGCCGGGATCCTCGCGCAGCACGAGCTCGAGCTCCGGGTGCTGCGGCACGAGCTCGCCGAGGATGGGCGCGACCGTCTCCTGCGCCATCGTCGGGGGCGCGGTGACGACGACGCGGCCCTTCACGTGGTCGAGCGCGCCCTTCGCGACCCGCTCGAGCGCGCGCACCTCCGCCTCCACCGCCTCGGCGCGCTCGACCACCCGTCGTCCGGCCTCGGTGAGCGTGAGGCCGCGCGCGGTGCGCTCGAAGAGCCGCACACCGAGGCTCTCCTCGACCGCGTCGAGTCGTCGGCTGATCGTCGCGCCGTTGACCCCGAGCTTGCGCGCTGCGCCGCCCACCGAGCGTGCCCGCGCGCAGGCCAGCGCGACCCGGAGGAGGTTCCAATCGAGCTCATCCATTCGTGCAAGACCGCCTTGCGTCGAGCGACCCTCCCGGCGGGCGCGCCCGCCCCCCAAGCTCGGAAGGTCACCGAGGCGCGGTCACGATACCCGCAAGCGGCGACGAAGGAGCAAGCGTCATGGACGAGGACCTCGCATTTGCCGGCATCTCACTCACGTCCCCGGAGCTCGGGCGTCGTGTCCGCTTCGTCGCCGACGACGGCTACGTGCTTCGCGGTCGTGTCTTCGACGCGGCGACGGCGCGCCCCAGGCTCCGCGTGCTCGTCAGCCCGGGGACCGGCGTCCCGGGCCGCTTCTACCGTCACTTCGCCGCGTGGCTCGCGTCGCGCGGCGCCACGGTGCTGACCTACGACTACCGCGGCATCGGCGAGTCACGGCGCGGGAGCGTGCGCAACACGCCCCACCGGTACCTCGACTGGGCGACGCGTGACTACCCTGCGGCGCTCGCGACGCTGGAGGCCGAGGCGCCGGGCGTCCCGACGCTGATCGTCGGGCACAGCTTCGGCGGCCAAGCGCTCGGCCTGAGCGACGCCACGAGGCGCGCGGACGCGCTCGTCTTCCTCGCCGCGCAGTCGGGCTATTGGCGACATTGGGAGGGCTCGGGCCGCTGGCGGCTCGGGGCCCTCTGGTACCTCACCGCGCCCCTCGTGACGAGCGTGCTCGGCTACACGCCGGGGAGGCTGGGCACGGGGGAGGACCTGCCGCCGCAGGTGATGAAGGAGTGGGCGCGGTGGTGCCGCGAGCCGGGCTACTACACCGACGTGGTCGAGGGCGCCGCGGAGCGACTCGCGAGTTTCGCGATGCCTCGACTGGTGGTCAGCTTCAGCGACGACGGCTACGCGCCGCGTGCGGCCGTCGACGCCCTCGCCGCTTGGCAGCCCGGCCCTGGGCTCGAGCGGGTTCACCTCGCGCCCGACGACCTCGCGCGCACGCGCGTCGGGCACTTCGGGTACTTCCAGCGCGACGCCCGCCACGGCTGGTCGTGGCTGGCGCGCTGGGTCGAGGGTGCCGTGCCGGCGGCGCCTCGCCCCCTCGTCGGATCTCCGGGTCGATCAGCGGGTCCGCACCCGGACCACGCGCTTTCGTAGCGTGAAGCCGTTCGGTGCCACGAGGCTCCCGTCGGGTTGCAGCGCGAGGCGCTCGGTCAGGTTGCCGCGTGTCCAGGTGATGACGACGCCCGACCCGTCGAAGGTCCAACGGCCTTCGACCCGCGCGCCACGCTGCACGGAGCCGTCCGGGCGCAGGCGCACCTCGCCACGCCAGCGCGGGTGCACCGCGTCGTAGAGCCCGGCGAGGGTCGAAGGATCGGGACCGGGGCGGACCACGACGACGGCCGGTCCGCGGTAGGTGAGCGTGAAGCCGTTGGAGGGGGCGCGGAAGCTGCCGTCCGGTTGTCGGTGGAGGCGCTCGGCGCCCCAGTTCTGCCAATCGAGGACGAGGACGCGGCCCTCGACGTACCAGCGGCCGGGGTCGCCGTTGCCGCGGCGGTAGGTGCCGTCGGGGGCGAGGGTGACGGTGTCGCGCCAGTGCGGGTGGACGCCGTCGTAGACGCCTGCCTGCACCTGCATCGGCGGCGGCGGAGGAGGCGGCGGCGGCGCGGCGCGGAACCGGAGCGTGAAGCCGTTGGAGGGGGCGCGGAAGCTACCGTCGGGTTGCCGGTGGAGGCGCTCGGCGCCCCAGTTCTGCCAGTCGAGGACGAGGACGTGACCTTCGACGTACCAGCGGCCGGGGTCGCCGTTGCCGCGGCGGTAGGTGCCGTCGGGGGCGAGGGTGACGGTGTCGCGCCAGTGCGGGTGGATGCCGTCGTAGACGCCCGCCTGCACCTGCATCGAGGGCGGCGGGGGAGGGGGTGGCTGGACACGACGCGGGGTCAACGTGAAGCCGCTCGGGCCTCGGAACGAGCCGTCGGCTTGGGGCGAGAGGAACTCCTCCCCGCGGCGCGTGACGATGACGAGCAGGTGCCCGTCGACGCGCCAAGCGCCGTCGCGGCCGTCCGAGCGTTGGTAGGTGCCGTCAGGGGCGAGCACGACCGTCAGTTGGCCCCAGCGCGGGTGGATCGCGTCGTAGGTGCCAGTCGGGACCACCATGTGGGGCGACGGTGGCGGCGGCGGCGGGCGGTGCTGAGGCGGCGGTGGGGACCGGCGCGGCGAGGGCACGCAGAGCGTGTGCCCGAGGCCTCGATCGTCGCGTGGCCGGATCTGGCAGCGGTACCCGGGGCCGTCCATCGACCCGCCGCCGGCGAGCCGCGCGATCACCCATTGGCCGAGCTGCTGACAGACCGCGCTCTGGTTCGCCTGCGCGTGCGCGACGGACATCGGCTCCCAGCCGCCCGGGCAATGCTCGCCACCGTCCCCAGCGACGAGCTGGACCTGCGCCGACGCGGGCGCGCTCCCGGCCAGGCCGATCACGACCATCACGCCCACCCACGCACCGACACGCCTCGCGAGCATCTTGCCTCCCCGGTGCTCGACGAGCCGAGCGTCCAGATATTCAGTCATCGTGGGGCCTCGCGACAACGCCCTCGGGTCGCTATCGTCCACGGCCGTGACGCCGATCCGTCGCGTGCTCCCGTCGCTCTCGCTCGGCGTGCTCGTCGCGGGCGGGCTCGCGGCGCTCGGCGCGCTCCGCGGCGCGCCGTGGCTCGTCGCGCTCGCGCTCGTCGGGGGCGCGACCGTCGCGTGGGTGCTCCTGCGCATCCCGCTCCGGCAGCATCGCGCGCTCCGTGCCCCCTTCCCGGCGACCTGGCGCGCGGTGTTGGAGGGCCACATCCCGTATTACCGGAAGCTCGACGCCGAGGGGCGCGCGCGCTTCGAGCGGAACGTCCAGCTGCTCGCGGCAGCCTACGACTTCGACGGGGTCGCGGGCGTCGAAGTGGACGACGAGCTGCGCATGCTCGCGCTCGCGGGCGCCGCGATCCTCCTGCAGGGGTGGCGAGGCGCGACGCTCCCGGCGCACCGGACGATCGTGCTGCACCCGGCGAGCTTCGACGAGGACTACGCGCGCGGCCCGAAGGCGGACATCGCGGGGCAGGTCGTCCGGCAGGGGCCGATCCTCTTCGCGGTCAGCGAGCTGCGCCGAGGTTGGGCGGCGGCCAGCGACGGCTACAACGTCGCGATCCACGAGTTCGCCCACGTGCTCGACCTCGCAGATGGCTACGCAGACGGGAAGGCCGGCACGCAGGGCTGGGACGCGCTCCTGGCCGACGAGCTCGAGCGCGTACGCCGCGGGCGGTCCCCGCTCCGCAGCTACGCGGGCACGAACGAGGCCGAGCTCTTCGCCGTGGCGACCGAGACCTTCTTCGAGCGGCCGGGCGTGCTCCGCGCGAAGGCGCCCGCGCTGTACGAGGCCCTGCGAGATTTCTACGCACAGGACCCCGCCGCGTGAGGCGGCAAAGGACGCCCGCCGGAGCCGTGAGGCCTCGTCGTCGGCTTCCTCTGAGCGTCGCCAGCTGCTCCCCTGGCGCGCGAAGCCCGCGGGGCCCCTCCGCTCGCTGCGCACCGTCCAATAGGGCGGCTTGCCGAGCTTCTCGTGCAGGGGCCGACGAAGGAGGACGCCCGCCGGAGCGAATGCTCCGGCGGGCGCTGGTTGGATGCGTGATGGGAAGCTCTCTGGGTCCCGGGTCGGCGAGGGTGCCGGCCGGTCACCTCGGATCAGCGGGGCTGGATGGAGGCGCGACGATCGCGCGCCCAGCTCGCCTCGTCGCGACCGCTCGCGTGCTCCTCACCGACCGAGTGCACGCCGACCCGGTTCGACTCCACGCCGAGCGAGCCCATGTACTGGGCGGCGCTGCGGGCGCGCCGATCACCGAGGGCGAGGTTGTACTCCTCGGTCCCGCGCGGGTCCGTCATGCCGACCAACGTGACCGACACGTCGCGCTTGACGCGGAGGCATTGCGCGTTGGCGGCGAGCTGCTCGCGCGCGCGGGGGTCGAGGTCCGCCGAGTCGAACGCGAAGTAGACCTCTTGGAGCTGGCAGTTCTGGTCGCCGTCGTTCAGCGCCTGCTGGCGCGACGCGCTCCCGCCGGCCGTGTTGTCGGCGGTCGAGGTGCGGGCGGGGGTGGTCGACTCCTCGGTCGCGTTGCGAGAGCAGCCCACGCCGACGAGCGAGAGGGTGAGGGAGACGAGGGCGATGTGCTTCATGTTCATGGGGGGAAAACCTCCGAGGCCGCGTCGGCCTGGTCGCTCGTCAAAGCACACGGCGTGCCACCTCGTGGTCCCGAAAAATCCGAGTGATTTCAAACTCGGTCGCGCGTCGCGCGGGTGACGGCTCGAGGGGTTGGGGCGTAATTCCCCAAGTGCCGCGCGCGGAAGGGGTGAAATGGGGCGGCTCCAGAGGTGCGTCCGAGTCCGCGTCCGAGTCCGCGTCCGAGTCCGAGTCCGAGTCCGAGTCCGAGTCCGTGTCCGTGTCCGTGTCCGTGTCCGTGTCCGTG
>JAHBWH010000045.1 GCA_019637115.1 Myxococcales bacterium | reverse complement strand
GGGCTCGAGCTCGATGGCGTCGTCGTCTCGGTGGCCTACTCTCCATGGCAGAGCGAGGCCCACGCCGATCTCTCGATCGACACGCGCCCCGAGCACCGACGGCGCGGCTTGGCGACGCGCGTCGCGGCCACGCTCGTCCGACGGCTCGCCGACGAAGGGCGGACGGCGGTCTGGGGCACCCCCGACGACAACCACGCCTCGCTCGCGCTCTCCGAGCGCCTCGGCTTCGCGCCGGTCGGCATGCTCTGGGTGTCCGAGCCGACCGGCACGGGAGCGGAGCTCGACCTCGGATGAAGCTCGTCTTCCTCTCGGACACGCACAGGAGGCATCCGCGGATCGACATCCCCCCGCGCGCCGATCTGCTCGTGCACGCCGGCGACGTCAGCCGACGCGGCACCGAGGCGGAGGTCCTCGCGTTCCTGGACTGGTACGCGAGCCACGACGCGCCGAAGGTTCTGATCGCGGGCAACCACGATCGCTACGCGGAGCGCCACCCCCTCGAGATGCGGCGCGCGTGCGAGGCGCGCGGGATCACGTACCTCCTCGACGAGCCCACGGCGCTGGCTGGCCTCCGCGTGTACGGCTCGCCGTGGGTGCCGCGCTTTCGCGACATGGCGTTCAACCTCGACCGGGGCGCCGCGATCGCCGCGCGCTGGGCGCTCATCCCCTCCAGCCTCGACCTGCTCGTCACCCACGGCCCGCCGCACGGGATCCTCGATCGCACGTTCTTCGGTCTCTCGGTGGGCTGCGAGGCGCTGCGCGAGGCGCTGCGCGCGCGGCCCCCGCGCCTTCACGTCTTCGGCCACATCCACGAGGCGCGGGGCGCCTTCCGCGACGAGCGCACGGGCTGCGAGCACGTGAACGTCGCGAACGCCGCGTTCTTCGGTCGAGTCCATGAGGCCGTCGTGCTCGAGCGTTGAAGTCGAGCGATGCGCCCGGCCTTCAGCGACCCTCGACCTCGATCACCCGCGCGTCGGTCACGATGAGGTCGACGGCCTCGTCGTGCGGCAGGTTCGGGACCTCGGCGACGAGCTGGAAGTCGTACCCGACCGCCACGCGACGCGCCCGCGGCAGGGTCGGCAGCAGCTGATCGTAATAGCCCTTACCGTAGCCGATGCGAAAGCCTCGTGGATCGAAGGCCAAGCCGGGCACCAGCACGAGATCGACCTCGTCGAGCGCGACCCGCTCGGCGCTCGCGATCGGCTCGGGCACCCCAAACCCGCTCTCTTCGAGGGGATCCCCGGCGCGATGCGCGTGCAACACGATGGCGCCCTCCTCGAGGTCGACGCGGGGCAGCGCGAGCCGTCCGCCGCGCGCGGCGAGCGCCTCGTAGAGCGGCGCGAGGTTCACCTCGCCCTTGATGGCGAGGAACCCAGCGACGGTCGCGGCGTTCGCGAACGCGTCGAGCGCCGAGACGCGCTCGGCGATGCGGCGCGAACGCTCCGCCCGCGCGGCGCGGGGCAGGCCCTTGCGCACGGCGCGCATCCGTCGCCGGAGCTCCTCCTTGACGCGCTGGCGGATGTGATCCTCCCAGGCGTCTCGCCCCTCTCCGTGCTCGCTCATCCGGCTACTCCGCTCCGCGCTCGAAGCGCCTCCACGTCCCCTCCACCAGGCGCTCGTGCGGGAGGAAACGGGCCTTGTAGCTCATCGCGTCGCACCCCTCGATGTAGAGCCCGAGGTAGAGGTGCTCGAGCCCTTGGTCCGCGCAGAGCGCGAGCTGCTCGAGGATCGAGTACGTGCCGAGGCTGTACCGCGCGAAGTCCGGATCGTAGTAGCAGTAGACGGCCGAGAGCGACCGCGCGCCCCGATCCGTCACCGCGACCCCGACCAGGCGTTGGCCGTGGAAGTACCGCAGCTCGAAGCTCTCGCACGCGCGGTCGACGAGGAAGCGTTGATAGCTCTCGGCGTCGATGGGGGACGAGCCCTCCTTGGCGAGGCCGCGGCCGAAGCGGTGCGCGTCGTAGAGACGCAGCCGCTGCTCGTCCACGGTCGGCGCGCCGATCTCGACGCGGAGCTCGCGTCGCCCTCGCTCGAGGATGCGGCGTTGCGTGCGCGTGGGGACGTACTCGGTGGAGAGCCGGATCGGCTCGCAGGCGCGGCAGCTCGGGCAGGAGGGCCGATAGAAGAGCGCTCCGTGGCGACGGTCGCCGCGCGCGAGCCGCGCGTCGAGCTCGCGCGGCTCGAGCTCGCGCACCGGGAGGCGCAGCGGCATCCGGGCCATGCGCCCCTCGAGGTAGGGGCACGGCTCGGGTGCGTCGTAGACCAGCAGCTCGGGAGGATCGACCTCGACGAGGAGTGGCAGCGTCTCGAGTCGGTTCACGGCGCTCCAAGGATGCCGCACCCGCGCGCGAGGATCACGCGCGAACGTGATCGAGGCGCCGCGAGCACGTCACGCGCGCGCGAGCGATGGCGCTCACTCGTCGCCCGGAGGTGGAGCGTCGCTCGGCCTCGAGCTCCGTCCCTCGCGCGCGGGCTCGACGGCATCTCCCACGACGAGGGCGCCACGCGCGCTCGTGGCGGCCAGGAGCGCGTCGAGCTTCGCGTGCAGCTCGTCGATGCGCTTCTCGATCAGGTCGTTCTCGTTGCGGAGCATCTCGTCGACGAAGATGGCGTTGACGAGCGAGAGCCCGAAGATGCCGCCCGAGACGACGATCACCATGAAGTAGGCCCGCGTGAAGAACGCGAAGCCGCTCGAGGCGTTCTCGGTGATGGCGTCGGGGATCTCGTACCACCCTTCGACCGTGAAGACCTTGAAGATGGAGTAGAACGACACGACCGGGTTGCCGAAGTGCTCGGGCGCGTCCGTGTGGAAGAGGTGGCAGCTCACGAGCGCCACCACGAAGTTGAAGATGAAGAAGGCGAGCACGACGAACGCGGACGCCTGAATCGCGCGCCGCGCGCCGGCGACGAGCTCGGGCATGTTCGGCACGAAGCGGATGAAGCGGAAGAACTTCATCACCCGCGCGAGCCGCAAGAGCAGCAAGAACGAGAGATCCGGGAGCTCGACGAAGAGCACCACGTACGAGGGCAAGCTGAGCAGCACGACGACGAAGTCGAAGCGGTTCCAACGCTCTCGGAAGTAGCCGCTCACCCCCGCGGTGTGGAGCTTCAAGGCCGCCTCGATCACGAAATACGTCGTAAACGCGTAGTCCAGGACCTCCAGGATCGGATCGAAAGCGAGCTCGTCGAAGGCCAGCAAGAAGAGGACGACGGCGTTGAGCGCGATCGCGATGAGCACCGGCTTGTCGGCCGTGAAGAGGTCCGCGAGCCCGAAGGGCTTCGGCGTGCTCGCGGCCCGCGGCTCGACCGTCTCGTTCTCGCTCATCGCTCCCCCACCCTCCGCTTCATGCCACGCATCTCAGGACCGCTCGCGACCGAAGACGAAGAGGTCGTCCCCCTCGGCGATCCGAAACGAGACGTCGTCGGGGCTGAGGATCATCTGACGACCTCGGCCCACCGCCACGAGCGTGAGCCCTTGGTCGAGGAGCGCGATCGCGGCGTCCTTCCACGAGCGACCGCGGAGCTTCGTCGAGTCGATCTGGAAGAGCGCGCGCCCATCGCCGGGTCGCACGAAGCGGTCGATGACGCGGTCGACGCCCACCTCGCTCACGGATCGGACGAGCAGGTCCGCGACGAGCGACGCGCCGTCGACGAGGGTGTCGCAGTCGGCGGCCTGAAAATGCTCGCGGTTCGAGGGGCTGACGAGCTCCGCGACGAGGATCGCCTCCGGGTTCAGCCGGCGGAACGCGAGCGCCGTGAGCGCCGTCTCGTGGTCGGAGCGCGGGTCCTGCGGGTCGCGCGCGAAGACGAGCGCCGCGCTCGCCTTGGCCGCGCCGGCGCGCTCGAGGACCTCGGCGCGCCCGGGCTCGCCACGCACGAAGTCGACGTTCTCGACGGGGGAGCGCTCGCGCTCCGCGACGATGAGCAACGCCCTCGCCTGATGGCGCGGATCGCGCTTCAGCTCCCGCAGCGCGCGATCGCTGCGGTCGTTCCATCCGAGGATGAGCAGGTGGTTTTTCATGCGAGACTTCCCGAGCCCGAGGATCCCACGTTCGCGCATCTCCACGAAACCCGCCGCGATGGTGGCAGCGAGCGTGCCGAGAACGCCGACGCCGAAGACCATGGTCACCATCGCGACGACACGGCCCGCGGTCGTCGTCGGGTAGGTATCCCCATAGCCCACCGTCGAGAGCGTCGTCATGCTCCACCAGAGCGCGTCGTCGAAGGTGTCGATGCCCTCGTTGGTCGGGGACTCGAGCTCGAAGAAGATGGCGGCGGCGCCGAGCCAGACCGCCGCGACGACCAAGAAGAGGTAGGCGAAGGTCGCCGTGGGGAGGAGCGGCAGGTCGTAGCGCTGGATCACCCGACGACCGAGCGCGATCAGGCGCACGACGCGCAATACGCGCACTATGCGTAGCGCGCGCAGCGGCCCATAGAAGGGGATGGCGCCGAGGAGGTCGGGCCAGTTGCGCCGCACGAAGCGCCAGCGGAAGCCCTCCGAGCGCGAGAGGCGCACGAAGAAGTCGACGATGAAGAGGCCGCACAAGGTGAGGTCGAGCGCCGTGAGGTATGGGTCGACGGCCGGGTCGACGTCGAAGACCTCCCAATAGACGAGGAGGAAGACCGCGCCGAAGGTCGCGACCACGACGAACCGATCCCACCACTTCGGCATCAGCGGCTCGACGTAGACGGGAGCTAGGCGTCGGGGCACGGGCGAGATGTTGCCACGTTCTGCCTGTGATCGCGGACTTCTCGGGCGGAGTCCGTGACCGTGACCCTGTCCACGTCCACGTCCACGTCCGCGTCCGCATCCATGTCCGCGTCCGGGCGGGCGGGCGGCGGCGGCCAGCGGCGGCCCGCAGCGCCCGGTGGAGGCCGGCGGCGGCCGGCGCGGCTACTTGTTGACGCTGGCGTCGGGGCGCTTGGACTTCTTCTGCTTCTTCTCGAGCGCGCGGCGCTCGTGCCGATTCATCGGCTGCTGGGGCTGCTGCGGCTGCGGTGCCGCGCCAGGCGGCAGGCTCCCGCCCTGCTGCGGCATGGGCCGTCCCTGCGCGCGGAGGGTGCCAGCGGGCGCCACGCGGACGCCGCGCGGCACGGGCTGCGCGCCGGGCTCGCCCGTGGCGCTCGCCGCCGCGTGCTGGGTGCGCATCTGCTGCTGGCGCTGCTCGGACGCCTGGCGGCGCTGCGCCTCGAGCGCCTGCAGATCCTCCTCGCGGACGCGACGGACGCTGAAGAGCGACTTCGAGACGTTGCTCTTGATGCCTCGGACCATCTCCATGAACATCGAGAAGCCCTCGCGCTGGTACTCCTTCTTCGGATCGCGCTGACCGTAGCCGCGAAGTCCGATGCCGTCGCGCAGACGCTCCATGTCCTGCAGGTGCTCGATCCAGCGCCTATCGATCTCTTCGAGGTAGGCGTTGCGGAAGAGGCGCAGGTAATTCTCGGCGCCGATCTCGTTCATCTTCTTGAGCAGGACGTTCTCGGCGTCGGTGTAGTAGCGCTGCGCGAGCTCCTGCGCGTCGCCGACCTTGTCGCGAAGGTCCGGCGCCAAGAAGGGCTCGGCGTCGTCGCCGCTGTCGAACTGCTCCTCGAACGCCTCCTCGATCCCGTCCCAGTCCCAGTCCTCGTGGTGCTTGCCGGGTGGGCAGTAGCGCTCGACCAAGGAGCTGACGAGCTCGTCGGTCATGTCGAGCATGCGCTCCTTTTGCTCGGTGAGCGACATGCTCACCTCCTCTTCGAGCTTCGCGAGCAGCTCTTTCGGACGCTTCGCGAGCTTCCCCGCCTCGAAGACGCACCCGAACCACATGTAGACGTCGCGCTCGAGGGGAGCCGCGCGCACCTCGGTGATCTCGGCGACGGGTCGATTGAAGGCGCGCTCGCGGAAGGCCTGGATCTCCTCGTTCGACGCGCCCGCGGGCGGCGGCTCGGTGCCGTGGAGCTTGATCATCTGCTCCAGGATCGGCTTGGCGCGCTTGCGGAGCGCCTCGTCCACGACGGTGACGATCGGCTCGGAGCGGGCGCCCTTCTTCTTCTCCTCGTCGGTCGGCGTCGTGCGGTACTGGCCCTGGAGAACCTGCTTGCGGAGCTCGTAGATGCTCTTGCGCTGCTGGTTCATCACGTCGTCGTACTCGAGCAGGTGCTTACGGATGTCGAAGTTCCGCTCCTCCACCTTCTTCTGCGCGTTCTCGACCGCCTTCGAGACCCAGGGGTGCTCGATGGGCTCGCCCTCCTGCATGCCGAGACGATCCATCATCCCCTGGATGCGATCCCCCATGAAGATGCGCATCAGGTCGTCCTCGAGGCTGAGGAAGAAGCGCGAGGAGCCGGGGTCGCCCTGGCGCCCCGCGCGCCCGCGGAGCTGGTTGTCGATGCGGCGCGATTCGTGGCGCTCGGTGCCCACGATGTGCAAACCGCCGAGCTCCTTGATCGCTTTGCCCTCTTCCTTGCAGAGCGGCTCGAGGCGCTTGGTCGCCTCCTCGACCGCGCGCTCGAGCGCGGCAGGGTCCGCGAGGAGCTCCTCGGTCGCGTTCGCCATGACCTCCATGCGGGCGAGCATCTCGGCGTTGCCGCCGAGCACGATGTCCGTGCCGCGACCGGCCATGTTCGTCGAGACCGTCACGGCGTTGCGTGTGCCCGCCTGCGCGACGATCTCCGCCTCGCGGTCGTGCTCCTTCGCGTTGAGGACCGAGTGCCGAATGCCGCGCTTGGCGAGGAGCTGCGAGAGGGCCTGTGACTTCTCGACGCTCGTCGTGCCGACGAGCACGGGCCGCCCCGCCTCGTGGACCTCCGCGATCTCGTCGGCGACGGCGACGAACTTCTCGCGCTCGGTCTTGTAGACCAGGTCCTCGGCGTCGACCCGTTGGATGGGCTTGTTGGTCGGGATGACGGAGACGTCGAGCTCGTAGATCTTGTGGAACTCGGTCGCCTCGGTGTCGGCGGTGCCGGTCATCCCGGAGAGCTTGTCGTAGAGGCGGAAGAGGTTCTGGAAGGAGATGGTCGCGAGCGTGATGCTCTCGTCCTGGATGGGCACCTGCTCCTTCGCCTCGACCGCCTGGTGCAGGCCATCCGACCAACGCCGCCCCGCGAGCACGCGCCCGCGGAACTCGTCGATGATCATCACCTTGCCGTCGGGGCTGACCATGTAGTGCTGGTCGCGGTGATAGAGGGCGTGGGCCCGGAGGCATTGCTGCAGGATGTGGAGGGTCTCGAGGTTGACCGGGTCGTAGAGGTTCCCGCGGGCCTCCTCGCCTCGGTAGGGAGAGCCCTTGCGCTCCTTGGGCGCGATGAGCAGGCCCTTCTGCTGGAGGAGCTCCTGCGCGCGCTCCATGCCGAACTCGGTGAGGTTCACCGACCTCGCCTTCTCGTCGACCTCGTAGTGCTCGTCGCGGCGCAGCTTCGGGATGACCTCGGTGACGAGCTTGTACTTCTCGCTCGCGGTCTCGCCGGGGCCGCTGATGATGAGCGGCGTGCGCGCCTCGTCGATGAGGATGGAGTCGACCTCGTCCACGATCGCGTAGTTCAGCTCGCGCTGGACGTACTCGTAGATCGAGAACTTCATGTTGTCGCGCAGGTAGTCGAAGCCGTACTCGTTGTTCTGGCCGTAGGTGATGTCGGCCTGGTACGCGCGCTTCTTCTGAGCGTTGGACGTCTGCGGGACGATGACGCCCACCTCGAGCCCGAGGAAGTTGTGCAGCCGCCCCATCCACTCGGCGTCTCGACGAGCGAGATAGTCGTTCACCGTGACGACGTGGACGCCCTTGCCGCTGAGGGCGTTGAGGTAACACGGGAGAGTCGCCACGAGCGTCTTACCCTCACCGGTGCGCATCTCGGCGATGCGCCCCTGATGCAGGACGATGCCGCCGATGAGCTGCACGTCGTAGTGCCGCATGCCCAGGACGCGCTTGCCGGCCTCGCGGACCGTGGCGAAGGCGGGGACGAGGAGGTCGTCCAGGGGGGCGCCGTTGTCGAGCTTCTCTCGGAACTCCTGCGTCTTGCGCTGGAGGGCCTCGTCACTGAGCTTCGCGAGCTTCGGCTCGAGCTCGTTGATCGCCGCCACCATCGGCTGGAGCTTCTTGAGCTCCCGTTGGTGCTTGGTGCCGAGGATCTTCTTGAGTGCCCATCCAAACATGCGGTCTCGCCTTCACTCGGAACCCCCGAGGGCATGGTGGCCTTCCATGTCCTCGCATCGAGTGGGCGCGTCGGGGCGCCCGGGGGCCGTGGCCGCGGAAAATAGGCCCGGCCCGGGCCCGGCGCAACGCCGCGGTACTGGAGGGGCAGCCAGGCTGGGGACGTGATGAGGACGGGGCCCGCGGCGGCGTCGGATCCTGACGCTGGCGTCCCTGGTGATGTGGGGCTCGCGTTGCCTGTCGTCTTCGGGGCTGGTGGGCTCAGGTGCAGCCACGGGCGGCGACCAGGAAGGCGACGGCCGCGAAGAGGAGCAGGATGAAGAGCCCGACGCCGAAGACGGGGCCGCGCCCGACTTTTCCGGAGATCGGCGGGTCGTGGTCGTCGCTCGACTCGTCGTCGCTCGACTCGTCGACGCGGACCGTCGAGACGATGCGCTCGGCCTCGGCGGTCGCGCGGAGGCCGCGACGGACCACGACGAACGCCACGAGGAAGCCCGCGAGCATGACGATCGCCGCCGCGATGGTTCGCTGGACCGCGAGCCTCGCTTCGAGCGCCTCGCGGTCCGCCGTCGAGCTCGCCGTCGGGCTCGGCAGATGCAGGATCTCGAGCTCTCCGAGGGCCAACACGAAGCGCGCTGCGCGCTCTGCGTCAGCCTCGAAGAGCGCCTCCCAATCGGCCGCGGGCTCGTCGTCGGGGTCGATCCACTGAGCGCTCCACGCGGCCCGGAGCCCTCGCGCGGCGTCAGCGCCCGAGGCCTCGCTCGCCCACGCCAGCCTCGTCGCCGACTGATCCATGGCGTGCATGCCGACGCGCGCTTGCACGCGCACGAGCCCCGGCGCGACGAGCCATCGCTCGGGGAGCTCCACCGCGTCCCCCCGGACGCTCGTCGTGCCGACCCACCGCTCGTCGCGGAAGACGTCGAGCACCAGCGCGGCGTCCGGGCCGTCGCGCGTCGCGAGGTGGAGCGTGGTCGGCCGCTGGAGCGCGGGGCCCGCTTCGAGGGCGGGCGCGGCCGTCCCGTAGGGCAGGCGCACCTGGGTGCGCGCGACGGCCTTTCGATCGCGGTACGCGATGACGTCGAGGAGGCGCGCGTTCGCCTCTCCGGTCACCACGCACCTCACGATGCCCGACGTCTCGAGGGTTCCGTCGCACTCGGGCCCGGCGTCGAGCCAGGTGTCGCGCTCTTGGAGCCGCACCCCCGCCGCGGGCTCTCCGACGAGCACGAGGAGGACACAAGGCGCGGGCGGGGAGCAGTCTCCACCGACGACGCGGGTCTCGAGGATGGTGGGTGGGGCGGCGGTGGGGTCCAGAGCGGTGTTTGGGGCTGAGGCCGTTTCCGTTCCCGTTTCCGTTCCCATGTCCGTTCCCGTGTCCGTTCCCGTGTCCGTTCCCGTGTCCGTTTCCGGGGCCGTGTCCGGGGCCGTGTCCGGGGCCGTGTCCGGGGCCGTGTCCGGGGCTGGGGCTGGGGCCGGGGCCGGGGTGTCGGTGTCCGTATCCGGGGCAAGGGCAGCGGGGGCCAGGTCCAGCCATGGGTCGCGGACCGGGAGGACTGGGCCGAGCGTGTAGCGCTGAGGGTCGGTCTGGAGTCGGCCTCGGCGCTCGAGCGGCGCGGGGATCGGGTCGACGATCAGCGGGCGCTCGACGCGCAGCGGGTGGTCGTCGAGCGTCACCGTCGCGATCAGGAGGTATCCGCCGGGCTCGGACGGGGCCGAGACCTCGCCCTCCCACCCCGGAATGGCCGCGGAAACGAGGCTCGCCTCACCGACGACCTCGTCGACGGGTGCCTCGACGGTCCCCGCGCGGCGGACGAGCTTGACGGATGGCGCCGAGCCCTCGAGGAAACGCGGTCGGACCTCGCGCAGGTCGAGCGCCGTGAGGCGCAGCGGGATCGTGGCGCCAGGCGCGACCTCCGTCGGGGCGACGATCTGCAGATCATGAGTCACGCGGCCCCGCTCGGCGGTCCAAGCGGCGACGACCAAGAGAAAGATCGCGACGGGGACGATCACGCGCAGGACACGATCGGGGGGCTCTTCGCCTTCGTAGACGCGCCGCGGTCGAGGGGTGGACGGTCGGGTCATGCTACCTTACAAGCGGAAGAGGGCTGGGCGGCGTGGTCGCCCGGTGGCCCATCGTACGTGGGTGGGGGCGAGATGAGCACCGTGACCGGTCAGGACAGCGAAAACGGCGTCGACGACGCGACCCTCGACGAGCTCAACGAGAAGCTCGACTCGTACATGGACCGAAACGGGCTGCGCTCGACGTCCCAGCGGCGCACCGTGACCGACGTCTTCTTCCGCTCCAGCGGGCACCTCTCCATCGAAGAGCTGCTCGGGCTGGTGCGCGAGCGCGACCCGAAGATCGGCTACGCGACCGTGTATCGGACGCTCAAGCTGCTCAAGGACAGCGGGCTCGCCTACGAGCGTCACTTCGGCGACGGCGTCAGCCGCTACGAGATCGCCGTCGAAGACGAGCACCACGACCACCTCATCTGTCTCGAGTGCGGCACGATCGTCGAGTTCGAGAACGAGAAGATCGAGGCGCTGCAGGACGAGATCGCCGCCCGACACGGCTTCAAGCTCAAGCGTCACATCCACGAGCTGTACGGGATCTGCGGCGACTGCCGCAAACGCGCGAGCTGAGCGCTGGGAGCGGGGCCGGGGGGCTGCGGGTGCGCGATCGGGACGCTGCTATCCGATTCCCAACGAGTCGCGGCGCTCGATCACGAAGTCGAGGAACGCCCGGGTCTTCGCGGGCATGAAGCGTGCGCTCGGGTGGACGAGGTGCAGCCCGCCGCCTCGTTTCGACCACGCGGGGAGGATCCGCACCAGCTCGCCGCGAGCGACGCTCTCCTGGGCCGAAGTGCGGGGGAGCAGGCCGAAGCCGCCGCCTGCGATGAGCGCGCGGCGGACGAAGATGAAGTCGTTGCCCGAGATCACCGCGCGCACCTCGACGTCGGCCACCTCACCGTCTGGGCCTTCGAGGTGCACCCGCCCCTGCGGCGTCATCGAGGCATGCCCGACGAAGGGATGCGAGCGCAGGTCGCGCGGGTGCGCGACCGCGCGGTGCGCCTCTGCGTACGCGGGGCTGGCGAAGACGCCCATCTCCGTGGTGCCGAGCTTTCGCGCGACGAGGGAAGAGTCCTGGAGCTCGCCGGCCCGGAACGCGACGTCGAAGCCCTCGCCGACCAGATCGACGACGCGCCCCGTGAGCTCGACGTGCGCGTCCACCTCGGGGTAGAGGCGACAGAAGGCGACGAGGAGGTCTCCCAGGATGGCCGTGCCGATGTCCACGGGCGCCGTGATGCGCAAGAGGCCTCGCGGGACGTCCTGTTGCTCCTCGGCCGCCATCGAGGCGCGCAAGATCGAGGCGATCGGACCGACGACCTGATCGAAATAAGCCTGGCCGGCCTCGGTGAGGCGCATTCGACGCGTCGTCCGCTCGAGCAGGCGCACGCCGAGCCGCTCTTCGAGCCGCGCGACGCGGCGGCTGATGGTCGACTTCGGCAGACTGAGCTCATCCGCCGCCGCGCTGAAGCCCCCCGACTCGACGACCCGCACGAACGTCGAGATCTCGTTGAGGTCCGTGTTCTCCATGCCGCGCGCAGCATGCCCACGACCGTTGCTCTGACGCAACGATGTTCCAACCTCACGCAACGCTTGGCGGCGCCGCCCACTCCGCGCGGCCTCCGCCGCTGGCGGAGGCCGTCGCGGGCGGCGCTCCCTCATTTGGGCGGCATGCGGAGCGCGCCGTCGAGCCGGATCACCTCGGCGTTGAGGTAGCCGTTCTCGACGATGTGCGCGACGAGCGCGCCGTACTCCGCCGGATCGCCGAGCCGCGCCGGGTTCGGGATGCCCGCGGCCAGGGCGGCGCGGACCTCTTCGGGCAGGCCCGCGAGCATCGGCGTGTCGAAGGTCCCCGGCGCGATCGTCATCACGCGGATGCCGAGCGGCGCGAGGTCGCGGGCGACGGGGAGGGTCATCCCGACGACCCCGCCCTTCGAGGCCGCGTACGCCGCCTGGCCGATCTGGCCATCGAACGCCGCGATCGAAGCGGTGTTCACGATGACGCCCCGCTCGCCACGCACGGGCTCGTTGGTGCTCATCGCGCTCGCCGCCAGGCGGAGCACGTTGAAGGTGCCCACGAGGTTGACCTCGATGACCTTCTTGAAGAGGTCGAAGTCGTGCGGCGTGCCGTCTTTCTTCAGCGTGCGCGCCGCCCAGCCGACGCCCGCGCAGTTCACGGCGACGCGGAGCGGCGCGAGCCCCTTCGCTGCCGCGACGGCGGCCTGGACCTCGTCGGCCTTCGAGACGTCGGTCTTCACGAAGACCGCGCCGAGCTCCTTGGCGAGCGCCTCGCCCTTCTCGACGTTCATGTCGACGATGACGGCCTTCGCCCCCTGCGAGACGAGCTTCCGCACGGTGGCCTCGCCGAGCCCGGAGGCGCCTCCGGTCACGAGCACTGATGCGCCTTGGATGTTCATTCCAATCTCCTTGCCGCGCTGGTGCGCGAGCGCGCGCGACCAAACGCGCTGACACGCCTGGGGTCAACCCCCACACGTGAGCAGCCTCGCGCGGCGCTCGAGACTCGCCGGAAGGACGAGCCGATGCGCGTCGAGCGCGACGTCGAGGCGCTCGGGACTTTGGCCCCGAGAGAGCGCCCAAGGGAGGCGGGCGAGGCACCGCGGGTGCGCAGAGCGCGCGGCGAACAAAACACCGCACCCGCGCGTCCCATCCGGCATCATGTCGATCGTGACCCTCCGCCGACCCCATTTCGCCCTGGTCCTCGCGCTGCCCCTCGCCCTGCCCGCGCTCGCCGCCGCGCAGAACATCGAGCAAGGCGAGGCGCGCATCACCGCGACCGCCGACGTGCGCATGTCGCTCGAGAGCGGCCCCGCGACGGGCTCCGTCAAGCTCGGCGAGATCGGCGCGGTCGTCGGCAGCAAGATCGGCGACGTCCGCCGCTGCTATCGCGAGCGCACCGAGCAGTCGCCGACCGTCCGCGGCCGGCTGCGCCTCAACATCGAGCTCCGACCCGGCGGCGGTCGCGTGGAGGTCGCGCGCGACGAGCTGAACGATCGCCCCCTCACGACGTGCGTGCTGCGCGCGCTGCGGGCCGCGAACTACGCTTCGCTGCGGCCCCCCGGCTCGGCCTTCGTCGTCCTGGACTTCGACAACAGCGCCGCCGACGGCGTCGAGCGCACGCGCGAGCGCCGCGCGGTCGAAGACACGGCCGAGGTGACCACGAGCGCCGACGGGCAGCGCGAGGCGCGCGGCGGCACCCCCGACGGCCTCATCTCCTTCCGCGTCGTCGGCGCGGACGACGCGCAGCTCCAGGCCGTCCATCGGACGATCCGCGCGACCATCCCCGCGCTTCTCGACTGCCGCCGCAAGGCCGCCAGGAGGCAATCGCCCGCCGGCGAGATGGAGATCGACCTGCGGCTCGCGCGCGGAGGTCGTGGCCAAGCCACGGTGCGGCGCAACACCGTGGCCGACGATCGCGGCCCACGTTGCGTGACCCAGGCGCTCGGGCGGGCGCGCTACGAGGGCGCATCCCCAGGCCGGGTACGGGTCATCCTCACGTTCACGGAGCGCGCGGACGCCCCTTGAGCGACCACACCAGCCATCGCGACCCACCACCGCGACCACCACGCTCGCCCCTCACGTTCACCGGCTACGCGGGCGTCCCTCGCCCCACGCGTCAGCTCGGACCGTCGTGACCCACCACGCGCGCGGCGTTGAGCGCGCTGCGCCGCGCTGTGGTAAGCATCCGCCGTGCGAACGCTCCTCCTCTGCATCGCCTTGGCGTCGTGTGCCCACCCGATGCAGCGCGCGCTCGACGGCGCCCGGGAGCGCGCGCCCGCTGACTTCGAGCTGCGGTGGGAGGAGCGCGGTGGCGCCGCGCTCGGCGCGCGCGAGATCGTCGTCACGGGAGACGGCCGGGTCGTGCGCCGCGTCTGGCGGCCTGGCTTCGCCGCCGCCGACCCTTCGCTCGACGGGACGCCGAGCGACGACGCCGCAGAGACCGCCGCGTACCAGGTCGACGAAGGCGCCGTCCTCTCGTTGCTCCGTCTCGTGCGCGACCTCCGCGGCTGGGCTCAGGAGGCCGCCGACGACCTCCCCGACCCCGGCCTCACGCGCGCCCGCGCGTGGCTGAAGCTCCGCGTCGGCGACGCGCGCTCCGAGATCTGGGAAGAGCACGCGGACCTCGAGGCGACGGGTCGGCTCTCGCGCGTGCGCGACGCCCTCGAGTTGATGCTCCGCTCGGCGCCCCGCACCGACGAAACGCGAGACGAGGCGCCGCGCGAAGCGGACGAGGAGCCCGCCGACGAGGAGCCCGTGCTCCACCTCGAGCTCCGAGGGTCATGAGCGCGCCTCCTCCCGCCTCGCTCGGTCGCGCGGCGGCCGGGCGCATCACCGACGCGCGCGAGCGGCGACGCCGGATCCTCCGGCTCGCGTTGCCGATCTGCGGCGGCATGGTCTCGCAGAACGTGCTCAACCTCGTCGACACGGGGATGGTCGCGAGCCTCGGGGACGTCGCGCTCGCCGCGGTCGGGCTCGGGTCGTTCCTCAACTTCCTGCTGACGGCGTTCATCCTCGGGCTCTCGGCGGGGGTGCAGGCGATGGCTTCGCGCCGCGTCGGTGAAGCGCGGCCCGAGGAGACCGCCGTGCCGCTCAACGGCGGCATCGTGCTCGCGGTCTGCGTCGGGGTGCCGCTGTCGATCGCGCTCATCGGCCTGGCGCCCCACCTCTTCGCGCTCGTCAACGACGACCCCGCGGTGCTCCGCGACGGCACGCCCTATCTGCAGGTGCGGCTGATCGCGATGGCCGCGATGGGCATCAACTTCTCGTTCCGCGGCTACTGGAACGCGATCGACCGGAGCATGCTCTACATGAGCACGCTCGTCGTGATGCACGTCGCGAACATCACGCTCAACTGGGTGCTGATCTACGGCAACCTCGGCGCCCCGGCGCTCGGCGCGACGGGGGCTGGCCTCGCGTCGGCCATCGCGACCTGGCTCGGCACCCTCTGCTACTTCGGCCTCGGCCTGAAGCACGCGCGCGGCGCGGGCTTCCTCCGCGCGCTGCCCGACCGCGACACCCTCGGCACGATGATCCGGGTGTCGACCCCCTCGGGCCTGCAGCAGCTCTTCTTCGCCGGAGGGATGACGGTCTTGATGAGCATCATCGGGCGCGTCGGGACCTCGGAGCTCGCCGCCAGCAAGGTCATCCTCGACCTGATGCTCGTCGCGATCCTCCCCGGCCTGGGCTTCGGGCTGGCCGCCGCTTCGCTCGTCGGTCAGGCGCTCGGCCGGCGCGACCCCGAGGACGCGGAGCGCTGGATCTGGGACGTGGTGCGCCTCGCGTCGACGGTCGTCGGGCTCCTCTCCGTCCCCGCCATCCTCGCCCCCGAGCTGCTCCTGCGGATCTTCCTCCACGACCCCGCGACGCTCGCGCTCGCGGCTTGGCCGATGCGCCTCGTCGCGCTCTTCTTGGCGCTCGACACCGTCGGCACGGTGCTGATGAACGCGATGGTCGGCGCGGGCGCGACCAAGCGCGTGATGCTCATCTCGACCTCCGCGCAGTGGCTGCTCTTCTTGCCCGCCGCGTGGCTGGTCGGCCCCGTGCTCGGGCTCGGCCTCGTGGCCATCTGGGTCGCTCAGATCGTCTACCGCCAGCTCCTCACGCTCGCCTTCGTCGCCGAGCTGCGGCGGGGCGGGTGGAAGACCATGCAGGTCTGAGCCACACATCGTCGTCTGCGGTCGTCGTCCGCGCTCGTCGTCCGCGCTCGTCGTCCGCGCCGCCCCTCGGGAGCCGGCCCGTTCGACACTGGCGCTTCAAGCGCTATCACGCGGCCGTCCCGGCGGCCGCATGCTCTTCCACAGCCTCGACTACCTGCTCTTCCTGAGCCTCGCGGTCGCGACCTGGTGGGCGCTCGCGGCGCTCGAGCGGCGCCGCGTCACGAGCTTCCTCGAGCGCCTCGGCTTCATCTTCGCGGCGAGCTGCGTCTTCTACGCCGCGTGGAACGCCAAGTACCTGCTCCTCATCTTGGGATCCACCACCCTCGACTTCGTCGCGGGGGCTCGGATCCACCGAGCGACGTCCGCGCGCGCGAGGCGCGCCTGGCTCGCGGTGAGCCTGACCGGCAACCTCGGCCTGCTCTTCACCTTCAAGTACTACAATTTCTTCGCGCTCGAGATCGGCGAGGCCCTCCAGGGTCTCGGCCTCGACGCGAGCCTCCCGCTCCTGCGCGCGGCGCTGCCGGTCGGGATCAGCTTCTACACCTTCCAGACGCTCTCCTACACGATCGACATCTACCGCGGCACCCTCCGTCCTGCCCGCTCCTTCATCAGTTTCGCGGCCTTCGTGACGTACTTCCCGCAGCTCGTCGCCGGCCCGATCGTGCGCGCCAGCGAGCTCTTGCCGCAGCTCGAGTCGCGCGCGCGGGTCGACGCCGAGCGCGTCAGCCGCGGGCTCTTCCTCATCGCGACGGGCATCGTGAAGAAACTCGCGATCGCCGACTACCTCGCGCTCAACCTGGTCGATCGCGTCTTCGATCAGCCGGAGATGTACTCGGGCGTCGAGGTCGTCGTCGGCCTCTACGGCTTCACGATGCAGCTCTACTGCGACTTCAGCGGGTACACCGACGTCGCGCGGGGCTCGGGGATGCTGATGGGCCTCGACCTCCCCGAGAACTTCGAGCGCCCCTATCAAGCGACCAGCCCCGCAGACTTCTGGCGCCGCTGGCACATGACCCTGAGCCGCTGGCTGCGGGACTACCTCTACTTCCCGCTCGGCGGATCTCGCGTCGGCCCGATCCGCGCCTACTTCAACCTCGGCCTCACGATGTTCCTCGTCGGCATCTGGCACGGCTGGTGGCAGAACTTCACCATCTTCTTCTGGTACGCGCTGCTACAAGCGGGCGCGATGGTGCTGCATCGCTTCGTGCTGCGCTGGCGCCGGCCCAAGAAGGTTGGCCGAGGGGAGGAGCGCCGCGATCCCGTCGCGATCCACGTCGGCAAGGTCTTCCTCTGCCTCCAGTTCGTGGTCTTCAGCCGCATCCTCTTCCGCGCGAGCAGCATGGAGAACGCCGAGGCGGTCGCCGACCGAATCACCGGCGGCGCCGCGCTGCTCTGGCGACACCTCACGGGACCGGGTCTCGATCCCGAGCAGCTGGCGACCGCGACCTCGGTGCTGCAAATCACCTGGGGGCTCTGGCTGATGTTGTTCGCCACCTTCGCCGCGCACTTCGCGCCCGCGAGATGGTTCCGCAGCGTCGAGGCGTTCTTCATCCGCCTACCCGCCCCCGCCCAGGGACTCGCCCTCGCGCTCGCGGCGGGCCTCCTCAGCCTGGTCGCCTCGTCCGAGGTCGTGCCGTACATCTACTTCCAGTTCTGATGACCCGTCCGCCCAAGAGCCGCCGAGCCTCCCGCGAGCGCGCCACCCGCGACGCGGCGACGCGCGACCCGCGCGACGCGGACCGCGCGGAGCCGCAGCGCGGGGGCCGCTCCGACGTGCGGCGCGACGACGAAGAAGCACGGCTCGCGTCGGGCGAGCCCGTCGGCGACGGCGCGGCGAGCTCCGAGGTCACGACGCCCTCCCCGAGCACGAGTGGAGGCCTCGACGCGCCGACCGACGCCAACGCCGACGCCGAGTCAGCGCGCGCGCTCCGGCACCTCGCCCAGGTCGCGCTGGCGCTCTCCCTCGTCGCCGCGCTGACCTACGTGATCCCTTGGCTGCATCGGTTCCGGCCGTGGACCCCAGGCGATCCGATCCCTCTGTCGAGCCTCTTCGAGCCCGCCGACGAGGCCTACGCGTTCGGTGGCACCGCCGGCGCTGCCCGCCCTCGCGCCACGGTCGAGCCCGACGACGACGACGGAGACGAAGTCGTCGCGCCGGTGATCGACGAGACCCCCGAGGGGCCGCGCCTGCGCATTTCCCCTAGCGAGTACGAGGACGCCCCCGTCGCGATCGAGGATCCGACCGGTCGCGGCATGGCGCCCTTCTACGCGCAGCTCGCGCGCACCGCCCGCCGCGAGCCTGGCGCCGTCACGCGGATCTCGCATTGGGGCGACTCGAGCATCGCGACCGATCACATCACCGCCACGATGCGCCGCCGCTTGCAGCGGCGGTTCGGAGACGCGGGGCACGGCTTCATCCTCGTCGCGAAGGGCTACCTGCCCTACCGGCACCGCGACGTGACGCACCGGGCGAGCGAGGCGTGGCAGCTGCGCGAGATCACGCGCAACCACGACTCGAGCGGCTGGTACGGCTTCGGCGGCATCCAATATCGCGCGCGTCCGGGCGCGACCGCGCACTTCGGCACCGCCGAGCGCGGCTCGGTCGGCGGCTCGGTCTCGCGCTTCTCGATCTACTTCCAGCGCCACGAGCGCGGCGGGGACATGGCGTGGCGCCTCGACGACGGGGAGTGGGTGGTCTTCTCGACCCGCGGCGCGACCCCCGAGGACGACGTGCTGCACGTCACGGCTGAGGACGGCCCGCACACCCTGGATCTGCGCTTCGCGGGTGGCGGACAGCCGCGGCTCTACGGCGTCGCGCTCGAGCGAGAGGGTCCCGGCGTCGTCTACGACTCGCTCGGGCTCGTCGGCGCGCGCGCTGCCCGGCTGCTGAACTTCGACGCCGAGCACGTCGCCCGGCAGATCGCCATGCGAGGCACGCACCTCGTCGTGCTCGGCTTCGGTGGCAACGAGGCGCCAGACAACCTCACGCGCGAGCGATACGAGGCGGAGTATCGGGAGGTCATCGCGCGCATGCGCGGTGGCCGCGACGACCTCGGCTGCCTCGTCTTCTCGCCGCTCGATCAGGGCGAGCGCGACAGCCGCGGGCGCATCGTGACGATGCCGAACATCCCGCTGATCGTGGAGGCGCAGCGCGCCGCCGCGGAGGCGGAGGGCTGCGCCTTCTTCGACACCTTCGCGGCCATGGGCGGAGACGGCGCGATCGGCCGTTGGCTGCGGCTGCGGCTGGCGTCCGGTGACCTCCGCCACATGACGCCCTCGGGCTACGAGCGCGTCGCGGACGCCTTCCACCGCGCGCTGCTGCAGGGCTTCGCCGCCTGGCTCGAGGCGAACCCCGACGAGGCCCGCCTCGCGCCCGACGCGCCCGAGGTCGAGGCACCCGACGCCGAGATCGAGGAGCCCGTCGCCGCGGAGCCGACCGAGGACGCAGCCGAGGAGGCCGCCGACGACGCGGCCGAGCACGGGGTCGACGACGCGGCCGAGCCCGCGAGCGAGGAGCCGGCGCCCGAGCCGGCGCGGACGCGACGCCGCCCACGTGCCCGGCGCCCTCGCTGAGCGGCGGCTCGCGACGGACCGCGCGCCTCAGCCACGGACGACAACGGCGCCCTCGCAGAGGGGCTCGACGGGCCGCGCGCCTCAGCGACGCACGGCAACGGCGTCCTCGCTGAGCGGCGTCGGCTCCGCGCCTCAGCGACGCGCGGCGACGGCGCACGTGTCTCTCGCTGAGCGGCCATCGACGCACGGCAACGGCGCCCACGTGTCCCTCGCTGAGCGGCCGCGCGGCTCATCGACGCGCGGCGATCACCTCGTGCGCGCCGACGCCGACGCAGGGCACCTCCACCCGGCCGAGCGTGTCGCGCGTCGTCTCCACGCCCTCGCCGTCGCAGGTGATCGACCACTCGCCGGCCGGCAAGTGGAGGAGCGTGGGCGCCGACACGCTCGCGTCACCCATGTAGCGCAGCGTGAAGCGCGCCTCGTCCAGCTCCCAGCGCCACCCCTCGGGCCAGCCGGCGATGCGCTCCGGATAGGGCCGGTCGAAGATCGCGACCATCTCGGAGCGGACGGTCCAGCCGCCGTCCTCGGTCTCGTCGAAGAAGCCCCAGCGGTCCTGGCTCTGCTCCTTCCAGAGCCAGACCGCGGAGCCCGCGGTGTGCTCGTCCTGCAGGTCGAGCTGGAAGAGGTAGTAGTCGGCGGCGCGGATCCCGGCGGGGTCGTAGCCGTACTCGCCGATGAAGAGCGGCGTGCCCCAAGCGACCGCCTCCCGCGCGGCGCTGCGGTTGCCGGTGAGCAGCCGCTCACGCGTCATGTTCCGCCGCTCTTCCTCCGACCCGATGAACGAGAGCGTGTAGACGTGGGGCGCGTAGACCGCGCCAGGCACGGGGAACGGCGCCGTGGGGGTCCGCGAGCGATCCGTGAGGTTCCGCGCGACCACCGGCGGCTCGAAGAAGACGAGCTGCGGGCTCACCGCCCGGATCGCCTCCGCGACGAGCACGTTCAGGCGCAGCACCTCGTCGTCGCTGCCGATGGGCTCGTTGTAGAGATCGTAGCCGACGACGTTGCCGTCGTCCGCGAAGTACCCCGCGACATGCGCCGCCATCGCCGCGAAGCGCGCGCGGAGCGCGGGGCCAGGCTCGTCGTCGCCGAAGAACGTGCGGAACGCGCGGAGGACCTGCCCCGACAGGCGCCGCTCGGTGAGATCGGTGAGGGGCCCCTCGAGCAGCTCGTCGGGGGGCGGCTGGATCGCCCAGAGCGGGGCCCCGTCCTCGCCGATCTCCTTCGAGTAGGCGTCCTGGTGGAAGTCGATCAGCACGAGCACCCCGGCCGCGCGGCAGAGCTCGACGACGCGCGCGACCTCGTCGAGGTAGGTGTCGACGTACGTCGGCGGATCCGTGTCCTCGGGCTCGACCGCGGACCAGTTGATGGGGAGGCGCAGCACGTTGAGGCCGAACGCGCGCATCTGCGTCGCGTCCTCTGCCTCGAAGTCCGCGAGCGGCTGCAATCGCTCGCGGCCGTCGTCGAAGGTGACGTCGAAGATGCCCTCGACGCGCGCGTTCACGCCCCGGAGGATGGCGACCCGCCCGTCCGCGTCCACCATCTGGTTGCAGCGCGTCGAGAGCGGCGCGAAGGGTCCGGCGGGGGACTCGCACGCGGGAGTGACCCACCGATCGCCGGTCGGCCCCGCGTCGGCGGACGCATCACCCGCGCCGCCCGCGTCGGTCGCAGCGTCGGCGGGCCCGTCGTCGTCGCCGCAGGCGGGCACGAGGGAGGTCGCGGTGGAGAGGAAGAGGACACGAGCAAAGTGAAGGAAGCGCACGAAGTGAACCCTATCGCGCGTCGCGCGGCGGCGCTCCCCCGAATGAGGGCGAACGCCGCTCACGACGGCCGATCCGTGCCCATGACCGCCAGAGCGACGGCGCGATTCGCGGATCAGCGGTCGCCGTCGTCCGGGCCGAGCGGGTCGATAGGGTCGACGTTGACCTTCGTGACGTCGTCGAAGTCGTCGTCGAAGGCGTAGGTGCCCGCAGACGTCACGGCCTCGACGGGAGCGGACTCGACGGTCTCGACGACGCGCTCGTGCCGGGCCACGCGGTCGCCCGGCGTGGTCGCGATCGCGGCCGCGAGGAGCTCGTCGAGCCGTTGACCCGCGTAGGGCATCGTCGTGTCGTCGAACGCCAGGCCCTCGTCGCGGTCGGGGAAGGTCGTGTCCTCGAAGGTGACGGCCCGGGGCGGCGCAGGGACCCGCACCTCCGGGGTCGCCTCCGGAGAGCCCGGTCGCTCGGTCGCGAAGCCCTCCTCGTTCGTCGGCGGCGTCGCGTCGTCGAAGCGCGCCTCCGCGGGCCGCGCGAGCGCGCCGGGGCGCAGCAGCACACGCGCGCGGTCGCCGGTCGCCGTCGTCGTCACCTCGATCACGTCGTCGTCGGGCACCGGTACGGCGTCGTCGCCGAGCGGGGGCGCGTCGTACGACGGCCGCTCGGAGTCGCCGTACGGCAGCGGCTCGGGCTCCCAGACGCCCTCCCCCCAGCTGCTGGCGTGGTCGCTCGCGTGCCAATCGCTCGCGCGCCACTCGGACGGGTCGTTCACCTCCTCGAACGCGCGCTCGTCTGGCAGCGGGTAGGCCGGGCTGGAGTCGTCCTCGCTCACGAGCTCACTCTCGATCCACTCGTCGGCATCGGGCACGTGCGCGTGCGCCCGCGCGGCGACCAACGCGTCCGGCCTCGACGGAGTCGTGTCGCGGCGCGGATCGTCCATCGGGAGGGGCTCGTCGAGGATCGCCTCGGGGAAGAGCGAGCGCGCGTACTCGCCGACGCTGCGCCGCTTCATGACGAGCCGATGCTCGTACGTGAAAGCGAGCATCGCGTCGTGCATCTCTTGCGCCGCTTGGAAGCGGCGATCGGGATCGGGCTGCAGCGCCCGCATGACGATCGACTGGAGCGCCGGAGGGATGTCTCCGCGAATCGCGCGGAGCGGCGGCACGGACGCTTGCTGCACCGCGACGACGGTCTCCATGTCGTTGCGGCGGAGGAAGAGGCGCTCGCCCGTGAGCCACTCGAAGAGGCAGGTGCCGAGGCTGAAGAGGTCGCTCCGGCTGTCGATCGGCATCCCGCGCGCCTGCTCCGACGAGAGGTACGCGAGCTTCCCCTTCACGACGCCGGCCTGCGTGGTGACGAGCCGCCCCGCAGCCTTCGCGAGGCCGAAGTCGATCACCTTCACGCCGCCCTCGAAGGAGACGAGGATGTTCGAAGGGGAGACGTCGCGGTGGATCAGCCCGAGCGGCTGTCCCCCCGGCGCCGTGGCCTCGTGGGCGTGCGCCAACGCCTCGCAGACGCGCATCGCCACGAAGAGCACGAGCGGGATGGGCAGGGGCACGCCGGCGGTGGCTTGACGCTCTGCGATGGCCCCCATGTCCCGGCCGTGCACGTACTCCTGGGCGATGAAGTAGACGTCGTCCTCGCGGCCGAGGTCGTAGATCTGCGCGACGTGTGGGTGCGAGAGCTGCACCGCGATCTTCGCCTCGTCGATGAACATCCGGACGAAGTCCGGATCCTCCGAGACGTGCGGGAGGATGCGCTTGATGGCGACGAGTCGCTCGAAGCCCTCCTCGCCACGCTGCCGCGCGAGGAAGACCTCCGCCATTCCACCCATTCCGATGCGTTCCAGCAGCTCGTAGGGGCCGAAATTGGTGGGCCCAATCAGCACCGAACAAGCATCGGCGGGCGGGGCCGCCCGGTCAACGGGTTCCGCCTGACGCGAGGTGGACGGCCACCCCATCTCCTGCGCTGCACGCCAGCGGGGGGCTTCGTGGCGGCCGCACGCGCCATCTTGTGTTCGCCGCGGAGTTGACGTTAGCTCACCGCCGATGCAGCCCGCCCCTACCCCCCAGCCCGCCGCCGCGCCCGGTCCGGTCGCCCCGGGTCCGACTCCCCCGCACGAGATCACGCACGGCCCCTCGTTCGCGATGCTCCGCATCGACCTGCAGCCGGGTCAGACGGTCGTCGCGGAGGCCGGCGCGATGGTCGCCCGCAACTCGCAGGTCGGCATGGAGGTGAAGATGAACGCCTCCCCGTCCGCGGGCGTGTGGCAGAAGATCAAGGCGTTCTTCGTCGCCTTCATCCGCAAGATCATCGGCGGCGAGACGTTCTTCGTGAACCGCTTCTCGAGCGCCCAAGGGGGGAGCGTCTGGGTCGCGCCGACCACGGCCGGCCAGATCAGCCACCGGCGCCTCGCGGGCGAGACGATCACGCTCTCGACGGGCGCCTACCTCGCGAGCGCGGGGCCGGTGGAGATGTCCATGAAGTTTGGCGGCCTCAAGAGCTTGCTCGCCAAGGAGGGCGCGTTCTTCCTGCGGATCTCAGGCCACGGCGACCTCTGGTTCACGAGCTACGGCGGCATCCACGCCATCGACGTCAACGGCCCCTTCATCGTCGACAACGGACACCTCGTCGGCTTCGAGGGCAACCTCGACTTCACGATCCGCTCCCCCGGCGGCGGCGCGATGGGCTTCTTCGCGTCGGGCGAGGGCCTCGTCTGCGAGTTCAACGGCCAAGGCCGCGTCTACATCCAGTCCCGCAACCTCGGCGCGCTGGTCGACTGGATCACCCCCCTCTTCCCGAGCAAGTGAGCGAGGTCTGCGATGCACATCGACATTGGTTTCCGTCCGGCCCAAGCGATGGCTCGGGTCGTTCTCGAGCATGGAGAGGCGATCCGCGCCGAGTCGGGCGCGATGGTCGGCATGTCCACGAACGTCCACATGGAGACCGCCGCGACCGGCGGGGTGATGGGCGGCCTCAAGCGCATGTTCGGGGGCGAGTCCTTCTTCCAGAACACCTTCACGGCGCAGAACGGCCAAGGGGAGGTCCTGCTCGCGCACTCGCTCTGCGGCGACATGGCGACGCTGGACATGACGCAGGCTGGGTATTTCATCCAGAGCACCAGCTACATCGCGAGCTCGCCCTGGGTGCAGTGCGACACGAAGGTCGGAGGCTTCAAGACCTTCTTCGCGGGCGAGGGCGTCTTCGTCCTCAAGGCCACGTCGCCGCAGCCCGGCCAGGTGATCGTCGGCGCGTTCGGCGGCATCCAGGAGCTGGTCTGTGACGGCAGCATCGTGATCGACACCGGGCACCTCGTGGCCTGGGACGCCACGCTCGAGTACAGCGTCGGTAAGAGCGGCAGCGGCTGGATCGCGAGCTTCTTGAGCGGCGAGGGCCTCGTCTGTCACTTCCGCGGCCAGGGCCGCATCTGGATCCAGACACGCAACCCCGCAGAGTACGGCTCGATGATGGGCCGCCTGCTCCCCCCTCGTCGCGGCTGAGGCAGACCCATGCGATACGAGCTCCTCGACACCCCCGACTTCGGCATGGTCCGCATCGGCTTCGATCAGCCCGGCGAGCAGATGCTCGTCGAGTCCGCCGCGATGGTCGCGCGACACTCCGCCATCGACATGAAGACCCAGATGCAGGGCGGCCTCATGGCGGCCGCCAAGCGCAAGCTCCTCGGCGGCGAGAGCCTCTTCCAGAACACCTTCACGGCCACCCAGCCCGGGCAAGAGCTGTGGATCGCGCCAGGCCCCGAGGGCGACCTCGTCGCGCTCGAGATGAACGGCAGCTACGAGGTGATGCTCAACAGCGGCGCCTACCTCGCCTCTGCCCCGACCGTGACCCTCGACAGCAAATGGGGCGGCGCCAAGGGCTTCTTCAGCGGCACGGGCTTCTTCTTGTTGAAGTGCACCGGCCACGGCCCGCTCTTCTTCAACGCCTACGGCGGCATCCACGCCGTCGACGTCGGCCCCGCCGGGTACATCTGCGACAACAACCACATCGTCGGCTTCACGAGCGGCCTCGACTACACCGTGACCAAGGTCGGCGGGCTGAAGTCGCTCTTCCTCGGCGGCGAGGGGCTCGTCTGCCGCTTCCACGGCCAAGGGCGCCTGTGGATGTCGACGCGCAGCGGCAACGCGCTCGCCACCTTCCTGCACCCCTTCCGGCGGGTGCAGCGCAGCAGCAACTGACGCCTCCGCCCGATCGGACGACGCGGCGCGAGCGGAGTGGACACCGTCGCGCGCTCTGTGGAGGGCTCGCGACATCCCCTCTGAGGAAGCTGGACAGGGACCCGACCGTCGCCCAGGGTTCGTCCGCATCGGATGGCGACTCGTGGCCTCACGCTCTCGCTCGCGCTGACGTGGCTCCTGAGCTCCGCGAGCGCGCAGCTTCCGGAGAACCCGTTCGAGGAACAACCTCGAACGACGGGCCGCGCGGCCAGCCCTCCGCCGCCCCCCTCTCCCCCTCCTCCGCCGCCGCTCCGGCTCTCGGCCATCGACGCCGCGACGCCACGCCTCGAGCGCGTGGCGACCATCATCGCGACGGGCCGCGTCCATGGCGACTTCGCCCGCCCTGTCTGCGATGGCGACTTGACGCTCGACCCGGGCCCCTTCGCGGCGCGCGACATCTGGGGACTCTTCGGCAACCACCTGCTCTTGATCGACACCGGCGGGCTCTTCGCGCGGCACGGCGTCGCCCGCTTCGCGTCGCGCCACGATCCCACCGCGCTCGCCGAGCTCGCCGCGTCGCTCGGCTACCACGCGCTCTCCTTCTCCGAGGCGGACCTCGGTGATCCGCGAGAGATCCTGCTCTCGCGCGTGCGCGCGCTCCGCGACCGCGGCATCCCCACCATCGCTTCGAACCTGCGCTGCAGCCCAGGCGGCCACGCGGTCTGCGAGGCCATGCTCACCGGCGATCGCGGCATCGCGATCGCGCGCCGGGGCGAGCAGCGCATCGCCCTCCTCTCGTACGTCGACCCCGACGCGACGACACGCGTCGCCCCCGACCGCATCCTCGGCCTCCGATTCGAGCCCATCGCGGCGGCGCTCGCGCGCGACGTGGTCGCCGCGAGGGCACGCGGCGCGACGGTCGTCGTCGCGACGATCGACCTCGGCACCGAAGCCGAAGGCTCCGCGAAGGTGCTCGCCCTCACGAGCGAGCTCGAGGACGCGGCGCGGCCGGACGTCGTGTTCGTAGCGCGCGGGAGCGGGCAACCGCTCTTCGCGCGGCCGATGACCTATCGCCCCGCGATCGCGTCCGCGCCGCCGCGGAGCGCGGTCGAGCTGAGGCTCCGCAACAACCAAGACACCGGCGCGCTCGACATCTTCGCCACGGCGGTGGGCGACGCGGTCCCGGCGGCCCCCTTCATCACCTTCAACCAGCGCGTCGGCGCGGCGTATTGCGACGCGCACGGGGAGGTGTTGCCGGGCGGGCGGCTCACGAGCGAGCGTGCCATCGACGCCGCGGGCTTGACGACGCTCGTCCAGAGCATCCTGCGCCAGCGGACGCGCGCGGACGTCGCGCTGCTGAACGCGGACGCCATCGACCGGCGCTGGGTGCCAGCGCGCGAGGGCGTGCTCACGGCGAGCGACGCGGTCGTCGCGGTCCGCTACGACGAGCCCGTCGTCGCGGCGAGCGTGAGCGCGATCTGGCTGCGCGACGCGGCCCGCGCGATGGCGGACAACCGACGCGCGCTGCTCGCGCTGGGCCTCACGATCGAGAACGCGCGAGCCGCGAACGAGGTCATCAAGGTGCTCGGGCGACCCCTCGAGCTGCAGTCGCATTATCGAGTCGTGACCAACCGCTTCTTGGCGCAGGGCGGTGAGGGCCTCTTGCCCCAGGGACCGGACTGGCAGGAGACCGATCTCGGCATCCGCTCGGTGCTGCTCGAGCACCTCGGCGTGCCACGCGACGAAGACCCCCGCGACGCCGTGAGGAACCTGGAGCAGCGCGTCGAGTGGACCCTGCGCGCGCAGGGCGACCTCACGTTCAGCGGGTCGGCGATCCGCGACGAGGCGCAATACCGAGAGGGTCCGCTGGTCAACGCGCGACAGCTGCAGCTCGGCATCAACACGCTCGTCGCGTGGCACGCGCTGCATCCGCAGGCCGCGTGGGAGAACCAGCTCACGAGCGTCTACACGATGGCCGCGACCGCGACGAGCGATGGCTTCGAAGAAGGTATCGACCAGGTCCTCTACCGCACGAGCGGCAACTACCGGGGCTTCCGCGCGCGACGAGACGAGCGCTGGGTCCCCGACCTCGTGGCCGAAGGCCTCCTGCGCACCGAGCTCACGCGGCGACGACCGCTCGAGGAGATGGGCGAGGACGGGAGCGTCATGCTCGTGCCGCGCGCGCACTTCCTCACCTTCCGCTTCGCAGGAGGCCTGCAATGGCGCTTGCACGCCAACCTTCGCCTGCGCGCGCTGGGCGGCGTCGAGGTCCTCGAGGCGCTCGCGTCGGACGAGCGCGCCGCGCTCGCGGGTTATGGCTTCCAGCTCTTCATCGATCCCTGGGTGCTGCTCACGAACGGGCTGCGGAGCGTGACCGCGCAGCTCACGCTGGACTGGTTCGCGAGCGATCCCGGCCGACGGCGCCGCCACCTGCTCCAAGGCCTCTTTGACCTCAAGGTCCAGCTCACGCAGGCCTTCGGCCTCGCGTTGAACGTCACGCTCTACGGCCTGAAGAGCCGCGTCCCACGCGAGGAGGACGGGATGGAGCGGCTCGAGGACGGCCGCTTCGCCTTCGCACTCCAGACCACCATCGGCATCCGCGTGAGCTGGTTCGGTCGGGCCGTCGTCCGTTGACGCCCGACGCGCGGCCTCAGGCGACGCGCTCGATCCTCGCGCTGGACCTCGCTGATGCGGACGCGTGACGCGCGGCCTCCGGCGACGCGCTCGATCCTCGCGCCGGACCTCGCCGAGTCCGCTGATGCCGGCGCTTGGCCTCAGGCGACGCGCTCGATGGTCTCGCGCCGGACCGCGCCGCGCGCGACCTCCTCGAACGCCTCCGCGAGCGCGGGGTCGACGACGCTCTTCGCGAGCAGCGCGGCGCGCTCGCGCGCCAGGCGGCGTTCGTCCTCGCTCCCCGCCGCCGTGAGCGCGATCGCCGCGCCGAGGCGCTGCTCGGCCGGGGCGCTCGGGTCGTCGAGGGTCGCGACGACCCGCGCCCGCGGCACGCGCGCGACGCGGTACCCTTCGCTGCCACCGAGCAAGCCCGCGAGCCGCTCGCGCCAGCGCTCGGGATCGAGCCCCTCGCGGGCGAGGAAGTCGAGGGGGGCGGGCTCGATCTGCGCGTCCCACGCGGCCTCGATGCGGCGACGCAGGGCCTCTCGTCGCGGCGCCGGTGTGTCGCCGAGATCGATCGCGTACACCTGATCGGAGGTGAACAACCTCAGCACCCGACCGACGACCGAGACCTCCTCGAGCGCCTCGTACCGTACGAGGTAGCGCCGCCCGAACCACCCGACCGATCGCACCCCGTCGGCGCCGACGATGATGGGGCTCGGCTCGAGCCGCGTCGTCGCGAGGATCCCGGCGGCGGCGCTCATCACGACGCCGGCGGCGGCCACCAACCCGACCCCGACGTCATCTCCGCGCTCGGCCCACACGAGGAGCGCGGGACCTAGCGCGAGCGGGCCCGCGAAGAGGAAGGAGAGCATGGTCGCCGTGGTGCGGCTCCCGGACTCGTTACGCGCGAAGCGGATGGCACGTTGTCGTGCGTCGAGGTGGGCCTCCGCCAGGATCGGCTCGGCGTCCTCCGGTCGCTCGAGGGAGAGCCGCCAGCGCTCCCGCGCACCCTCCAGGACGAGGCGCGCTTCTCCCGAGGGGTCGACCTCGACGTAGCCGCGCTCGAGCGAGGCGAGCGGCAGCGTCGCCTCGCTCCCTGCAGACACGGCGGCCTGCGCCTCCGGCAGGAGCTTGGACCCGAGCTCGAGGCGAGCGATCCCCGCCTCGACCGAGACGCGCCCGGGCCGCTTCACCCAAGAGCGGAGGCGCTGCACCAACGCGCCGACCAGCAGCGAGCCTCCGACCGCTGCGAGGGAGAGGGAGAGCTCGCGCCCCGCGAAGGACTCGCTCACGAGCTCGACGACGAGGCTCCCCGCGGTCGCGGCCAGGCCCCCACGCACGAGCGCGTAGGCGAGGCGCTCATCGATTCGCGTGACCGCCTTGGACTCGAGCGACGCCATCGAGAGGACATCGTGAGGGAGGCAGACGCGATCGTCCACCGAGCCCCATGGGAGGCTCGCGCGAGGCCACCTCGCCTTCCAGTCGTTCGGCTGCTCGTGTCCGAGGGCAAAGGCGGCTCGTCGCCAGGGGCCGCCGCCCCGAGCCCCGGGGGTCGAGCGGCTGCTTGCGTCGGATGGCGAAGGCGGCTCGTCGCGAGGAGCCACCACCCGAGCGTTGGGGTCGATCGGCTGCTTGCGTTGGACGGCGAAGGCGGCGAGAACGCAGGCCATGACGGCAACGGCCGGTAGGAAGCTCGCCGCGTCCCGCGAGCATCAGCTCGATGGCCTGGTCGGGCCCACGCACAACTACGCGGGGTTGTCCTTCGGCAACGTCGCGTCGACGCGACACGCCGGTGACATGAGCCGCCCTCGGGACGCCGTGAAGGAGGGGCTCGCGAAGATGGCCGCCGTGGCGGGCCTGGGCGTGCCTCAGCTCGTGCTCCCGCCGCAGGCGCGGCCTCGGCTCGACGTGCTCCGCGCCCTCGGCTTCGACGGTGACGACGCGCGTGTCCTCTCGCGCGCCGCCAAGGAGGCCCCTCGCGCGCTGGCGGCGGTGTACAGCGCGAGCCCGATGTGGGCGGCGAACGCCGCGACTGTCTGCCCCTCCGCGGACGCGACGGACGGGAAGGTCCACTTCAGCGTCGCCAACCTCGGCTCGACCTTCCACCGGAGCCTCGAGCCCGCCGACACGGACGCCGCGCTCCGGCGGCTCTTCCCGGGCGACGCCTTCGTTCATCACGGGCCCCTGCCGGCCGGCCCGCTCTTCGCCGACGAGGGCGCGGCGAACCACACCCGTCTCTATCCGAGCGGCCTCGGGACCGCGGGCCTGCAGATCTTCGTCTATGGGCGCGGCGACGAAGGCACCACGCCGACCCGCTTCCCGGCGCGACAGACCCGCGCCGCGAGCGAAGCGATCGCGCGGCGTCACCGCCTCGGGAGCGACCGTGTCCTCTTCCTCCAGCAGCACCCCGAGGTCATCGACGCTGGCGTGTTCCACAACGACGTCATCGCCGTCGGGAGCGACCGTGCGCTGCTCTGGCACGAGCGGGCCTTCCTCGAGCCCGACGCCGTCGACACGATCCGCCGGCGCTTCGAGGCGATCGGCGGAGACCTGCTCTCGTGGCGCGTCGATGAGGCGGAGCTCTGCGTGGAGGACGCCGTCGCCACCTACCTCTTCAACTCGCAGCTCCTCTCGACGGAGCGGGGGCTCGTGCTCATCGCGCCCCGCGACGTCGAGGCGCACGCCGCCTCGCGGGCGGTGGTCGAGCGCCTGAAGACGCAGGGGCTCGGTGCCGCGCTCTTCCTCGACGTCCGGCAGAGCATGAGCAACGGCGGAGGTCCCGCGTGCCTTCGCCTGCGGGTGACGCTCACGGACGAGGAGGCCCAACAGGTCCACCCCGGCGTGCGCTTCACCGACGACCTCCACGCCCGCCTGGACGGCTGGGCGGACAACTTCTACCGCGAGGAGCTCGCGCCCACCGACCTCGCCGACCCGCAGCTGGTGCGCGAGGCCTACGAGGCGCTCGACGCGCTCACCGGGCTCCTGGATCTCGGCGGTGACTTCTACGCCTTCCAGCGGGCCTGAGAGGCAGCATGACGCATCGCTCGGGTGATCCCACCCCGCCGAACGCGGGCACGGACTCGGACACGGTCTCGGGCTCGGACACGGACTCGGTTTCGGGCTCGGTTTCGGGCTCGGTTTCGGGCTCGGTTTCGGACACGGTTTCGGAGACGGTTTCGGACACGGTTTCGGACACGGTTTCGGACACGGACACCTCGGACTCGGTCGGACACGGACACGCGCACGCGCACGCGCACGTGGACGTGGACGTGCACGGGTACGTGGACGTGCACGGGCACGACTCCCACTCCGACTCCGACTCCCACTCCGACTCCGACTCCCACTCCCACTCCGACTCCGACTCCCACTCCCACTCCGACTCCCACTCCCACTCCCACTCCGACTCCCACTCCGCCGACTCTGACGCACCGGAGCTGACGATCGCGGGGCTCTTCAACCCGCTCCGAACCTACCGGACGCTCCGGAGCTCGTGGGCGGCGATCGACCGTGAGGCGGCCGCCGAGCGCGTCGAGCGCGCTCGCGCGGGGCTCGGCTTCGACCGCCGGCCCCTGGTCGCGTTCTGTGGAGGCGCGGTCCTGCTCACGCTGATGGAGTACTTCGGCGCCCCGCAGCACTTCCAGGCGCTCATCCGTTGGCTCGCCGCGCTCGAAGAGGCGGGCACGCTCGACAGCACGTTCTTCCGAAACCTCCCGTCGTCGCCTTGGTGGTCGCTTTCCAACCACGGCTACTGGGCGCTCTGGCGCTTCGCCGGCTTCGGGCTCTTCGCCGTCCCCTTCGTCTGGCTCGGGGGTGAGCGTGTCCGCGACCAGCTCGTCTCACCGCGCGGCTTCTGGCGACACCTCCCGCTCTACCTGGTCGCGTTCGTGCTGGTCTTCGGCTGCGTCGTCGCGGTGAGCTTCACCGAGGGCTTTCAGACCTACTACCCCTTCTACCGCAGCAGCAACCGGAGCTGGGCGGATCTGGTGATCTGGGAGATCCTCTACGCGCTCCAGTTCCTCGGGCTCGAGTTCTTCTTCCGCGGCTGGTGGCTGAAGGCCTGCAAGGCGCAGCTCGGCAGCGCGGCGATCTTCGCCATGGTCGTCCCCTACGTGATGATCCATTTCGGCAAGGAGCTCCCCGAGACGCTCGGCGCGATCCTCGCGGGGGTCGTGCTCGGCACGCTCGCGCTGCGCACGCGCAGCATCTGGGGCGGCTTCGCGGTGCACGTCCTGGTCGCCGTCAGCATGGACGTCGCGGCGCTGATGCAGACCGTAGGGCTGCCGACATGCTGGTGGCCGGAGTGAAAGAAGCCCAACAGTCCCCTGCCCCTGCCCCTGCCCCTGCCCTTGCCCAACAAAACCCACCACGCCTGTTGTCCTCACACCCACCACACCCACCCCCCCACCACCGCGCCCCTGCTCACATGACTGGGACCGGGGCCGATGACCGGAGCCGATGACCGGGGCCGATGACCGCGGCCGATGATGACCGGGGCCGATGACCGCGGCCGATGACCGGGGCCGATGACCGGGGCCGATGATGACAGGGGCCGATGACCGCGGCCGAGGAGCGGAGCCGATGACCGGAGCCGATGGCCGGGGCCGATGACCAGGACCGATGATGACAGGGGCCGATGACAGGGGCCGATGACCGGGGCCGAGGACCGGGCCGATGACCGGGGCCGAGGGCCGGGGCCGAGGACCGGGGCCGAGGGCTGGCGTGACCGGAGCCCGGCGTGACCGGGGCTGAGGGCCCAGGACCGGGGCTGAGGGGCCAGGACCAGGGCTAAAGACCCAGGGTCCCGCGACTCGTCAACTCAGTCCACGGGCAGGGGCAAGGGCAAGGGCAGGGGACTTCTAGACCTCTAGAACACGTACCGCAGATACATCGTCCCATGCACCGCGATGGCCAGCTCGCCGTCGATTCCCTTCAACCCGTCGTGGATGCGCGCGCCTGCCGTCAGGCCCCAGGAGTGATGCCGGTTGCGCATGTGCCAGTCGAAGCCGAGCTGGCCCCCGTAGACCAGGCCGACGCGGGCGGCGTCTTGAAAGCCATAGGTGCGCAGCACGTCCGCCGTCGCGAGCCCGATGCCGAACTCGCCACCGAGCCAGAGCGCTGCGCGGGCCGAGAGGTTCGCTTGAATGCGCAGGTCGAGCAGGAAGTCGAGCACCTCGAACGCGGTCGGCCCTGGTGGGCTCGGGGCGTTCGTCATGTGGATCGATCCCTCGGCGGCGGCTCCGAGGTAGAGCCACCGTGCGATCTCGTAGCCCACGCCCAACCGCAGCACCGGGCCCGGCCGGGAGAAGCGGCCGACCCCGCCGATGAAGCCGCGCGCGCCGAGGTGCGCGTCGACGTACCAGCCGTGCTTGTACAGGTCTCGCGTGATCTCGATTGCTTCGGGCGGGAGCCGCTCGACGTCGAGCCGCGTCGGATCGGGCTCCTCGACCTCCTGAGCGACAGCCACCGTCGGTGCCAGGAGCAACACGATCAGCCAAAGCGAGCGCATCGGCCCGACCGTACCAGATCGGGCGAAGCCGCGTCGACGACTCCGCGACGCCCGTTCGCAGCCGTGTCTCCCTCGCCCGGTGCCGGACCCCGTCGCGGCTCTTCCCTCACGCCGTGCAGGACGAAGCGACGCGCTCACTCCTCCGCGGGCGTCGACAGATCGATCTCGATCGGGCCGATCTCCAACGCAGGGGCCGTCGACGGCTCGGGCTCGGACGTGAGCAGCGAGGCCACCCAGAGCGCCGCGCCCACGGCGAGCACGGCGACGAAGAGCGAGACCCCGATGAGCACGCCCCGCCCCTGAGGCGAAGCATCGGGCGGCGCCATGCTCGTCGGTGCCACGCTCGAGCGCGGCGGCAGCGGCGGTGGCAGCGAAGGAGTGCCGAGCCCCGCGGGGTCGATCGCGTCCCCCTCGAGCACCTCGAGCTGGTCCCGAAACGCGTCGATCTGCATCGTCCGGTTGCCCATACGGCTGGGCGGCTCTCGGGTCTCGTCGCTCATGGGACTCACCCGCAGGCTATCAGGCCAACGCCGCGGTGTCGCAATTCGGCGCGGTCTACGACGTGCCAATCCGACGCCAACGTGTCGCAGTTCCGCGCCGTCGACGACGTGCCAGGCCCCCCCTGACATCGAAGAGTGAACGTTGGTACGCTTCTCCCCATGCGGATGCTCGGCCTCTTCGGGATCGCGGCGCTCGTCGCCGTCGGGTGTACCAACCACGAGTACCTCGGCGAGGATGGCCTCTTCGCGTTCGCGATCACCGAGGACACGCCCCCGTTCGTCGAGACGGAGGACGGGAACCTCTACATCGTCGAGGAGCGCATCGAGCTTCCGCTCGAGGCGCCGACCGCCGAGGAGATGGCGGCGCTCTCGCAGGGCGTCGACGGTCTGCCCTGGGCGCGCCGCCCCTGGGTGGAGCGCGGCGACTACGAGCTCCGCATCGACTGGGCGCTCATCAACCTCGACGACAGCCGCCGCGCCGTCGACCTCGTCGTGAACGGCATCAACGAGTTCCACGAGTACATGCCCGGCTTCGTGGTCGACGACGACGAGGTGATCCCCGAGTTCGCGCAGTGGGAGCGCTCCATCGTCCTCGAGCCCCTCGAGCGGCGCACGGGCACCATCCGCGAGGAGCAGCTCGACGAGGTCGCGGTGGACCTCGCGACGGTCGTCAACGGCGTCACCAACGCCAACCTCGTCGTGCACCCGGACAGCCACTCGAGCCTCGACCCTCGCGTGCAGGCCTTCATCCCCGAGATCATCCCTGCGCTCGTCGGCGTCCGCGTCGGCCTGCGCTCGGCGAGCCCCGTCAACGTCGCGGTCGAGCTCACGGTGCGGGTCCGAGACGAGCGCGGCATCCTCGCCGACGATCCGGCCGAGGCCTGGGAGCTCCCGGTGCCGGAGATCTTCGAGCCCTCGAGCCTCGCCGCGCCTGTCGAGTGAGCCCTCGTCGAGCGCTACCCTCGCGAGCGGTCAGGCTCGGTTGAATCGCGCCCGAACCGCGGACGTCCCAGGCGAGTCGATGCCACCGTCGTTTTGTCCCCGACACGCGACGTGCTACGCGCCAGTGAACTGGAGCCCTGCCCCATGCGAACGTCGATCGTCCTCTGCGCCCTCACCACCCTGACCTCCACCGCCTTCGCGGCCCCCGGCGCCTCGAACCCCGCGCGCGAGACCGCGGACGACCTGGCCTCGGAGCTGGTCCTCGCGGAGAGCGTCGCCCAGGTCTACGTCGAAGCAGAGCCTGCGCAGGCGCCGCCCCCCGAGCGCCTCGTCCGTCAGACGAGCCTTTACGTCGGCGTGCCCTTCTTCCTCACGAACCGGCAGCTTTACCGCCCCGGCGTCGGGTTCAGCGGCCGCTTCGGCTGGGAGTTCGGCTACATCGTCCCCGAGCTCGCGATCGGCTGGCAGCTGAACGTGCTGCAGGGCGCGGTCGACGCGCTCGGCAACCCCATCTCGAACCTCCAGAACATCTGGTTCAGCATCGGCGCGCGGATTCAGTTCCTGAACGTCTCGAACGTCGTCCCCTTCGTGGCCGCCGCCTTCCGCCCCACGTGGTTCAGCACCTACCGGGCGGGCGCCGCGACGACGAGCGAGCTCGCCTTCGAGCCCGCCATCACCGCTGGCGCGGGCGCCGCCATCGAACTCTCCGAGCACTTCGGGCTCGAGATCGGCGTCCAGGTCACCACCATCCTGAGCGTCGTCAACAACGTGATGGCGAACGACGTCGAGGTCTTCGCCCAGCCGTACTTCGGGGCGACGTACTACTACTGAGCCCTCGAGGCCGAGCCCGCACCACGCGGCCGACGTGCCCGTCCACGGCCCACGTCCACGTCTCCGATGTGCGTGCGCGTGCACGCTCGTGGACGTGCAAGTCCACGCGTCCACGCGTCCACGTCCACGTCCACGTCGTCCACGTCCACGTCCACGTCCACGACGTCCACGTCCACGACGTCCACGTGCGCGTGCGCGATCACGAGCTCGGGGTCCCGAGATCGAGTCCGAGTCCGAGTCCGAGTCCGAGCCCGAGTCCGAGTCCGAGTCCGAGCGCGAGCCCGAGTCCGAAACCGGAGCCGAGTCCCGACCCCGTCCCAGGTCCGGAGCTGGCCATCCGCGGACATCGGGCACGAAAAAAAGGCGAGCCCGAGGGCTCGCCTTTTCTCTTAGACGCTGCGCGATTAGGCGCGGACAGCGTCGACGACGGCCTTGAAGCCGCCCGGGTCGCGGAGCGCGAGGTCGGCGAGGATCTTGCGGTCCAGGTCGACGTTCGCCTTCTTCAGCGCGTTGATGAAGCGGCTGTAGCTGAGCCCGTGGCCACGGACGCCGGCGTTGATGCGGGCGATCCACAGCTTGCGGAACTCGCGCTTGCGCAGGCGGCGGTGGCGGAAGGCGTCCTCCCAACCGTTGTGGACCTGCTCGACGGCCGAGCGCCAGAGGCGGCTACGAGCGCCGTAGTTGCCACGGGCAACCTTCAGGATCTTCTTTCGACGACGACGGGCCTTGAAGCCCTTTTTTGCGCGCGGCATGGGTGTCCTCCGAGTCTTCCGGGTGAGCGATGGGGGTCGGGCTCAGAACGCGTAGGGGAGGAGCTCCCGCACCGCGCGCTCGTCGCACTTCTTGACCATGTCGTTCTTCCGCAGCCGACGGAGACGGCCCGGCGTCTTGTCACCACGCATCATGCGGTGCGACTTGCCGGCCTTCGCGCGACGGATGCGGCCGGAGCCGGTCACCTTGAACCGCTTCGCCGCGGCTCGCTTCGTCTTCATCTTCGTCATGGCTTCCTCGTGAGGCTCCGGGACCAGCGCGGACGCGGCCGGAGCGGAAGGGGCGGAGTGATGACCTCGCGGAGGGCCGCTGTCAAGGAGGTCCTCTTCGTCCGAAGAGAGGTCGAGCCCTCCGGTGCAGCCCGCCGCCGGCCGGGCGTCCGCCCGAAGACCCGCTCGAACGTCCGAGGCCGGGTCGACCCACGAGCGCGCATGTGGGCTGACGCGCGCCGCGGACCGTGCTAGCCCACGCGCGGGTATCAAGCCGCTGACGTGCGTCTTTTCAAGACGCCACGGGTTGAGATACACCGTGCACCCTGATTGTCGTCCTGGGCCAGAGGGCCCACAGCCGGAGGAAAGTAGCCATCTCCAGACCCCGCCGCCGATTCGACCCGCGTGACCGCCAGCAGTTCGGGCCCCGCGTCAACGACCGCATCCGTATCCCCGAGGTCCGTGTCATCGCGGCCGATGGATCGATGCTGGGCGTGATCCCGACCCACGAAGCCCGCCGGCTCGCGGACGAGTCCAATTTGGATCTCGTCGAGGTCAACCCGAAGGCCGTGCCTCCGGTCTGCAAGATCATGGACTTCGGCAAGTTCAAGTACGAAGAGAAGAAGAAGCAGGCCGACGCCAAGAAGCGCCAGTCCCAGATCGAGCTCAAGGAGATCAAGCTGCGTCCCAAGACGGACGACCACGATCTCGCGTTCAAGATCAAGCACGTCCAGCGTTTCCTCGAGGACGGGAACAAGGTGAAGCTCACGGTTCGCTTCCGCGGCCGCGAGATCACCCACCCCGAGACCGCTCGCAAGCAGATCGAGTACATCCTCGACGCCGTAAAGGAGCACGCGATCGTCGAGGCGGCCGGCCGCATGGAGGGACGCACGATGACCGCCCTCCTCGCGCCGAAGGTCGAGCGCAAGCCCCGCGACGTCACGCGCGCGGACGGCCCGGGCGGCGGACGACGGCGGGACGAAGAAGAAGAGGAGTGACCTCTTCCGACGGTCGGCGGTGACGCCACCCCCGCTGAAGGCCCTCTCCCCGGAGAGGGCCTTCTTCGCTTCGCCGCGCGGCCCTGGTCATGTCACACCCAAGCCCTACGCTCGGGAGCCCGCGAGGCGGGTCCGAAAGCGAGAGGCAGACATGGCCGACGGCAGCCAACGAGACGAGCCCGTCCCCTACGACAAACAGGGACGCGAGCGCTTCGACCCCATCCGCGAGATCCGCGTGCGCGGGGCGCGTGAGCACAACCTCAAGGCGGTGGACGTCGACATCCCGCGCGACCGCCTCGTCGTCATCACGGGGCTCTCCGGCTCGGGCAAGTCGTCGCTCGCCTTCGACACGATCTTCGCCGAGGGCCAGCGCAAGTACATGGAGTCGCTCTCTGCGTACGCGCGGCAGTTCCTCGATCAACAGAAGAAGCCCGACGTCGAGAGCATCGAGGGTCTCCCGCCGACCATCGCCATCGAGCAGCGCACGAGCGGCCACACCCCTCGCTCGACCGTCGCGACCTCGACCGAGATCTACGACTACCTCCGCCTGCTCTTCGCCCGCGCTGGGAGCCCCGTGTGCTGGGCGCCGACGAAGACACGACGCAAGGACGACGCCGTCACCGAGCGCTGCCAGCAGCCGATCACCGCGTCGCACCCCTCGCAGATCACGGACGCCGTCGCGCGCCTGCCCGAGGGCACCAAGCTGCTCGTGCTCGCACCCCTCGTGAAGCAGAAGAAGGGCTTCCACCGCGAGGTCCTCGAGGAGCTCCAGAAGGACGGCTTCGTCCGAGCGCGCGTGAACGGGACGATCGTCGACCTCGGCGAGGTGCTCGCCACCGAAGGAGAGAACCCGCTCGGCCTCGGGCGCTACGAGAAGCACGACGTCGACGCGGTCGTCGATCGGCTGGTCGTGCGCGAGCGGAGCCGAGACCGCCTCGCCGACAGCGTCGAGACCGCCCTGCGCCGCGCGAAGGGGACCATCGTCGTCAGCGTCGAGCACGAGGAGGACGGCGCCAAGGTCTGGCGAGACACGACCTACAGCGAGAACTACGCCTGCCCGATCCACCCGAGCTTCGCCCTCGACGAGCTCGAGCCGCGCCTCTTCTCGTTCAACTCGCCGCAGGGTGCCTGCCCCCACTGCCACGGCCTCGGCGTCCTGCTCGAGCTCGACCCGGACCTCGTGCTCCCCGATCCCACGGCGCAGATCGGCAAGGACGCGATCGCGCCCTGGAAGAAGGCGGGCCCCGCGGGCATGTTCAGCGGCCGCCTCATCCGGCGCTTCCTGCGGTGGTTCGAGCTCAAGCCCTCGACGCCGGTCGGCGAGCTCTCCGACGAGCTCCGCCAGATCCTCTTGTACGGCACGACGAGCGCGCAGGAGAAGGAGCACGGCGTCGCGTGGGAGGGCGTGATCCCGATGCTCGCCGCCTGGTTCGAGAAGACCGACTCGAAGTGGGTGAAGGAGTTCCTGCAGGACTTCATGACGGAGCGCGAGTGCCCCGAGTGCCTCGGACACCGCCTGAACCTCAAGGCGCTGAGCGTCTACCTCGAGAGCGAGCTCCCCTTGCCGAAGGAGGTGCTCGAGGATCGGCGTCGGCTCGGGCTCTCGGCCGACCCGCACCGCCTCAACATCAGCGACTTCTGCCGCCTCGACATCGAGCACGCCGTCGCGTTCGCGAAGGGGCTGCGCCTCTCCGAGGAGGGGCGCGCGATCGCGACGCCGATCCTTCGCGAGGTCGAGGCGCGCCTCGGCTTCTTGCAGAGCGTGGGGCTCGGCTATCTGAACCTCGCGCGCCGCATGGCGACGCTGAGCGGCGGCGAGGCGCAGCGCATCCGGCTCGCGACGCAGGTGGGCTCCGGCATCGTCGGCACCGCGTACGTGCTCGACGAGCCGACCATCGGCCTGCACCCCCGCGACAACGAGCGCCTCATCCGCACCCTGCGCCACCTCGCGGACATCGGAAACACGGTGCTCGTCGTCGAGCACGACGAGGAGATGATCCGCGCCGCCGATCACATCCTCGACATCGGGCCGGGTCCCGGCGTGCACGGCGGCCGCGTGATCGCGCAGGGGACCATCCCGGAGATCGCCGAGGTGCCTGAGTCTCTGACGGGCCAATACCTCACGGGCAAGCGCAGCGTACCGACGCCCAAGGCCAGCGAGCGGCGCAAGCTCGACCCGAAGAAGGCGCTCGTCGTGAAGGGTGCGCGCCAGCACAACCTCAAGGGCGTCGAGGTGTCCTTCCCGCTCGGCGGCCTCGTCGCGGTGACGGGCGTCAGCGGCTCGGGGAAGAGCACGCTCGTGAACGACATCCTGCTGCGCGCGGTGAAGCGCGAGCTGCACGGGAGCAAGGCCAAGCCGGGCGCGCACGAGCGCGTGAACGGGCTCAAGCGCGTGGACCGCATCATCGAGGTCGACCAGACGCCGATCGGGCGGACGCCGCGCTCGAACCCGGCCACCTACACGAAGGTCTTCGACGAGATCCGCGGGCTCTTCGCCCAGGTCCCCGAGGCGCGCTCGCGTGGCTACGAGCGCGGTCGCTTCTCGTTCAACGTGAAGGGCGGGCGCTGCGAGGCTTGTCAGGGCCAGGGCACGAAGAAGATCGAGATGCACTTCCTGCCCGACGTCTTCGTCGAGTGCGAGGTCTGCAAGGGCGCGCGCTACAGCCGGGAGACGATGCAGATCCTGTATCGCGGCAAGAACATCGCCGAGGTCCTCGCGATGACCTGCGAGGACGCGACGCGGTTCTTCGAGGCGCACCCGAAGATCGTGCGCTTCACGCAATGCCTGGTCGACGTCGGCCTCGGCTACCTCACGCTCGGGCAGCCGAGCACGACCCTGAGCGGCGGTGAGGCGCAGCGCGTGAAGCTGGCGAGTGAGCTGGGCAAGGGGCAGACGCTGCGCGGTCAAGAGGAGCACACGCTCTACATCCTCGACGAGCCGACGACGGGCCTTCACTTCGAGGACGTCCGGAAGCTGGTGGACGTGCTGCAGCGGCTGGTGGACCAGGGCAACACGGTGCTGGTCATCGAGCACAACCTCGACGTGATCAAGAGCGCCGATTGGGTGGTGGATCTGGGCCCCGAAGGCGGCGAGGGCGGCGGGCAGGTGGTGGCCGCGGGGCCCCCCGAGGTGATCGCGAAGGCGAAGGCGAGCCACACCGGCCGGTTCCTCGCGGATCTGCTCCGCCGCTGATCGCGTGTGTCCGCGTCCGTGTCCGTGTGCATGTCCGACTCGTGGGGAGAACCCTCGTGATGGCCGCGCTGGGTTGGACCTTCGGGTCTCTCGGTGCCGGTCGCGGTCGTGGGACTCGTGGCGCTCCCGGTCCCACGAGGCTCGGACAGCGGCTCTTCGCTCCCGGATTCGTGCGAGCGACCAGCGAGAACGAAGCGCGCCCGGTGCCTTCGGACGTTCGACGGAGCTCACGCCTGAGAATAGAAAGTAGGGTCGGAGGCGAGCGCCGTCGTGAGCTGCGCGCACGACAGCGCTCGCAGGGTCCAACGTGCGCGAGGTGGCGACGTCCCCGTGTCGAGGGTGCGGCGGTCTTCCGAAATGGAAGATGGGGTTGCCCGCTCCGCGCTGAGGCGCTGCGCTTGGCAGGCGGGTGACAGGACGCGAGCGACGCGGACGGACGCGGACGGACGCGGACGGACGCGGACGGACGCGGACGGACGCGGACGGACGCGGACGGTTCCTGTCCGGCTTCGGTTCCGTCTCCGACGCCGCAACGCTGCAGGTACGCGCGTGCACGTGCACGTCCACGACGTCCACGTCCACGTCGTCCACGTCCACGTCCACGTACGTCCACGTGCGCGTGCGCGTGCGCGACCACAAATGTCCGTCCGCGTTCCGCGGGGGGCAGAAGCGCGAGAGCCCTCACCACCGAGAACGCTGCTTCGTCGCGCGACTCGGACGCGGATGCATGCGGACGCGGACGCGGACGCGGTCTCGGACTCGGACGCGATTCGTGGGAAGAAACCCGTGCGCCTCCCTCGCGCTCCTCGACTAGAGCCTGATCGCGCACGCGCACGCGCACGCGCACGTGGACGTGGACGGGCACGTGGACGTGGACGGGTACGTGCACGCGTACCCGTGAAGTCGCGGAATCGACGATGCCGCCGTGTCCGAGACCGGGTCCGAGACCGGGTCCGAGACCGGGTTCGAGACCGGGTCCGAGACCGGGTCCGAGACCGGGTCCGAGACCGAGTCCGGGTTCGAGACCGAGTCCGGGTCCGAGACCGGGTTCGAGACCGAGTCCGGGTCCGAGACCGGGTCCGAGACTGGGCTCCCGTCCGTATCACCAGCTCGAATTAGTGAGACCGCCCCCTCCGAAGAGGGGGCGGTCTCGGTGTGGATGCGTGTGTGGTGTTTGGGTGTGTGTTCCAGGAACGGCGACGTCATGGGTGTGACGGCGACGTCCCAGGATTGGGATGCCCGCGAGGCTGGGGTCAGAGAGCGGCAGCGCGCAAGCGACCGCGCCGCACGTTACCCTACATATGCACCCAGCGTGCCGGCTCGGCGGGGCTGCTGCGCGCCCGCTCGAGCTGCGCGAGATCCCGGACAAAATCGAGAGATCCTCCGATGATGAGGGTTTGTCCCTGGTGGTTCGAGCGGTCGGGTGTGATGGCCCCACCGGCCACGTGGGGAGCCATCGCCTACGCCGGAGAATGACGGTCCATGCGCCTTGACGCTCTTCGGAATGCCGCTAGATCTTGGCCCTACCTACCGGTCGGTAAGTATGCCTGACGCGAGCGGTCCCGAGACGAACGACGTAAGCCCGGCGAACGCCGGAGACTCCTTGCCGCACCGGATCCTCCGGGAGGCGACGCGCCTCTTCGCGGAGCGAGGCTTCAGCGCGACCTCGATGCGGGAGGTCGCCGAGGCTGCTGGGTGCACCAAGCCCGCGCTCTACTACCACTTCGGATCCAAAGACGCGCTCTTCGTCGCCGCGCTGCGGGCAGAGACCGAGGCCATCGAGGCGTTGATCGAGGCGCCGATGGATCCTTCGCTCTCGCTCCGCGAGCACCTCGTGACCGCGCTGCGCGGGTTCTTCGCGCACCTCGACGAGGCCCCGATGGGCATGCGCCTCGTGATGCTCGCGGATCTGCGCCCCGAGGCGGGCCAGCCGCGCTTCGACTTCGAGTCCCTGCAGGCCCGCCACAACGCCCGCATCCGCGAGCTCCTCGTCACCGCACACGCGCGAGGCGAGCTGCGAGAGGATTTGTGCATCGACGACGCCGTTTGCGCGCTAACGGGGCTCGTCGACCAACGACTGCAGGCCTGGCTGCGGGGGGAGAGCCCCCCTGCCGACCTCCCCGAACGACTGGTATCTCTCTTCTTCTACGGAGTGGCTCGATGAGCACGAACGGTCCCACCGCTCCCGCGCGGAGCACGGGCAAGGGACTTGCCTTCCTCCTGCTGCTCGCCCTCGGCGCCTGCGGCGAGGCGCAAGCAGGCTCGGCCCCGCCGACGCGCGCGCCGGCCGAGGTGCCGAGCGCGCGCGCCATCCGCGTGGAGACGGCCACGATCGCGCCTACCGCGGGCACGCTCCGCATCCAGCTCCCGGGCGAGGTGAAGGGCTCTCGTGACGCCATGCTCGCGGCGGCGCTCGGCGGCTTCATCGAAGCCGTCTCGGCCCGTGAGGGCGAGGACGTCCGCAACGGAGCCGTCTTGTTGCGCGTCGACGCGGCCTCGCACGGCGCGCGTGTCGCCCAGGCGCGCGTCGAGGTGGCGAGCGCCGAGCGCGAGCTCGAGCGGGCCGAGCGGCTGCGTGGCTCCATCAGCGACCAGCAGCTCGACGCCGCGCAGGCGCGGGTCGACGCGGCGCGCGCGGCGCTCCAGACCGCGAACGTCGCCGCGAGCCGCGCGGTCATCCGCGCGCCCTTCGCGGGCACCATCGCCGCGCTGGACGTCGAGCGCGGCGAGGTCGCGGCGCCGGGTGCGCCGCTGGTCCGGCTCGTCCAGCTCGACCCGATCCTGGTCTCGCTCTCGGTGCCCGATCGCGACGTCGTCGCGCTCCGCGAGGGGATGACCGCATACGTCCGGACGAGCGCCGACGCGACCCCACGCGAGGGGCGCATCCGCCACATCGGTCGCACGGCGGACCTGCAGACCCGCGCGTTCACGGTGGAGGTCGAGCTGCCCAACCCCACGCGCGCCCTCTTGCCGGGGATGATCGCGCTCGTCGAGATCACGGCCGAGGGCGCCGGCGAGCAGCTGCTCCTGCCGAGCGACTTCCTGGTCACCCGCATCGATGGCAACGGCGTCTTCGTGCACGAGGACGGCGTGGCCCGCTGGCGGCCGGTCGAGGTCGGCGGCGTGCTCCGCGACCAGGTCGTCGTCGCGGGCGGCCTCCGCAGCGGCGAAGAGATCGTGGTCACAGGCCACCGCGAGCTCGCGGACGGCGACCCCCTGCTCGTCGGGCGACGGGGGCGCTGCTGCGTCGACGCGCGCGTCGACTTCGGTCCGCCGCAGCGCACAGCGCAGACCCCCTCGGAGCCCGCGAGCGACGCGCTCGCGGCGGCGCCATGACCTCGTCTCTCCGCTCGCGAGGTACGCCGTGATCGCCTGGCTCGTCAGCCGCCGCACCTTCGTCTACCTGATCGTCTTCTGCACGGTCGCGTTCGGGTTCTCGACCTATTTCTCGCTGCCCCGCGAGGCCTCGCCCGACGTTCAGATCCCGCTCATCACGGTGACGACGCCCTACATCGGCGTCTCGCCGGAGGACGTGGAGTCGCTCGTCACCGTGCCGCTCGAGAACGAGCTCTCGGGGGTGAAGGACCTCAAGAAGATGACGAGCACCTCGTACGAGGGGCTCAGCGTCGTGATGCTCGAGTTCGAGCCCGAGGTGAACATCCAGGACGCCCTGCAGCGCGTCCGCGATCGCGTCAACCGCGCGCGCCCGAAGCTCCCGGACGAGGTCGAGGAGACCGAGATCGGAGAGATCAACTTCAGCGATCTGCCCATCGTGCTCGTGACCCTCGGCGGCCCGATCGACGAGCTCGAGCTCAAGCGCCTCGGCGAGAAGCTCGAGGACGATCTGCGCCGCGTCCCCGGCGTGCTCGACGCCGTGCTCAGCGGCGGCCGCAAGCGCGAGATCCAGGTCCACGTCGATCCGAACCGCCTCGCGCACTACGGCTTGGCGCTGAACGACGTCACGGGCGCGATCGCCAACGAGAACGTGAACATCCCGGGCGGCGACGTCCGGACGGGTCAGGGGAGCTTCTTGCTTCGCATCCCGGGCGAGATCGTGAACCCGCGCGAGCTCGAGGGCGTCGCGATCAAGCGCGTCGGCGACCGACCGGTCTTCATCCGCGACATCGGCCGCGTGGTCGACGGCTTCGCGCCGCGGACCACCTTCGCGCGAATGAACGGCCGGCCCGCCGTGAGCATCGCGGTCAGCAAGCGAACGGGCTCGAACATCGTCGAGGTCGTCGACGGCGTGAAGGCGGTCGTCGCCAGCCACGCCGCCCGTTGGCCCGACGGGCTCGAGTGGCGGACCCTCGGAGACCAGTCGAAGATCGTCCACGACATGGTCGGCGAGCTGGAGAACGGCATCATCACCGGCCTCATCCTGGTCGTCGCGGTCCTGCTCTTCTTCATGGGGGTGCGCAACAGCTTCTTCGTCGCGCTCGCCATCCCGCTCAGCATGCTGCTCGCGTTCGTCGTCGTCGCCGCGTTCGGGATGACGCTGAACATGATCGTGCTCTTCAGCTTGATCATGGCGCTCGGCATGTTGGTCGACAACGCCATCGTGCTCGTCGAGAACATCTACCGGCACGTCGAGGAGGGGAAGAACCTCGTCGAGGCCTCGATCGTCGGCACCAAGGAGGTCGCGGGCGCCGTCGCGGCGTCGACCGCGACCACGGTGGCGGCCTTCCTCCCGCTCGTCTTCTGGACCGGCGTGATGGGCCAGTTCATGGGCTACCTGCCCAAGACGATCATCATCGTGCTCATCGCGTCGCTCGTCGTCGCGATCGTGATGCTCCCGGTCTTCACCTCGCAGTTCATGCGCAAGGCGAAGAAGCAGCGTGACATCACCGACGAGGCCGAGCTCGACCTGCTCCGGCGCGGCTACAAACGCGTGCTCGAGTGGTCGATCCGACGCCGCTACGTCTCGCTCGGGCTCGGGGTCGCCTCCTTGGTGGGCACGTTCATGGCGTACGGCGCGCTCAACCACGGCACGGAGTTCTTCCCCGACACCGAGCCCGATCGCGCCTTCGTCGCGATCCGGGCGCCGCTCGGGACCGACCTCGAGAGCACCGATCGCATCTCGCGCGAGGTCGAGGCGCTCCTCGCCGCGCAGGAGAACGTCGACGTCTTCGTCGCCGAGGTCGGCGTCGCGGGCGGACAAGATCCCATCGCGGGCTCTCAGAACAGCCCCAACCACGCGCGAATCACGGTCGACTTCCTCCCGGACCGGAACACCGCGCGGCCAGGGCAGAAGGTCCGCGTCGAGCCGCCGAGCCTCACGATCGATCGGCTGCGCGATCTCGTCGCGGAGATCCCCGGCGCCGAGATCCGCATCGAGAAGGAGGGCATGGGACCGCCGGTCGGCAAGCCCATCGACGTGCGAATCGCCGGAGAAGACTTCCACCGCCTCGGCCAGCTCGCCGCGCGGGTGCGGCGCGAGATCGCGGAGCGCGTCGAGGGCGCCACCGACCTCACGGACGACTACCGCGTCGGCCGGCCGGAGATGCGGTTGCGCATCGATCGGGGCGCAGCCAAGCGCGTCGGCGCCAGCACGCAGGCCGTGGCCGGGGTGGTCCGCACGGCGGTCAACGGCTCCATCGCGAGCACGATCCGCGACGGCGAGAAGGAGTACGACATCGTCGTTCAGCTCGCGCCGGAGTTCCGAGAGGATCTCCAATCGATCCTCTCACTGCGAATCGACGGGCGGGAGGACACGAGCCCCGACACCTTCCCGGTGCCGCTCTCCTCTGTGGCGCGCTTCGAGCTCGCGGGCGGCTCGGGGGCGATCCAGCACATCGACCAGGACCGCGTCGTGAGCGTGACGGGTGACGTGGCCGAGGGCTTCAACGCGAACGCCGTGCAAGCCGCGGTGCTCGAGTACATCGGCGCCGCGAACATGGAGATGCCCGACGGCTACCACATCTCGCTCGGCGGCTCGAACGACGAGCAAGAGCAGACCGCGGCCTTCATGGGGCGCGCGTTCCAGATCGCGCTGGCGCTGATCCTCATCGTGCTCGTCTACCAGTTCAACCGGCTCGACATCCCCCTCATCATCCTGACGAGCGTCGTGCTCTCGCTCATCGGCGTGCTCTGGGGCCTCATCATCACGGGCACGCCGTTCGGGATCATGATGACGGGGCTCGGCGTGATCTCGCTCGCGGGAGTCGTGGTCAACAACGCGATCGTGCTCCTCGACTACGTCGAGCAGCTCCGCGAGAAGGGCCTCGAGACCTTCGAGGCGCTCGTGCAATCGGGCCTGACGCGCTTCCGACCCGTGATCCTGACGGCGATCACGACGGTCCTCGGCCTCGTACCGATGGCGATCGGAGTCTCGGTCGACTTCCGCTCGTGGAAGCTGATCGTCGGGAGCTCGAGCGCCGCGTTCTGGGGGCCGATGGCCGTCGCCATCATCTTCGGCCTCGCGGTCGCGACCGTGCTCACGCTCGTGATCGTGCCGACGCTCTACAGCATCTTCGAGGACTACCGCGCCCTCAAGGCGCGCGTCTTCGGGCGCCGCCGCGAGCCCGCGCCCAGCCCCGCGGAGTGACCGCGACGCGGTCGCCCCCCCCTCCCCCCACACGAGAGAACCACGCACATGGCATACGTCTTCGATCCGGAGGTGCTCGGCGCTTGCGCCAAGCTGGGTGTCGGCCTCCCCGTCGAGCAGGGCCTCGACGCGATCACCGCCGAGCTCGCGAAGCGCTACCCCGACCACGTCTACACCGGGCCTCGGCGTTGGATCCTCAACAACGCCGGCGGCGCGATGGGACAGCTCACGCTCCTGCACGGCTCGATCACCGAGTACCTGATCTTCTTCGGCAGCCCGATCGGCACCGAAGGTCACTCGGGCCGCTATTCGACCGAGGTCTACGACTGGGTCTTCGACGGTGAGATGTGGTGCTACCACGAGGGCGAGACGACGCGGACGCTCTACGAGCCCGGCAGTACGGCGTACCTCGGCGCGGACCGCGTGAAGGGCTACCGCATCCCCGACCACGCCTGGATGCTCGAGTACTCGCGCGGCGCGATCCCGAGCATGTTGCCCTTCGGCCTCGCGGACTCGCTCGTGAGCACGCTCGACTTCAAGACGGTGGCGCGCACCTTCGTCGACTACGGCCGGCTCACCGTCGGCTCGCTGCTCCGCGGCAAGATCTGACGCGGCGCCGCACTCGATGCGCGCGGCGGCCGAGGGCTCGGTGTGAGGAGCTCAGCCCTCGGCGACGAGGCCGTAGAAGGAGGCATCCTCCAAAGGCGGCAGGACGCTCTCGCGCACGAGGAGCGTGCGGACCGCCCAGACGTCGTGGAAGACGCGGTACTGAGTCGCCGTCTTGTCGAGGTAGTCCACCCCGGCCGAGCCCCCCGTGCCGGTGCGGCGGCCGATCACGCGCTCGACCATGCGCGCGTGGCGCTGGCGGAAGATGAGCGACGCCTGCTCCATCTCGACGACGGCGTCGACGAGCTCGCGCGGCCACGCGAGGAGCGGGAGCTCGCGGTAGCTCTCGACGAAGACGAGCGCGGCCCGGATGCGGCTGCGCCGGGCGCGCTCGGCGGCGTCTTCGACGTCCTCGGCGAAGAGGAAGCGGCGGGCCCCTTCGCGTTCGCGCGCGTAGCGCTCGTCGAGGCGCACGCCGTCCTCGGGGCGTAGGCCCTCGTATTGCGCGAATCCGCGCGCGCGCTCGGTCTCACCTCGGTGGCTCGCGAGGTACGCCTCGATGAACGCGCGCACCTTGGCGTCATCGCCCTCGTCGCTTGGCGTCGATCCCATGATCGGGGTCCGCCAGAGCCACGCGTCGAGCGCGTCGCGCAGCGAGGGGGTGTCGGAGAGCCGCGCGGCGACCCGCTTCGAGCCGGGGGACTCGCGGCCGTCGGGATAGCGGAGCGCCTCGAGGTACGTCGCCTCGCTCCCGAGCGGAAGGCGGAGCTTCGAGTCGAGGCCGAGCAAGATCTCGATCTCGCGGAGCTGGGCGGACTGGAACCCACTCGCCGGGCTCAGCTTGTCGCGGAACGCGAGGTAATCCCGCGTCGTGAGCGTCTCCATGAGCGCGAAGTGCTGGGCGACGTTCTGGAAGAGCAGCGCGATGCGGCGGAGGCCGCGCACGGCGCTCGCGAGCGACTGCTCGGGCACGTGCGGACGCGCGAAGAGGTCGCGCACGGAGGTCAGCTCGCGGAGGATCAGCTTGAACCAGAGCTCGTCGATCTGGTGGACGGTGATGAAGAGCACCTCGTCGTTGGCGAGCCCGGCGTCGGAGCTCTCGAGCCCCCCCTGAAGGCCGAGGATCTCTTCGACGCGGATGTATTCCCAGTACGTGGTCGGCGGTCTCACCCGGCGAAGCTGCGCGGGGAGGCGAGGCCGGGCAAGTCCCCACCGTCAGCACGCGCACAGCCTCGGTTCCGAGTCCGAGTCCGAGTCCGAGTCCGAGTCCGACTCCGAGTCCGTGTCCGTGCCCACGCCCGAGTCCGCGCCGCCGACCCGACCGCCTGTCGACCCACCTGCCGAGCGCAGCGCCTCAGCGCGGAGCGGGCAGGCCCATCTCCCACTCTGGAAGACCGCCGCACTCTCGACACGGGACGTCGCCACCTCGCGCGCCTCGGACCCTGCGAGCGCTGTCGTGCGCGCAGCTCACGACGGCGCTCGCCTCCGACCCTACTTTCAATTTTGGGGCGTGATGTCCATCGAACGTCCGAAGGCACCGGGCGCGCTTCGCCCTCCGAGGTCCCTCGCACGAATCCGGGGGAGAAGACCCGTCGTCCGAGCCTCGTGGCACCGAGAGCGACGCGAGTCCCACGACCGAGACCGGCACCGGGAGACCCGAAGGTCCATCGAACGGATAGGCGGGGGAGGACACGCCCCGACCACACCGTCA
>JAHBWH010000044.1 GCA_019637115.1 Myxococcales bacterium | reverse complement strand
CGGGGGGGGGGGGGGGGGGGGGGGGGGGGGCCCCCGATCAGTCGTCCTCGGGAGCCGGGGCCTGGGGAGGGGTTGGCTCGGCGGCGAGGGGCGTGCTGCGGCGCGGGGCGAGGGAGGCCGGCTCGAGGTCGGCGGGCGCGTCGGGGTCGGCGAGGGCGGCCGCGCGCGCGCTGAGGTCGATCTGGAGGCCGACGTAGAGCGCGACGGCGAGGGTCAAGACGATCAGCGCCGCGCGCGCGAGCCACGAGCCGCCACCACGGGCGAGCAGGGGGGGCGGCACGTAGGGGCGCGGCGAGAGGGGCACATCGAGCGCGTCGGGCCCGAGCTGGAGCACGCGGCGGACGGACTCGACGTGGCCCTGCAGCTCGGCGTCGCCGCCCCGCACGGCGTAGCGGCCACGGAAGCCGAGCAGGAGACAGGCGCCGTAGACCTCGAGGACGGGGCGCCGCGTGCGATCGGGGAGGAGCGCCTCGAGCCGGCTGAAGAAGCCCTCGCCCGCGGTGTTCTCGCGGAAGAACGCGATCTGCAGGAGGCGGCCGGCCCATTGGTCGCGGAGCTCGTCGCTGCGCGAGAGCAGGCTCTCGTCGGCGAAGGCCACGAGCGCGTAGCTCATGTCCTCGATGTCACCCGTCGGATGACCGGCCTCCGAGGCCGTCGCGCGGAAGCGCTCGACGGCGCCACGGAGCTGGGCCTCGATGGCGCCCACGGGTGGGAGAGTGCCGACGTCGGCGCGCCCGAGGTCGACGATGGTCCGGAGCAGGTCGTGCGCGAGCGGGAGCGCGCTCGCGCGGCCAGGGCGACGGCGACCGGGGCGGGGGATGAGCGCGGTCTCTGCGGTGGCGTGGCCCTCGCGGAAGGCGGCGGGGGCGGGGGCCTGCGTGTAAGCCGCCGGCGCGGACGTCGCCGGGCGTGTGGGCGCGGCGGGCGCGGGCGCGGAGTACGCAGGCGCTGAGTACGCGGGCGCGGCGTACGCAGGCATCGCCGGGACCGGCGCGCGAGGGGCCTCGGCGTGGGGCGTCGCATGGGGGGCGCGCGCGCGGTCTTCTTCGCCCTCGGCCCGGGGGAACGGAGAGCCCATTGGGGCGCGCGCCACCGCGTGCGCGAGCGGCGCGGGCGCCACCGGCGGCGCGCCGTAGGGATCGGCGGATCCGGCCAGGGGCGCGCGGGCGACGCCGAGCGCATCCGGCGCGTCGAGGAAGGGCGCGAAGCGGGGCGGAGCGCTCGACGCGGGCGGGGCAGACGGCGCGGGCATCGGCGCGGCCTGCGGGGCGGACCTTGGCGGGCCCGGAGGCGGCGTGGACATTGGCGGGCCGACGGGCGGGACCCCTGGCGCGTCCAGCGAGGGCTCGAAGCGCGGGACCGCCATCGTCGGTCCGTCGAGGTCATCGTAGACCGGCTGCCCAGCGACCACGTTCAGCGCGCTCTCCTCGGGCGGCTCGTAGCGCGGGAGGACCATCGTCCTGGCACCTCCACCCTGCGCCGGCGCGTGCGGAGGCGGGGCGACCGGCGGCGGCGCGTCGAGGTCGGGGATCATCGAGCGGTCGACCCGAACGGTCTTCAGCGGCTCGTGGTCCTGGGGGGGCGGCTGGAGGGGAGGAGGGACGGGGGCGTTTCGGGATGAGGACATCGTCTCGCTCGCGGTCTCGGGGGGCGGATGCAGGTCCCTCCTCGACCCAGCCGTGGGCGAGTTGCGCAAAAAGTTCCCGGACGCGGAAACCGACCGTCAGAGCCGCTCGATCGAGCGGATCACGTGCCGTCCGCCTCGCTCGGCGACGAAGGTGAACCGAACGCGCTGGCCAGCGGCGAGCCCTTCGAGGGGGTTCTTGCTGAAGGGGAGGGGCACGGGCAGGGGCAGGGGCAGGGGCAGGGGCAGGGGCACGGGCACCAGCACGGGCACGGGCACGGGTGTTCGCTTGCCGCTTCCCTCGGCCCCTGGCATGGGAGGGGCCCATGCGAACCTGGATCTTGGGCTCGACCGTTCTGCTCGCCGCGGCTGCCTGCGGGACACCTTCGCATCGCGCGCCCGAGTACCACCCGAGCGACGAGCCGGCGCCCATCGTCACGCCGACCCCTGCGCCCACCACGGGCGACGAAGCGGCCACCCCCGCGCGGCGCCCACCGCAGGCCGTCCAGCGCCCCTTCATCTACCGCGTCGATCGCGCGGAGCGCCCCTCGTATCTGCTCGGCACGATCCACGTCGGCGTCAGCCTCGACGCCGCGCTCCCCGCGCAATACCTCGACGTCATCGACCAATCGCGCGTCGTGCTCGTCGAGATCGACCCGACCGCGATGCGCCCCGAGGAGCTAACCCAGGCCGCCCGGCTCCGGCGCGGGTCGCTCGCCGACGCCTTCCGCGCGAGCACCTGGCACTCGCTGACCGACGAGCTGCAGCGCACCTTCCCCATCGATCAGCTCCGCCACGTGCGCCCCTGGTTCGCGATGGTCGTGCTCACGCAGAAGCGCGCGGCCGACGTCTTCGGCGGCGGACGGCTCCCCGAGGCCATGGACGTCACCCTCGTGCGCTACACGCAGGATCGCGGCCTCGCGCTACGCCCGCTCGAGACACCGGCCCAGCAGATGGCGGCGCTCGGCGCGATCCCGGACGACCAGATGGTCCGCGTGGTCTCGGAGATGGTCGAGCACCCCGACCGCTTCCGCGATGAGCTGCAGGGGCTCGTCGACGCCTACCGTCTCGGTATCGAGGTCCAGATCGAAGACAAGATCTTCGACCCCGAGCAGCGACGGCTCGCCCCCGAGATGCACGAGCACCTCTTCACCCGCCGCAACGCCGCCTGGCTGCCGGTGCTGAAGCGCGAGCTCGACGAGGGCGGCGCGTTCGTCGCCGTCGGTCTCGGCCATTGGCTCGGTGACCAGGGGCTGCTCGCCACCCTCCGGGCCGAGGGCTACACGATCACCCGCGTCGACTGAGGCTGAGCCTCCCGCGGAGGTCGCTTGCGTCGCGCGAGGCTGAGCCTCCCGCCGAGGTCGCTTGCGTCGCGCGCGCGATCCCGGGCACCTTCGCGAGGTGCTCTGGACTGGCGAGGGGAGCGTCCGTTGGATCCCCGTCTTCGAGTGGTTGGGGGGCGCCTCGCTGCTCGGGATCGCGGCCGTCGCGGGCGCTCCGAGCGACGGCGGCACGATCGCCCTCGGACTCTTCGGTGCGCTGCTCCTCGGGCTCGGGGTGCGATCGGCGCGAACGGTCGTGCGAGACGGAGATCGCGTCGAGCTGCGCGCGCTCGGCCGCGGGACCCAGCACCTGTCCCCCACGCACGCCGCCGGCTACCGGACGACCGGGAGCGGCCGACACGTCGCGATCGTCATCTACCTCACGGATGGCGGCGTGCGTCACGAGCTCTATCGGCTGATGCCCCTGGGCACGGGCAAGGCGCGCAAACACGTCGCGCGCATCGAGCGAGCGCTCGACCTGCGCCCCTCGCCGCGGGCCCAGTCCGCAGCCGACAGGGATCGGCGGGTCCTCGAGGAGGCGCACCAGGCAGCGCGCGCGCAGGTGGACAGCCCGAGGTCCCGGCGGCTCGGTTTGTGGATCCTCGTCGGCGTCGTCGTCTACGTCCTGGTGATGAGCGCCGTCATCGTCTCGCAGTCTTGAGCGGTCAGCGAGGATGGCCCCCCAGGGTGCCGGCGCGTGGTATGGGAGGTCCATGCCGAGCTTCGAGCGCGATGGGGTCTCGATCCACTACGAGGTGCATGGCCCCGAGGACGCCACGTCGACGGTGCTCGTCCTCGCGCCGGGCGGGATGCGCTCGACGATCGAAGCGCTCTCGCGGATGCCGTGGAGTCCGGTCGAGGGGCTCGCGGATCGTCACCGCGTCGTCGTGATGGACCAGCGCAACGCGGGGCGATCGCGCGGGCCGATCGGCCCGGAGGCGGGCTGGGCGGACTACACCGCCGACCAGCTCGCGCTCCTCGACCACCTCGGGGTCGAGGACTTCGCGGCGCTCGGGGTCTGCATCGGCGGGCCCTTCGTCGTTCGCCTCGCGCGCGCCGCGAAGGGTCGGATGCGCGCGGGCGTGATGTTCCAGCCCATCGGGCTCTCGGACAACCGCGAGACGTTCTACGCGCTCTTCGATGGCTGGGCGGAAGAGCAGCGCGCGGCGCATCCCGAGGTCGACGACGCGAATTGGTGCGCGTTCCGGGAGCGGATGTTCGGCGGCGACTTCCTCTTCGGGGCGACGCGCGAGGACGTCGCGGCGTGCGAGCTCCCGCTGCTGGTCTTCCTCGGGGACGACGTCTACCACCCGGCCTCGATCTCGAGAGAGGTCGCGACGCTCGCGCCGAACCCAGAGCTCGTGCTCCGGTGGAAGGGCCCAGACGACGTGGCCGCCGCCGCCGCGCGCGTGCGCGCGTTCCTCGCCGAGCACGGCTAATCGGTTCGACGCGACGACGGCGTCTGCCGCTCTCCGCACATCGGGCGCTATTCCACCGCGGTGTGGCCTCGGGCGCAACCCAGCCGATTCGGGACCCCTGTCGGACGCATGCGCGGGCCGTGGAGCCCGTGGACGTTCAGCGTTGGCGGCGGCGGCGCGCCAGCGCGAGGAGCGCGAGGCCGAAGGCGCCGAGCGCCAGAGGCTCGGAGGAGCCGCCGACGCTGCAGCGCCCGCCGCTCTCGGGCTCGGGCTCGGCGGGGGCGGGGAAACAACCGGAGACGACGCCCGCGGGGCGGCACTCGAAGCCGTCGGGGCAGCCGATGCGCTCGTCGCAGACCCGCGTGCAGACGCCCGCGCAGATGCCTGAGCGGCAGTCGGTGTTGGCCTCGCAGGGCACGCCGAGGACATCGCCGGGCGGCAGGCAGACGCCGCGATCGCATTCGGTTCCGACGGGGCAGCCCGCGTCGCAGGCGCTCGTGCAGACGTCGTCGCCGTCGACCGTCGCGCACGCCAGGCCGGCCTGGCAGTCGGCGCCGTCCTCGCAGAGCGCGCCGTGCGGCCCCGGCGGGTCGAAGGTGCACACGCCCGCGGGGCCGCAGCGGAAGCCGGGGCAGTCGGCGTTCGTGGTGCACGCCTGCGTGCACATCCCCTCGCAGTTGCCGCTCGCGCAGTCACGGTCCTCGCCGCACGGGGTGCCGAAGGGCAGCATCGGGCCCTCGTCGGACACGCAGACGCCGCAGGTGAGCCCCTGCGTGTTGCAGGTCAGCCCCTCGCCGCAGGCGTCTCCGTCGCTGCGGCAGGGGCGCCCGCAGATGGCGCCGCCGGTCGCGAGGTTCTGGCAATGCGCGGAGGCGCAGTCACCGTCGCGGGTGCAGCTCGCGCCGTCGGGCGCCGTGCCCGGCGAGCCAGGCACGCAGGCGCCGAGCGAGCAGCTCGTCACGTCGCAGTAGTAGCCAGCGGGGCAGGTGCCGGTGGCGCCGGCGGTCGAGAAGGGCACGCAGTCCTGCGTGCAGACCATGCGATCTTGGATCCGACGGCACTGACCGCTGGTGCAATCGCTCGATTCGAAGCAGTCCGCGCCGAGCGTGCCGCAGCCCGAGTCGACGCGGCCGTCGCAGTCGTCGTCCGCGCCGTTGCACTCGGTCGCGCGGGGAGTGCAAGGCGGCTCGCCGCCGAGCGCCTGGGCGATGAGCTCGCGGTGGTGCGCGGTCTCCGTGTAGAACGACATGTCTTCGCGGCAGCGCTCGTCGATGCCGAAGCTCGTGATGCCGATCACCCGCCCCGCCGCGTCGAAAGCGGGCCCGCCGCTGTCCCCCTGACACGTGCGCGACATGCCCATCGTCTGAAAGACGCGCAGGTAGATCTCCCCGACGTTCGTCGTGCCCATGAACTTCACGCCGCTGCCGCTGCGGTTCGGATCGGTGCGGCCGAAGCCGACGATCGTGATCGGCATGCCGCGGCGCGCGGTGCTGCGCGCGACCTCGCGGATCGGCGTGTTGATGTTCGCGCTCACGTTCACGAGCGCGATGTCGTTGCCCATGAGCAGGTCGTCGTCGACGAAAGGCCCGGGCGGCGCGAAGACCTCGGTGACTTGGTAGGTCGCCTCGACGCTGCTGAAGATGTTCGTCCCGACCACGACCCGCAGGTTCGCGGGGGGTGTGCGGCGCGTCCCGTCGTCGATGCAGTGCTTCGCCGTGAGCACGGTGCGCGGCCCGATCACGGTGCCGCTGCAAATACCGCGGACGGAGCCGCCGCTCGTGACGGTCACCACCGCGACGACCTCGCGGTAACTGCTCGTCGGGCTGCCGTTGATGATCGGGGAGGTGAGGGACCCGGGCGCCTCGGCGGCGCAGGCGGCGAGGAGACAGAGGCACGAAGCAAGCAAACGGCGCATCGCCGCGCAGTGTCGCCTACGGGGGGCGGCTCGTCCACGTCATGGCGCCCTGAAGTCGTGTCCTCCCCAACGCGTCGGACCACGGCTCCCTCGTTTCGAAGCTCGCGCCGTGACGGCGGGCTCCGGTGCACGGCCCACGCGCGGGCTCAGAGGCTCCCGTTTCGAAGCCCGCCGCCGTGACGGCGGGCTCCGGCGCGCAGCCAGGAGCGCCTCAGAGCGCGCCGCGTCGCTCCTGGTCGCGCTCGATCGAGCGGAAGAGCGCGCCGAAATTTCCTTCGCCGAACGCGTGGTGATTCTCACGCTGGATCATCTCGATGAAGATCGGCCCGATGAGGTTGCGGGTGAAGATCTGCAGGAGGTACCCCTCCTCGTCGCCGTCGACGAGCACCTGGTGCTTGCGGATGCGCTCGTGATCCTCCTTCACGTTGGGCACGCGCTCGAAGACCTCGGCGTAGTACTCGTCGTCGATGTCGAGCGTCTCGATGCGGTCGTCCTCGAGCGCGTCGAGGCTCGCGAGCAGGTCCTTCGAGAGAAAGGCGAGGTGCTGCACGCCCGGGCCCTTGTACTCGCGGAGGTACTCCTCGATCTGCGACTTCTCCTCCGAGCCCTCGTTGATCGGGATGCAGAAGCTGCCGCAGGGCGAGCGGAGCGCGTAGGAGGTCAGCCCGGTCTTCGCGCCGCGGATGTCGAAGTAGCGCACCTCGGTGAAGCCGAAGACCTCTTTGTAGAAGGTCGCCCACTTCGCCATCGTGCCCTTCTCGACGTTGTTCGTGAGGTGATCGATGGTGAGGAAGCCCTTGTCGCGCTGTACTTCGGGGGCGTCGAGGTCGAGGAAGGCGTCGAGGAAGCGGTCGCCCTCGACGAAGCAGAGGACGGAGTCGCCGATGCCGTAGACCGCGGGGCAGCCGTAGGGGCCCTCGCCCTCGAAGGGGCGCGCGCCGCGACGCAGGGCCTCGGCGTGGGCGGCGGCGGCGTCCTTCACGCGCCAACCCATCGCGCAGAGGCTCGGCCCATGCTGAGACGCGAAGTCGGCCGCGAACGAGCGGGGCTCGCGGTTGACGAAGAAGTGGATGTCGTTCTGGCGGTAGTACGTGACGTCGAGCGTGCGGTGCCGCTTGAGCTTCGAGAAGCCGAAGGCGCGCCAGAGGGCGTCGAGCTCTTCGGGCTTCGGCGAGGCGAACTCGACGAAGGCCAGGCCGGTGAGGCCGCAGGGGTTTTGCGGATCGATCGTCGTCTCGGTCGTCATGGGGACATGGATAAGGGTTCGAGGTCGTTCTCACCCATCACAAGTTTTTGCTAGAGTCGTTCGAAATGCTCGAACGACTGGCGGAGCGCTCGGTGAGACGGGCCGATCGCGTCTTGATCGCGGTCAGCTGGGGCGCCGCGTTGGTGTGCGGAAGGTCCCATGCTGGGGGGTCGGGGCGGGGAGTGGGTGTCGGACGCGGCGTCGGACGCTGTGGGGACGGGGAGGTCGACGTCGACGCGCACCTGTACGGGGACGAGGACGCGCGTGGGCATGGGCATGGGCATGGGCATGGGCATGGGCATGGGCATGGGCATGGGCATGGGCATGCGCATGGGCATGGGCATGGGCATGGGCATGGGCATGGGCATGCGCATGGGCATGGGCATGGGCATGGGCATGGGCATGGGCGTTGACCCCTGCCCTGAGCGGAGCCGGACGTGGACCTGACGCTCGACCAGCTCCGCGTGTTGGACGCGATCGCGGCGGAGGGCACCTTTACGGGCGCAGGGCGGCGGCTCCACCGGGCCACCAGCGCCGTGAGCTACGCCATCAAGCAGCTCGAGGACGCGATCGGCGTAACCCTCTTCGATCGCTCCGGTCACAAGGCCTCGCTCACCCCGGCCGGCGAGCGCGTGCTCATCGAGGCCCGCGCGGTCCTCGCCCGCGTCGAGGGGCTCCACCGGGTGACGCGCGAGCTGGCGAGCGGCTTCGAGCCGCGCGTGCTGGTGGTCATCGACGGCGTGCTCCCGCTCGAGCCGATGATGCGCGCGCTCCGCCGCTTCACGGAGCTCGGCACCCCGACGCGCGTCGAGCTGAAGGTGGAGTTCCTGCTCGGCGTGCACGAGCGCTTCGTCGAGGACGACGGCGATCTCTACCTCTCCCTCGGGGTCGAGGATCAGACCCCCGAGCGCGAGCGCGAACGGTCGGTGAGCTGGCGTGCCCTCCCCGCGCTCGAGGTCTTGCTGGTCGCGAGCGCCGACCACCCGCTCACCTCCCGCTCACAGCGGCGGTCGCGTGAGGAGCTCGCCGAGCACGTCGAGCTGACGGTCGCCGATTCCTCGCGCGCGGGCTCGGTGCGCCTCGCCGCCATCGGCAGCCCCAGCGTCGTCCGGCTCTCGGACTTTCACGCCAAGCGCGAGGCCCTCCTCGGCGGCGTCGGCTTCGGCTGGCTGCCCCGCCACCTCGCCGACGAGCCGCTCCGGGACAAGCGGCTCGGGGTGGTCCTGCTCGACGAGGGTTTCCGCCGCCGCTTCACGCCCCGCATCGGCTGGCACGCCGCGCGGCCCCCCGGGCGCGGCGCCGCCCAGCTCGCGCGCTTCATCACCGAAGAGCTCGAGGCGCGGACCTTCCGCGGCCGGCTGCGGTAGTGAGTCGCGGCCGGCCAGCCGCGGACGTCGTCACACGTCTCGGAGCGAGCTGAGCCGCGCCGGTACCTCTCGACCTTTGCGTGTTCCGCGACGGTCGGCGCCGCGAGGCGCGCGTTCGTCACGCCCCTCGGAGCGCGGCGATCGCGCGCGGTACTTCTCGATGCGTGCGTGATCCGCGACGGTCGGCGCCGCGAGGCGCGCGTTCGTCACGGGTCTCGGAGCGCGGCGATCGCGCGCCGGTACTTCTCGACGCGCGCGTGATCCGCGACGGTCGGCGCCGCGATGCGCGAGAGATCCGCGTTGTCCTCCAGGTCGGCGAGCTTCACCGCGCGCCCGATCGGGTGGGCCGCCGCGCGCCGCACGAAGCGCTCGTAGCCCTCCTCGCTTCCATGCTCCTCGGGCGTCTTCGTCACCGCCACGAGCGCCTCGAGCACGGGCTCGGAGAAACCCTCTGCCCGCAGGGCTTCGAAGGTCCAGTCGGAGTCCTCCACCACGTCGTGGAGCACACCCACGATGCGCGCGTCGTTCGTGGTCTGCGCTAGCATCACACGCAGCGGATGGAGGATGTACGGCGCGCCCGCCTTGTCGACGACGCCTCGGTGCGCTTGGGCTGCGATGGCGATGGCCCGTTCGAGATCCGACATGCCCGCCAGGGTAGCGCTCGTTCGACGCCGGTGGGCGCCGAACCCTCCCTTCGGTCAGATGCGCACACGCAGTCCGAAGGGACGTCCCGTGGACGACGAAGTCGACCGCCGGACGTTCGCCGTCCTGCGTGTGGACGTGCCATCGGTCAGATGCGCACACGCAGTCCGAGGGACGTCCCGTGGACGACGAAGTCGACCGCCGGACGTTCGCCGTCCTGCGTGTGGACGTACCATCGACCGCGCAGCGCGATCCCGATCCCGAACAGACCCGCGAGCTGCGTGACGACCGCCGCGACGCCGAGCCCTCCGGAGAGGTTGCTTCGCTCTTGGGCATGCCAGATGAGCGGCCCCGCGATCGGCACGAGGCCGAGCCAACTCTCGCTCGCGCCGTAGGCGGCCATCGTGCCCACGACGTAGCCGATGGCGAAGACCCCGAAGGCGGCGCCCACGAGCTCCATGCGCCGCCGCTGAACGAGCCGAGCCCCGTCTGGGATCGGCACGCCCGCGCGGTGCAGGACGTAGCGCGAATAGCGCGCGGGCTCGGTGGTGATGCGCACGTTGGGTACGAACGGGACGCTCTCGCGGAACGCAGGAGGGGGCGCCGGCACGTCGTCCCGGGCCACCTCCTCCGCGACGGGGATGGTGGCGGCCGCGGGCGACGCGACCGGCTGAACATCCGCCGCTGCCTCCGTCCTCGGAGCGCCGAGATGCTCCGATTGAGCGCGCACGCGGTCAGACTCCCAGGATGCTCCGACCATCATCAGCGCAGCGAGAAGTCCCCTCGGCATGAGTGGACCCTATCACCGCGTGATCGCGCGTCCCGTAAAGTTCGGTGAAGTCGACGAGGCCGTGGACTGTGCCCCCCCCGCGAGTCTCCGCAGGGAGGAGAGGGGTCCGCTCAGCGCCGCCAGAGCCCGGTCAGCGGCGTGTGCCACTCGGCGAAGACACCCGCGCCCTCCAGCGAGCGCGCGTCGGGGTTCCCGATCCAGGCGGGGCCGTGGACCGCGACGTTGAAGTGCAGCGAGAGCGCGACGGCGACACCAACGGACGCCGCGACGACGACGACGCGCGGCCGACGCGCGCCGCAGAAAAGCACGGCCGCGACGGCCGCCAGCGTGGGGACGAGCCACTGCGTCAGCGGCGATCCCGCGTCGCAGCCGTGCAGCGAGAGCAGCCCGACCATCACCCCGAGGACGACGACGAGCGCCGACGCGAGCCCTCGGCGCCACGTCGGACGCGCAGGCCAACGGATCGCGCAGCCGAGCGCGGCGACGACCGTGAAGAGGATGCCGAGGGCGTGGAGCGTGCCGATCATCGCGAGATGGACCCGGGCGCGGGCTTCGCGCTTGGCCTCAACGTAGTCGTCGCGAGGTGATCGCTCACGCGTTGATGGACGCCTCCGTCGGTGCCTTGGTGCGCGGCTCGTCGACGTCGGACATGCGCGCATGTTAGCAGTCGACGGAGACGCTCTTCGAGACTTTCGCGGGGGACTCGTCCCGCCTCGGCTCCGGCGAGGTGGGCAGGAGTCGGAGACCCGTCGACGAAGGGGTCTGTCGGCCGCAGAGCATGACTCGAGCGCCTCATGGAGACCCACGATGACGGAAGCACTCGCCCACCCGCACGTCAGGCCCTTTCTTCCGCTGCTCTACGTCGCGTGGGCCGATGGTGACCTCGCGCCCGACGAGCTCGCGTTGCTCGAGCAGAAGGTCGCGTCGCTTCCGTGGCTCGGCCCGGACGCGCGGGAGGCGCTCGCGCCCTGGCTCGACGCGAGCGCGCCGCCATCGGCGGAGGCGCTGGCCTCGCTGCTCGCGCGCGTGCGCGAGAGCGCGGGCACCTTGGATCCCCACGAGCGGCGGTCGCTCGCCGCGCTCGGAGAGGCGATGGCGCGGCGGGGCGCGGACGACGAGGCGCGCGATGCCGACGTCCGCGACGCGCTCGAGTCGATCGAGGAAGCCCTCGGGCTCCATGGCCCCGAGGCCACCGCCTGCTTCTTCGAGCTCGGCGAGGAGGAGCCCCTCCCGGACTTCGCGACCGAGGTGCGCGAAGGCGCCCTCGCCCTGCGCCAGCTCCTCGACGGCCACCGAGCGGACGTCAGGGCGCGCGTCCGCGCGCTGCTCGACGAGCCCGGCGCGGAGCCGAGCTTCGACCTCGAGCGCGGCGCGTACCGCGAGCACGTGAAGGCGCGCGTGCTCGCCCTCGCCGACGCGGGCCTCGGGCGGTGGGCCTACCCGGGGGTGACCACCGACGAGCCGGACCTCGAGGCCTTCATGGTCGCGTTCGAGACGCTCGGCTTCGGCGACCTCAGCGTCTGGGTGAAGACGGGGGTGCAGTTCGGCCTCTTCGGCGGCGCGATCTACTTCCTCGGCGACGACGCGCAGCGCGCGCGCTGGTTGCCCGAGATCGCGCGGGGCGAGCGGCTGGGCTGCTTCGCCATGAGCGAGCTCGGCCACGGGTCGAACGTCGCGGCCCTCGAGACCGTCGCGCGCTACGAGCCCGAGCGCGACGCCTTCGTCGTCCACACGCCGTCGGAGTCGGCGCGAAAGGAATGGATCGGCAACGCGGCCTGCCACGGGCGCGACGCCGTCGTCTTCGCGCAGCTCCGCGTCGGCGAGGCGTGGCACGGCGTCCATGCGTTCTTCGTGCCGATCCGCGACGACTCCGGCGAGCTCATGCCCGGCGTCCGCGTCGTCGACAACGGCGCCAAGATGGGCCTCGAAGGCGTGGACAACGGTCGGCTCTGGTTCGACCAGGTGGAGGTGCCCCGCGAGAACCTGCTGGCGCGCTACGCGCAGGTCGACGCCGAGGGGCGCTACGAGAGCCCGATCCCGAGCGCGTCCCGGCGCTTCTTCACGATGTTGGGCACGCTCGTCGGCGGCCGCCTCGGGGTGGCGGCGGCGTCGGTGAGCGCGACGAAGGTCGGCCTCGCGGTCGCGGTGCGCTACGGCGACTCCCGTCGACAATTCGGACCCGAAGGCCGCCCCGAGGCGCCGCTGCTCGACTATCGAACGCACCAGCGCCGGCTCCTCCCCGCGCTCGCGACCACGTACGCCTACCACTTCGCGGTGGACGCAGCGCGACGCCGCTACCTCGCCGCCGACGCCACTGGTGAAACAAAGCTCTCAGCTGGCTTCGCAAGCCGCCCTGCTGGACGGCGCGCAGCGAGCGAAGCGAGCGTAGGCTCGTGGGAGGGGGCCCCGCAGGGAGCGGCCGACGGCCCCTCGAAGGAAGCGGAGGGCTCCCGAGAGCTCGAGACGCTCGCCGCGGGGCTGAAGGCCGCCGCGAGCCGGCACGCGATCGAGACCCTCCAACACGCGCGCGAGTGCTGCGGTGGCCAGGGCTACCTGAGCGAAAACCGCATCGCGATGCTCCGCCGGGACGCCGACATCTTCGCGACCTTCGAGGGTGACAACACGGTGTTGCTCTCCTTGGTCGCCCGTGGACTGCTGACCTCGTTTCGCCGCCAGTTCCAGGAGTCGCGGCTGCTGTCGAGCCTGCGCCTCGTCCGCGAGGCGGCCGGGCGCGCGATCGACCGGAGCCCGCTCCGCGCGCGCAGGGCGGACGAAGGTCATCTGCGTGACGCCGACTACCATCGCGACCTCTTCGCGGCGCGCGCGGACGTCCTGCGCTCGGGTGTCGCGAGGCGCCTGCAGCGCCGCTTGGGCGAGGGGATGGACCCGCACGCAGCGATGATCGAGGTCCAGCCACACCTCGTCGCGTTGGCGGAGGCCCACATCGACCGCTTCGTGCTCGAGAGCTTCGACGAGGTGATCGCGGGCGCCGAGCTCCCCGACGGACCGGCCCGTCACCTCGTCGCGCTGCGTGATCTCTTCGCGCTCTCGCGCCTCGAGCGAGAGGCGGCTTGGTACCTGGAGAACGGCTTCTTCGAGGGCCCGAAGATCCGCGCGATCCGGAAGCTCGTCGACGCGCTCTGCCTGGAGCTGCGAGCCGACGCGCGGGGGCTCGTCGACGCCTTCGGCGTGCCCGATCGCGCGCTCGCGGCGCCGATCGCGTTCGGCGACCCCGCCCGACGTCGACCGCGCGTCCCGGATTGAGCTAGTGGTGCTCGGCGGATTTGACGACCCGTTTTCGCCGGTCCTCGGCGCCGCTCGCCGGCCCGACCGGCCTTCGGCCTATCTCCTCTAAGACGCTCTGCATGTCCTTCGTCGATTCGGACCGCCGAGCGACGCCGAATCCTCGCCGGTACGGGATCGCCAAATCCGCCGAGCACCACTAGTCCCGATGGCGTGCGGAGCCGACAATCATCGGCTCCGGTACGCTCCGTGCGATGCCGGACGCATTGCGTCTGGCGCACGTCACTGGCCCGCTGTCGAAGAGCCGGGACCTCACCAGACGCAGCTCGTGGGAGCGGGCGTATTCCTTGTCGCCTCCGGCACGACACCGTGGACGCCGAAGTCCCCAAGACCCCAGCACAAGACGCGTCCCGAAGCGATTCCACATGTATGGCCGCTCCCTCCATCCACGGCCTCCCAGTCCGTGCCAACCCCCACTCGCGCAGGCTGAACCCGGTCGTCGGTGTCACTGGTTCCTAACGCCTGATCGGCGTTAGAGCCCCAGCACCACAGGCTACCTTCGGTGCGCAGCCCACACGTGAAGTTCATCCCCGCGGATACGGACGCCCACGTCACAGTCGCCACGACGGTGGGACTCACTCTGTCTTCGCCATCACCGACTCCCAAACTACCATCTTGGTTCTGGCCCCAACACTCCATCCATTGGTCTCCGCGGATCGCACACGAATGAATCGCACCTACCGACACTGACAAGTACGTCACATCGGGATTCACTCGAACTTGGCCGACACGCGGCTCAGTGTCGCCTACGCCCAGTTGTCCCACGGAGTTTCCTCCCCAGCACCACATACTTCCGTCCGTCCGGATCCCGCATGCGTGAGCATACTCTGCTGCGCTCACGACAGACCAACCGGAAAGGCTCCCGACGCGCTGTGGGCTCGTGACGACGGATGCACTAGGGAGGTGGCCAAGCTGGCCGTACGTGTTGTCGCCCCAACACCAAAGCGTTCCTTCGGAGCGAATCCCACACGTCGACGTTGCTCCGACGCTGACGCTGGCCCATCGCTGGGTTCCCACTCGGACCGGCACCAGCCGCATCTCCCGATCGCCTAGGCCCAGTTGCCCTCGGTCGTTGCGCCCCCAGCACCACAGACTTCTATCGGCCTTGATTCCGCACGAGTGAGTCCCTGCACTGATCTCGACCCAGTCTTCGTCCGTGCCCACCTGAGTCGGCAACTCCCTCATGTCGCGATCTCCGAGGCCCAGACCCCCGTCGACGTTCCATCCCCAACACCAGAGCGTACGGTCTGAACGAATGGTACACGTGTGGAAGATCTCCGTAGACAATCGAACCGCGGTGGATTCCTCCCGCCACTCGGTCGGCGAGGTCGATGGCTGACATGTCGCGCACCCATCGTCCCTCAATGAACCTGAACGCCAGCACTCTCCGTCGATCAAGCACGCATCCGCGATTGGGACACTGACACACTGACCCGCAACGCACGCGCTCGATGTGCACCACAGCGAATCCTCGCACTCTACATCATGGCGGCAATCATCCGAAGCGTCGTCCGACACACCCGAGTCCCTCGAACTGTTGCCCGCGTCAGAGTCGGACGCCAGACCCGAGTCCGGTTGTACCAAACCACCATCCGGCGGCGACGCTGCGTAGCCGTCAGGTGCTTCTGGCGAGACGATCCTCGTTCCGTCCTCTCGTTCGCACACCCAATCATCGACCGCGACCGTACCTGGCGGGCAGACACATCGCCCTCCCACGCGGATCAACTCCCCACATGGGTTGCTTGGAAGAGTACTGCACGCCGACGCAGTGGCGATGACAATGGCGTAGCATAGCTGTTTTTTTACCATGACGATGTTGCTCCCGCAGTGAGGGTCCAGCTTCTGCTCGGCCGGCCGACACGCGAGTTGCCCGAATTCTTCAGAAAGTCAGGTGGCACATATAGTTTTGACCCAGGTCGCCGAATACGTCGGGGGCCGCAGCAGGGGCCGCTTGAACCCACTCGGCCGACGGGTCGAAGTCAGACATCGGAGCCGTTCGTCCCAGCGTGGACACGCATCGACGGCGGATGACGCCACGTCCGGTGGTCGCGGTCGGCGCGGCGTTCACCTCGGGACGAGGCCAGAAGCCGTTGGAAGGTTGCTCGCCGATCCGCCCGATGACGTCAAAGAGGACGTCTCCGCAGACCAGGTCGTAGGCATCGTCGCCATTGTGGTTCACTTGATTCGCGAGCTGGTCACAGATCGTGGCTGCCCCAGTCAACGACGAGTTGCAGACCGCCCATGTCTCCCCAGGGAGCAACGTTCGCTCTGTGGCGAGAGGGATTGACGTGGGGGTGGTCGTACCATTGGAATATCGACGGATCGAGCATCCGGCAAGGCTTCTTGGCGCGCTTCCAAGGTTCGCCACCTCGAGCGCCTTATTATTGCTCGTTCCGTAGACGTACTCGGAGAATGCGAGGTATGCTCCGCATGAAACGTTCGACTCGCCTGGCGTTCCGAGGTGTGAGTCCGCACCAAACGTTCGATACGACGGCGCAGAACACCAATTGGACCCGCTGTTGCGGTCACCCAAGAACGAAAGCTGGTCGAGCTGAACGGAGGCTCCATCGACGAATACAGGCCACCCGGATTCGCCAACATGGTATGAGATTCGCTCGATCGTTACGCCACCACAATCCAGCTCGACGACGTCGTCCTCGTGACCAAGCCCGAAGGAAATCTCGAAGTCAGGCCCAGCGCCGGCCGCGGATCCTGCCTCGCCAAAGACAACGTATCCCAATGGCTCGACCAGTAGAGATGTCGTGATTGTCGTCGAGCCGTTGGTTCCGCGCACCACACAACCTTCGAGCTGATAGCTTACGTCGCTCGGGTTGTGGAGTTCGAACCAGGTGGGCGTGGGTCCGTAGAACATCTCGGAGACGATGATGTCCCCGAAGACGGCTGGCACGACGGGCCGAGCGGGAGTCGCGAACGTGGCGGTGTTTCGCACCCCGTCGATGAAGCCGCCGAGGAGGTCCGCAACGTTGGTCACGGCGACCGTGTAGTCGGTTTCCGGTTCGAGCCCCGTCACCGTCAGGATGACGTCGCTGCCGTCGAAGGCGACCGCCGTCACCTCGACCGTGCCCGTGCCGCCGGTGATCGCGAAGTCGCTGGCCTCGACCGTCGCTTCGTCGAGGGGGCGGCTGAAGCTCACCCGTACGGTCTCGCCGTTCGAGCTCGCGCCCGTGACCGTCGGCGCCGGGCACGAGGTGATCGTGACGTCGCTCGCGCGGTACCCCATGAACTGCGGCCGGTTGACGGCCGCTGTCGCGAAGCGCCAGAGGGGCGAGGGGCCCACGGTGACCACGCAGCCCGCCTCGAGCCCGAGCTCTTCGAGCAGACCCGGCGCCAAGCGGAGCTGGACGTCGGCTTCGCCCGACACACCGGCGGTGTCGAGCGGGAAGGCGCGGTGGCCGCCGCCCGCGGCGACGTCGGCGCCGGCGAGCGTGGCCGTCACGACGACGTACTCGCTTTCGTAGCTCTCGGTCGCGCTGAGGAGGTCGGCCGCGTCCGAGAGATCCTGCACGAGCGGGGCGAGGTCGGCGCCGGTGCCCGTGCGGGCGTAGCCCGTGATCGCCGTGACGTGGAGCATACCGCTCGCGCGCGCGGTCGTCGTGACCTCGAAGTCCACGGTGTCGCCGGGCGCCGGGACCGGATCGAGCGTCTCGGGGTCGATGGCGACGAAGACCGCCGGGCCCGTCGGGCCCGCCTGCACGAAGAAGCCCGCCGGGTCGGCGCCGAGCGCCGGGCGCACGTAGGTGACGACGACCTCCTCGACGACGATCGCGGGGTCGTGGCCGCCCGGCGTCGCCGCGCGGACGCCCTCGATTCCGGCGTCGGGGATGGGGCCGCCGTCGACCGGGCCGCCGTCGGTGTCGGCGTCGGGCACGACGTCCGCGTCGGTGTCGGCATCGGGCATGACGTCCGAGTCGAGGTCGGGGCCGCCGTCTCGTCCGCCATCGACGCCGCCGTCGACTCCGCCGTCGGTGGTCACGTCGTCATCGCCGCAGCCGAGCGCGCTGCAGAGGGCGAGGCTCACCATCAAGTGCAAAATTCTACGCATATCTCGTCTCCCGTCCGGCTCCAACGTGGCGCCCGTTCGCGAAGCGGTCAAACGTCACCCAGGTGACGGCGCTGCGCGATGCCCGCGTAAGGCTTCGTGAAGACACGTGGAGTCCCGTGAAGAAGCGTGGAAACGCCGCGACGCCTGGCGCATCCTCGGGGACATGTCGCGCATCCTCGTCATCGACGACGACGTCGAGCTCGCCGAGCTCCTCGGAGACTACTTCTCCGCCGAGGGCTTCGAGGTCGACTTCGAGCACACCGGCAAGCGAGGCCTCGAGCGCGCTCAGCGCGGGGAGCATGATCTGGTCGTCCTCGACGTGATGCTCCCGGAGATGAATGGCTTCGACGTCCTCCGCGCGCTCCGCACGACCTCGAAGGTGCCGGTCGTCATGCTCACGGCGCGGGGAGAGGACATCGATCGCATCGTCGGGCTCGAGCTCGGCGCTGACGACTACCTCCCCAAGCCCTTCAACCCGCGCGAGCTCGTCGCGCGCATCCGCGCGATCCAGCGCCGGTTCTCGAGCGAGGGAGCGCAGGCTGGAGCGGGCGCGCCGCCCAAGCTCCGCGTGGGGGACGTCGAGCTCGACCCGGCCTCGCACGTCGCGACGCTCGCGGGCGAGGAGCTGCAGCTCACGACGGCGGAGCTCGCGATCCTCGAGCTGCTGTTGCGCAGCGCTGGCCGCGTGGTGTCGCGCGAGGACCTCTCCGACCACGCGCTCGGTCGGCCCTTCTCGCCGCTCGATCGCAGCATCGACGTACATGTCTCGAACCTCCGCAAGAAGCTCGGCGGCGGCGACGCGATCCGCACCGTACGAGGCGTGGGCTACCTCTACGCGCTCAGGTGACGGCTTTGCGCGGCCTCTTCCTCCGCATCTTCCTCTGGTTCTGGGTGGCGTTGACGCTCGTCGGCGCGGCATCCGCGATCGTCTACGGGGTCTCGGAGCCCGATGAGCGCTGGCGTCGGCAGCGATCGCTCTTCGACGAGACGCTCCTCGGACACGCGGAGGCCGCCCTCGAGGTGCTCGCGCACGAGGGTGAGGAGCGGGCGAACCAGCGGCTCCGCGCCCTCTACGAGCGCAGCGACGTCGCGATCTTCATCGAGCGCGACGACCGCGTCTTGCTGGGGGCGCTGTCGCCCGAGCGGATCGTCGAACGTGCGATCGCGGAGGCGCAGCGCGAAGAGCGTTACGAGCTCCGCATCGGCTCTCGCGTCGCGGTCGTCCTCCCGCTCGAGAACGGCGACCGAGTCATCGCGGCGCGCTCTCGTCGGACGATCGTCGAGCGCTTCTTCGGCAGCAGGTCCACTCTGCCGGTCCGGCTCGCCATCATGCTGCTGATCGGCGGCGTCGTCGCGTTCGGGCTGGCGCGCTATCTGTCGCGACCCCTCCGTCAGTTCCGCGGCGCGGCGCAGCGCATCGCGGCCGGCGATCTCGACGTGCGCGTGACGCCCGCCCTCCGTGGCGCGACCGAGGAGGTCGTGGAGGTCGCGCACGACTTCGACCGCATGGCCGAGCGCATCGCGCAGCTCCTCGAGGCGCAGCAGCGCTTGCTCCGCGACGTCTCGCACGAGCTCCGCTCGCCGCTCGCGCGCCTTCGGGTGGCGCTGGAGCTCGCGCGCGACGCGAAGGGTCCCGATCACGCGGCGCCGCACCTCGACCGCATCGAGCTCGAGACGGAGCGCCTCAGCGATCTGATCGGACAGATCCTCACGCTCACTCGGCTCGAGGCCGAAGGGCCCGTGCGGGAGGAGCTCGAGCTCGGCGCGCTCGTCGCGGAGCTCGTCCAGGACGCAGACTACGAGGCGCGCGGCTCGGCGCGCGAGGTCGCGCTCGAGTCGGAGGGGCGGTGGCAGATCCCGGGCCGGTCGGACGTGCTGCGCTGGGCGATCGAGAACGTGCTGCGCAACGCGGTCCGCTTCACGCCGGAGGGCACGAAGGTGCAAGTGACGATCCGCGAAGGGCGCGACGCCGTGGAGGTCGCGGTGCGCGATCACGGCCCCGGCGTCCCCGAGGACGAGCTCGAGGCGATCTTTCGACCGTTTTACCGCGTGAGCACCGCGCGCGATCGCAAGAGCGGCGGCAGCGGGGTCGGTCTCGCGATCGCGAGCTCGGCCGCGCAGGTGCACGGCGGGAGCATCTCCGCGCGCAACCACCCCGACGGCGGCCTGGTGGTCACGCTGCGCCTCCCGAAGCGGCGCGAGCCAACGGGGCGTACGGGCCGACGGGCCGCGGTCGTTTGAGGACGAATCGGAACCGATGCGACGAAAGGCGAAGCGAGGCTGGCTGCCAATCTTCGGGACCTCGGCCCTGGCGCGCGAGCGGATCGGGGGGACTCCATCCGGTCTCTCGTATCCAGGCGGCGGAGCTACCCCGGCGCCCCTCGCCACGCGGCGACCACCAAGCACGTCCAGCCCGCGAGGAGCGCGAGGCCGCCAAAGGGCGTCACCGCGCCGAGCCACCTCAGCCCGCTGAGCGCCATCACGTAGAGACTCCCCGAGAAGAGCACGACGCCCACCGTGAAGCACCACCCGGCGACCGTCGCAGCGCCCGCCCCCGCGGCGCCACGCGCCAGCACCCACGAGGCCGCGAAGAGACCCACCAAGTGGACCAGCTGATAGGTCGTCGCGGTCTGCCACCACTCGAGCCGCTTCGCGCCGTCGTCCAGCGCGCCGAAGCGGTTGCGCAGCGCGTGCGCGCCGAACGCGCCGAGCCCTACGCCGAGCAAACCATGGAGCGCCGCGATGCCGAAGAAGAGCCGGGCCACCGGGCGAGCGTACACGAGAAGCGGCCAGCCCAAGGTCCGAGCTGCTCCCCAACCCGATCGGCGCCGCGCAGGGCGTCGTCGCCGCACGCCGACCGCAGGACGTGAGCACAGGACGTGAGCACACGACGTGAGCCATGCTCCGTCTCGGCCTGCGCGGCTGAGCCGGCTCCCTCCAGTCGCCGACAGCGATCGAGATCTGCGACGAACTGCCCGGAACATCTTCGCTAGGAGCCTTCGCGTCGCCTCATCCGAGTCGGCGCGCGTCCGTCGTTCCCCAACGTGGACGACGACCCCACCCCATCCGAGGGCCGCGCTCCGCGCCTCGATCTCGCGAAAACAGCGAGCCAAGATCACTTCGTGACGCCCAGTCTCTCTACCTAAAATGGAGTAGGGGATACGGCGTTCAGCGGCCGAGGTCGTTCGCATCCGTGCTCGCAGCCAGCTACCCTCCGGTTGGTGGGATGATGATGCGGGCCCTCGTGTGGACATCGATGGTTCTCTTCGTCATCGCCTGCGGCGACGACGCGACGTGCCTCGACGACCACTGCGACGCCGGCACCGCCGACGGCGCCATCGACGCTGGCGGGGACGACGCGAGCGTGGATCCACGCGACGCAGACGTCCGTGATGCGCCGGGCGACGCGCTCGACGCAGACGGCGGGCCCGACGCCGGGCACGACGGCGGCCCCGACGCCGGGCGCTGCGACGACGGCGTCCTCAACGGCACCGAGTCCGACGTCGACTGCGGGGGCCTCTGTCCCCCGTGCGCGTCCGGCCGCGCGTGTCGCGAAGGCGCGGACTGCGCGAGCGGGGGCTGCGTCGCGGGCATCTGTCGCGTCGGTCCGACGGCTGCGTTCACGCTCGACCCCGCGACCGGCGCCGCGCCGCTCCTCGTCACCGCGACCAGCCACGCGACCCCCGGCGACGCGCCCATCACGCGTGTGGAGTACGACTTCGGTGATGGCTTCGCGCTGGCCAACGCGCGGGTCTTCTCCTCGTCGGGCACCGTCCTCGTCCGTCAGCGCGTCGTCGACGAGGCCGGCCTGCACGACACGGCGTCTCGTACGTACGTCGTCGGCGCGCCGGGCTTCGACTGCCGCCTGAGCGCGACCGACAAGACCGGCGACGCCATCGTCAGCCTCACGCCCGACCGGCTCGCGGCCGAGTGGCATACGGGCGTGGTCGGGGGCGTGCGGTCCGAGTGCGCCGTGGCGCCCGCGAGCGGCGTCTTCTACTTCGAGGCGAGCATCGAGCCCTGGGAGTGCGATCCGACCGAGGCGCCGCTCGGCTGCGTGCCGACGCCCCGTGGCGGCCTCAACCTCGGCGTCGGGACCGCGTCCGCGAGCCTCACGACCCACCCGGGCTCCACCGCGTCCGGTCTCGACGTCGTCATCCTCGGCGGCATCAACACGAGCGACATGCGCCTCGGCCCGGCAGGGACGGGCACGACCTGGGGCTTCGTCGTCGACTACCGCGGCGCGAGCCCCGTCGTTCACGTCGTGGGAGAGGACGAGCACGGCCCCTCCGTGCTCGCGTCCCAGGCGCTCGCCACGAACGCGCCCGTCCACGCGATGGCGACGGGGGTGCGCTGCAAGGTCGGCGTCGACGCGAGCTTCAACTTCGGCCTCGACACGAACAACCGCCCCTTCGCGCACGACGTCGACGCCGTGTTGCGCGCCGAGGGGCTCGGCTCCGTCGCCGACGCCCTCGTGCTCGGCTGGACCGGCACGCGGGCGCTCCCGACGAACGCGCGCCCATCGCTCACGGCCCCCGCCGACATGAGCGTCGCCCTCGGCGCCACCGTCACGCTCGTCGCGTCGGCGAGCGACGCCGAAGAGGGCGAGCTCAGCGACCGGATCGTCTGGGAAGACCTCGCGACGGTCTACGCCGCCCGCGACGGCGCCCTCGGCGGGACCTTCGTCTACACGCCCCGCACCGTCGGGCTCCACCCGATCCGCGTCACCGTCCAGGACTCGTACGGCGCCCGGCGCCAAGCCATCGTGCGGCTCGAGGTGACGGGCGCGCTCCCGACGCCGGCCACCGTGCGGCTCGTGGACGACCCGGCCGTCGACCCGCTCGTCGGCAGCGGGATGGCGCTCTCCCCCGACGGCCTCTCGGTCCGGTGGAGCGACCCCCGAAAGATGGCCCTCCGCGCCAACCAAGGCCTCTACGGCGACTTCTGGTATTTCGAGGCCACGCGCCTCATCGGGCCCGACAACCAGGGCGCGGGCCTCGTCATCGCCGAGGGCGACCTCGATCCCTACGACGACGCGCTCGTGCCGCCGAGCTGCACCCTCAACACGTTCGGCGCCACCTGGCAGAACCTCATGTACCGCCGCGCGTTCGACCCCTCGCGCGACACCTATGGCTTCGCGGTCGACTACCGCGGGACGAGCCCCGTGGTGTACTTCGTCGTCGGCGGCGAGGTGGTCGACGTCTGGGCGATGTACGACGCCTTCGTGCCGGTCTATCCGATGCTCTTCGGGCACGTCACCGAGCTGACGGCCCCCTACGACATCCGCGCCAACTTCGGCGCGACCCCCTTCGCGCAGAACCCGTGTCAGGCGCTCACCGCCTATGGCCTCCCGGCCGCGGACGTCGCGGCGATGCGCGTGGGCTGGGGCGCCCACGCGACCACGGCGTGCCCCTGATCCACCGTTTTGGCAAGCCGCCCTACCGGACGGCGCGCAGCGAGCGGAGCGAGCGTAGGCTCGCGGGAGGGGGCCCCGCGGGGCTTCATGCCCCGTGGGGGAGGGGCTGGCGACAGCCCCTCATAGGGAGCTGAGTACAGTTCCCCAAGGAGTTCGTGACCAGGTGCGGCAGATCCATCCCGTCCAGCTGCGTTGCTCCTCAGTCACGGGTGAGCAGCCCGCTCCTTCGTCGCGCCTTGCTGGACGCGCGCCTCTTTGCACCTCGTCACGAACTCCTGGTTCACTGTACTGAGCGCGCGAGCCCGTTTCATCGCCGGCGCGTTCGCGCTAAGCGGAGCGTATGACGCCTCGAGACCGCGCCTACGTGGGCGGCGAGTGGATCGCCACCGACCGCCGCTTCGCCGTCACCGATCCCGCCACGGGTGAGCACCTCGCCGACGTGAGCGACGCGGACGCCGCGCTCACGCGTCAGGCCGTCGACGCCGCCGCGGACGCTTGGCCCGCGTGGCGCGCGAAGACCGCGCACGAGCGCGCCGGCGTGGTGCGTCGCCTCCGCGCGCTCCACGCCGAGCGCGAGGACGAGCTCGCGCGCCTGCTCACGCGCGAGCAGGGCAAGCCCCTCGCCGAGGCCAGGGGCGAGATCCGCTACGCCGCGAGCTTCTACGAGTTCTTCGCCGAAGAAGCCCTGCGCCCGCACGGCGAGACGATCCCCTCGCCTTTCCCGGGTCACCGCCTGCTCACGTTCCGGCAGCCGATCGGGGTCGGCGCGGCCATCACGCCGTGGAACTTCCCGTCGGCGATGATCGCGCGAAAGCTCGCGCCCGCGCTCGCGGCGGGCTGCACCTTCGTGCTCAAGCCCTCGGAGCTCACGCCGCTCTCGGCGCTCGCGCTCGCCGCGCTCTGCGAGGAGGCCGGTGTCCCGAAGGGCGTCGTGAACGTGGTCCCTACCTCCGAGGCGGCGCCGGTCGGCGAGGTCCTCACGGGGGACGCGCGGGTCCGCGCGCTGAGCTTCACGGGGAGCACGGCGGTGGGCAAGCGGCTCTACCGCGCCTGCGCGGACACCGTGAAGAAGGTCTCGCTCGAGCTCGGCGGGAACGCGCCCTTCCTCGTCTTCGACGACGCGGACCTCGACGCCGCGGCGGACGGGTTGATGGTGGCGAAGCTCCGCAATGGTGGGCAGACCTGCGTCGCGGCCAACCGCATCCTCGTGCAGCGGAGCGTGCACGACGCCTTCGTCGAGAGGGTCGCGGCGCGGCTTCGGGGGGTGAGGGTCGGGCCGGGGCTCGAGGAGGGCGTCGCGCTCGGGCCGCTCGTGAACCGACCGAGCTTCGACAAGGTCGCGGGCCACGTGGACGACGCGCGCGCGAAGGGCGCGACGCTGCACCTCGGCGGGTCGGCGCACGAGCTCGGGCGGACGTTCTATGCGCCGACGCTCCTGACGGGCGTGACGACGGAGATGCGCATGGCGAACGAGGAGACCTTCGGCCCGGCGCTGGGCGTGATGGCCTTCGACACGGAGGAGGAGGCAATCGCGCTCGCGAACGACACCCCAGCGGGTCTGGCGGCGTACTTCTACGCGCGCGACGTCGGTCGCGTCTTCCGCGTGGCGGAGGCGCTCGAGGTCGGCATGGTGGGCGTCGGAACGGGCCTCGTCTCGACGGCGGTCGCCCCCTTCGGAGGCGTGAAGGAGAGCGGCCTGGGCCGCGAAGGGAGCCGGCACGGGATGGAGGAGTGGACGGAGGTGAAGTACGTTTGTTTGGGCCCGTGAAAGCAGCAAAACCCGTCCCCTGCCCCTGCCCCTGCCCCTGCCCCTGCCCCCAAGCTCCGCCCGCTCCGCTCCTGCTGCCCCGCTTCCGCCACAACTTCCAGGTCCCACTCCGCTCCACCAGTCCCCGCTCCCTCCAGCCCCCGCTCGAGCCTTCCCGCGACCCCGCCGCCTGACCCTCGAATCCCGCCTGACCCCTCGGGTACGAGTCCGGGTCGGACTCCGAGTCGGAGTCCGAGTTCTTGCTGTCCAAACGTCAGGCACCGACACCGCGTCCAGCCCACGTCGCCACGTTGGACGATTGGATCTCATCTCAGCATGGCTTAGGGCGGGGAGGACACGCTTATCCGTTCGATGGGCGTTCGGGCCCCCGGTGCCGATCGCGGTCGTTGGACTCGCTGCGCTCTCGGTCCCACGAGGCGCGAAACCACGGCGGCCAAGGAGGCGTGTCGAGGCATCGCGGTTGGCGGGGCGCCACGGCGCCTCGCCGTCCGCGCGAGAGCTCCCGCATCAACCACCCCCAAAGGCCCGGAGGGTGAACACGTACGCGGCAACCAAAGACCGCCCGCGCGGAGAGTGACGCTTCTGTCACGCGCCCCGCGCCCGGGAACCGAACGTGGCTCGCCGTGGTACCCTCCGGCGACATGCGATCACGTTACCTCTTGGTCTGCGCCCTCCTGGCGCTCACATCGGCCCCCGCGCTCGCGCAGCGCAGCCTCACCGCGGACGGCGTCATCGAGGAAGACTTCTCGGCCTACCGGGGGACCGGCCTGGACCCGGGCGGAACGGATGGGCGTCTCGACTCCGACGAGTGGCGCTTCGATGGCGGGAGCGCAGAGAGTACTTCCGACTTCGGCGACACAGTGGTCTACACGATGCCGGCTGCCGCGCCGGCTGGCGTCCTAGGCCAGCGTACCGATCCTGGGTCTCGAACCAGCGGGGGAGTTTACGCCTATGTGGTCGGAACCGACGACTTCGCTCTTGGCATCAAGCCCACTGGTCCGCTCTTTACTCCAGGCACCATTCATTTCCGGTTCACGAACGGGACGGGCGCGCCGATCACGTCGCTCGACGTGAGCTTCGACTTCCTCGTTTTCAACAATCAGCCGCGCGGTCAGGCGTTCGTCGCGGAGCTTCGTGTGGGTGACGATTCGGCCGAGATCTTCTCGACGGTGACCCCAGCGGAGGCGGACCCCGCCCCCGTGACCTGGACGCGTCAGACCGTGCGAGCGACCCTCGACCTCGACGCGACCCCCATCGCTGACGGCGCGACGGTCGAGCTCGTTTGGAGTACGGATGATGCGACTGGCAGCGGCAGCCGCGACGCGCTCGCCATCGACAACCTCGTCATCGCCACCACCCGCTGCGGCAACGGCATCATCTCCGAAGGCGACGTCTGCGACGACGGCAACACGGTCACCGAGACGGCCTGCCCCTACGGCGAGGCGACCTGCACGCTCTGCAACGCCGACTGCTCGATGGAGCTCGAGCTGATGGGGGGCGTCTGTGGCGACGGCACCGTCGACACGCCCGACGAACAGTGCGACGAGGGCGACACCCCGCGCACCGCCTGCGACTACGGCACGATGACCTGCACCGGCTGCAACACCGACTGCGAGGAGATCGAGCTCATGGGCCCGTACTGCGGCGACAGCATCGTCCAAGAGGCCGAGGGCGAGGAGTGTGATCCGCCCGGCGAGACCTGCTCGGCGACCTGCCAGACGATCGCGCCCGGTGAGGACGGCGGCGTGGGCGACGCGGGCGTCGACGGCGGCCCGATGGACGGTGGCGTCGAGGAGGACGCGGGCGTCGACGAGGACGCGAGCGTGCCCGCGGACGCGAGCGTGCCGCCGGATGCCGCGATCACCACCGACGCGTCGACGCCCGCGGATGGCGGCGTCGGCGTCGACGCTGGCGGGACCGAGGAGGACTCGGGCGGCTGCGGCTGCAGCACGCCGGGCCGGAGCGGCCTGCCCTCGCTGCTCGTGCTCGGGCTCTTCGTCGGCATGGCGCTCCGCCGCCGCCGCTGATCGAGCAGTCGCCTCGAGGCGACATCAACCCCCGAAGGGCGCGCTGGCGACGGCGCGCCCTTCGGCGCTATTTCGCGCCCCCGCGCCCTGAGCCCGGCGGGTGCGTGTCGACGCGCGCGCGTGTCGCGCGGCGTCGCGCTGAGCGGCTCGACGCTACCGACGGACGAGCGTCGCGAGCCACGCCTCGATGTCGCGCGTGGGCGGGTAGGTGTCCCGCGCGTCGCGCGACGCCGAGAGCGCGAGGGTCGGGCAGCGATCGTCGGGCGGGAAGACGCGCCGCTCGGCGACGTCGCCCGTGCGGCGGTCATAGACGATGACCTCGGTCTCCTTCAGCCGGAGCGTGACCTCGGGCAGCGGGCGCCCGCGCGCGTCCTGTCCGCCGCAGCGCTTCTCGCCGTGCAGCTCGGGGAGCACGCGGACGACGGCGAGCTGGTCGACGTCGCGCATCGTCTGGGCAGGGCCGAAGACCTTCAGACCCGCCGTCTCGAGCAGGGCGACGCTGTTGCGTTCGCCGCGCGCGGGCTCGGGCTCGAAGCGCACCGGCCCGTTCTCGATGCCCTGGAGGGTCTGGCGCAAGGTGTACCCGACGGGCAACGGCCGGAGCGCGATGGTCGCCTGATGCCCCGAGGGGATCTGCACCTCGAGCGTCTCGGTCGGTCCGACCGCGTGGTTCCGGAAGCGCGCGACCGGCACCGCGCCGAGCTCGTCCTCGATGCTCCCGAGCCTGACGATCGCGTAGATGTCGCTGTCGAGGATCCCGCGGCGCTCGCCGACCGCCCAGCGCGTGCCCACCGGGAACTGGTGGAAGGTGATCTGGTAGTGCCCCTCGAAGAGCGACACGCGCGCGTACACGTCGTCCTTGCCGTCCACGACGATCCGGGTGTCGTCCGCCCAGCTCATCGAGAAGGGCCCGTCGAGCGAGGGGGGACGCGACCCGCCCGAGCGCTGATCCTCCATCGACGAGAGCCCGACGCCGACCCCAATCGCCGCGACCGCGAGCACCGCGACCGCGATCCACGGGCTCGAGGGCTTGGTGGGGGCCGGGGGCGCCGCCTCGTCCGGGAGCTCCAGCGGCGACGCGCCCCCCGCGAGCTCGTTCTGCCGGCCGCAGTATCGGCATCGAACGAGCCGCTCTCGTTCGTCCGAGCGCTCCAGCGGGGCCGCACAGAACTGGCAACGATGCACGCGCGTCTCGACCATCGGCGACCGATGATGCCACGTACGACCGGAGGATTGGTGCGTCGAAGGATCGGCATCGTGTCTCGTCCCGCGGCCTCACGCGGACGAGGAGTCGACTTCGCGGGAGTGATCCGTGGTCCTCGACGCGGATCTCACTCGCCGACCTCCTCGCGTGCCCATTCTTCGTCGGCCTCCCATCTGCACACCCACGCGCGACGGCGTCGCCCTGGCGCAAACGACCTCCACGCCGATCGTCCACGGCAGCCTCCGGAGCGGACTACCGATCGGGGGTGCGAGGGGCCACGACGAGCACCCCGGCGGCGATCACCAGCGCGCCGCCGACCACGACGCTCCAGCCGAGCGGCTCGTCCCACGCGAGCCAGCCGACGAGGCAGGCCACGAGCGGTTCGACGAACGCGAGGATCGAGGCGCGCGCGGCGCCGATGAGGGTGAGCGCGCGGAAGAACGCGAGCCCGGCGAGGAGCCCCGGCCCGACGCAGCCGATCGCGAGATAGGGGATCGCCGCGGCGTCGATGTCGAGCATGCGCGACCCCGCGAGCGGCAAGAGCAAGAGCGCCGCGACGACGGAGTGCAGGCCCAAGGTGCGGCTGGCGCCGAGGTCCTCGGTGAGGCGGCGGGCGAGGAAGACGTTGCTCGCATAGGCGAAGGCGCTGGCGAGCCCGAGCGTCGCGCCGAGCACGACGTCGCCTTCGAGCTCGCGCCAGGGCTGCAGCACGATCGTGAGCCCGACGAGCGCGAGGAGCGCGGCGAGCTTCGCGTGGGGCACGTGGACTCCGTCGATGCGCGGGGCGAGGAGCGCGACGAGGACGGGCGCGGCGTAGTGCGTGAGGACCGCGATCGCCACCGTGGTCACGTTCATCGCCGCGAAGAAGGTGCCGACGTTGATGGCGTCGGAGACGCCGAACGCGAGCAGCAGCAGCAGCGTCCGCTTCGACCAGCGCGGCGTCCGCTCGCGCAGCGCGAGGGGCCACGCGCCGATCGCCATCGCGAGGAAGAGGACGGGCGTCGTGACCTCGCTCGGCAGCCCGGTCGGCCGGAGCCACAAGCTCCACGTGCCCCACGAGCTCGCGGCCAGAAGGACGAGCGCGGTTCCGACGACGCGATCGCGTGAGGAGCCCATGAGGAGCGGCGGTGTAGCAGGGGCTGTGCCCCGCGCCGCCCCACGCGCCGGGGCCGCGAACCGCGTCAGTCGACGCGGTCGACCCGCGCGCCGGGGCCGCGAACCGCGTCAGTCGACGCGGTCGACCCGCGCGCCGGGGCCGCGAACCGCGTCAGTCGACGCGGTCGACCCGCGCGCCGGGGCCGCCGAGCTCGAGCGCGAGCACCTCGACCCCCTCGCGCGCGCAACGCGCGGCGAAAGCCGCTGCGTCTTCGTCGCCCGCGAAGAAGGCGAGCGCGACGTCGCCGCCTCCTGCGCCGCTCGGCTTCGCGCGACCCCCGGTGGCCGCCGCGAGCGCCGCGACCTGCTCGAGCCGGGCCTCGACGATGGGGGCGCCCGCGGCCGCTCCGAGCGCCGCCATCGCGTCGTGGTAGCGGCCAGCCGCCTCGACGACGGCGCGCGCGTCCTGCGCGAACGCCACGACGAAGGCCTCTGCCTCGGCCGCGAGCGCGTCCATCGCCGCGCGATGCCGGGCGGGCGAGGACGCCGCCAGGGCCTTCACCTGCGCGACGAGCGCCGCCGTGCTCGCGGCCTGGCCCGTCCACGCGACGCGTACGATGAGCCCCGCAGGCCAGACCAGCGGCGCCGTGCGGGCGGCCTCACCGCTCGAGCCAGCGCGCGTAAGAGCGCCACCCGCACGCGCCGAGGTCGGCGCCGTTTTCGGCTGCGCCGAGATCGGCGCCGTGTCGGTTACCTGCGCCGGGGTCGGCGCCGTGTCGGCCACCTGCGTCGCGGAGGTCAGCGCCATGGAGGCTTCGTCCGACGGCGCGCCGGAGGTCGCGCTCGCGTAGGCCCCGCGCTGGAAGCGCACGACGCCACCGAGCACCGCGGCCGCGACGTCGGCGCCGCTGCCCTGCGGGGCCACCGACATATGCCCGAGGTAGGCGTCCTCGAAGACCTCGTCTCGCACGCGCGGGTCGTCGAGGTCGCGCCCATGCCACGCATGCACGAGCGCCGCCGACGCCGCGGCGGTGGCCGCGCTCGATCCGAGCCCGAGCTTCTGGCCATCCCGGCGCAGCGCCGAGACGTCGACCACGAGCGCCCCCGGGACGACGCCGAGGCGTCGCTCCGCCTGCCGGCGCGCGTGCGCCGCCTCCGGATAACGCGGCGTCGGCGCCTCGAGGCCCGCGGCGACGTGCTCGAGCGCCCGCGGCGACCCCTCGAGCCGCACGACGCCGCGGGTCTGCGCGGCCATGACGATCGCGGGCGCGCCCTCGAGCACCGCGTACTCGCCGGAGACCATCATCTTGCCCGGCGCGCTCGCCTGCATCGTCACACCCACGCGCTCGCCCACGTCACCGAACCACGAGCCCGGCGCCGGGCCTGGCGATCATCGTCTTGGTCACGCCCTCGGTCGCGCCGAGCGCGCGCCGCACCTTGGGCGCGTCCGCGGCGTGGCAGAGCACCTTCACGTGCGGCCCCGCGTCCATCGTCGCCCACGCGCTCGTGCCCTTCTCCCGCAGCGTCTCGACGGTCCGCAGCGCCGCGAGCGTGCCGGGCTGCCAGTAGAGGATCGAGGGCGAAGCGCTCATCGCGCAGGCGTGGAAGGCGTAGGTGCTCTGCTCCATCGCGGCGCCGAGCCCATCGAGGTCGCGCTTGGCGAGCGCGCGCTCGATGCGCCGCGTGAGCGCGGGCGCGCCGGCGACCCAAGCCTCGTAGATCGGAGAGGTCCGCCGGGAGCGCTCCATGCCCTCGGTGGAGCCGACCTTTTTCGGCCCCTTCACGGTCTCGGCCACGACGAGGCGCACGTCCCAGTGGTCGGGCCCGAAGAGCGGCTTGGCCGCGAGCGTCGCTTGGCCGGGCTTGCCCGCCGGGAGCTTCGCCCAGCCGCCGAAGATGGAGCGGCCCGCGGACGCGCTCGACCAGCGCGCGAGCGCCGAGAGCTGCGCCTCGCTCCACGAGAGGCCGGCGGCGGCGACGGCCGCGCCCGCGAGCGCCGCGAAGCCGCTCGCGCTCGACGCGAGGCCCGCGGCGGTCGGGAAGCGGTTCTCGCTGACGACCTCGGCGCGAAGCAGCATGCCCGCGGCGGCGCGGACGCGGTCGAGGAGCTCGACGACGCGCGCGGCCTCCTTGTCGGTCGCGACCCGCCCGTCGAGCATGATCTGATCGGCCTTCAACGACTCGTCGAAGCGCACGCGCGTCTTCGTCACGAGGCCGTCGAGCGTCAGCGAGATCGACGGCACGGCCGGGAGGTTCAGCGCGACGTCGCTCTTGCCCCAATACTTCGCGACCGCGATGTTCGCGTGCGCGGTCGCCTCGGCGCCGCGCGCGGCCACGGCGAGCCCACGCTTCGCGCGCGGCTTCGGCGCGCGCGGCTTCGGGGGCGCGGCCTTCGCGGCCTTCGCGGGCGCAGCCTTTGCGGGCGCGGCCTTCGCGGGCGCGGCCTTCGCGGACGCGGCCTTCGCGGCCTTCGCAGCCTTCGCGGACGCGGCGCCCGTCGACGCGGCGGAAGCGATCTCCTCGGGCGTCGTCGACGCGCGGCTCGCCCCTCGGACCTTCTTCATTCCGGCTTCCCTTCCTCACGACGCCCTTCGGCGTCGGCCAACATCACGTCCTCGTCGAGGCCGCCCGCCTCGGCGACGAGCGTGAGCGGTGACAGCGTGGCGAGCCGCGCGCGGATCGCCTCGGCCTGCGCGCGGCTCGCGGCGAGGGCGATCATGCAGCCGCCAGCGCCCGCGCCCGTGAGCTTCGCGCCGAGCGCGCCCGCCTCGCGCGCCGCGCGGCAGAGCGCCTCGAGCTGCTCCGTCGAGAGCATCAGCGCCGAGAGCAGCGCGTGGTTCATGTCCATCAGCTGGCCGAGCGCGGCGAGGTCACCCGCCTCGACCGCGAGGCGCGCGTTGCGCACGAGCGACGCGATGCCCTCGAAGACCTCGCCGACACGCGCGGGCTCCTTCTCGTGCTGGCGCGCGACCATCGCGACGACCTCTTTGGTCGACGAGCTCTCGCCGCTGTGCGCGATGACGAGCGGGAGCGGCCGCCGCGCGCGGACGGGCTCGAGGGGGTGGCCCTTGCGGAAGAGCGCGATGCCGCCCGCGGCGGCCATCGCGTTGTCGACGCCGGAGGGGTTTCCGTGGAAGACCCGCTCCCAGCGGAGGGAGTACTCGCCGCGCTCCGTCGCGCTCCGCTCGATCCCGAGGGCTTCGTCGATCGCGCCCGTGACGGCCACGCCGAGCGCGGCCGAGCAGCCGAGGCCTGCCCCGCCCGGCAGCTCGACGTCGACCTCGACGCGGAGGCGGGGGCGGGTCGAGGGATAGCCCTCGAGGATGGCCGCGTAGCCCTTCGCCAGGGGCTCGTCGTCGTCGTCGACTCGCGCGAAGACGCCCCAGGGGCGCGCCTCGATCACGTCGACGTCCGACGCCACCGCGCGCGCGTGCACCCCGACCCCGAGCCCTGCGGCGAGCGCTGGGTGTCCGTAGACCACCCCGTGCTCGCCGAGCAGGATCACCTTGCCGCGACCGAACGCCATGCGCCGCGCACTTAGCAGCCCCCCACGGTGCGAGCATCCGCACTTCGGGCGAGCCGTTCGAGGTCGATCCTGGACCGCGCCCGAACCCGAGCCCGCCGCCAGAACCCGCCGCGGACCCTGGCCCGCGCCCGGACCCGAGCCCGCCGCCCGAACCGACCGCGGACCCGGGCCCTCGCCCCCGGCCGGACCCGAACCCGCCGCCCGACCCCCCGCGGACCGCGGACCCGGAGCGGGTGGACACGGACACGGACCCGCCGCCCGAACCCGCCGCGGACCGCGGACCTGCTGGACCGCCCGAACCCGCCGCAGCGGGGACCCGTTCGCCCGGACGTGAGCCGAAGCCGCCGGACCGCGGACCCGCTGGGTCTGCGGGCGGCGCGGCCGCGGACCGACACGAAGTCCGCGGTCGCGCCGCGTCAATCGGCCGCGAACGGGGACGCCGAGCGACGCGATCCAAATTCACGTTTTGTTTCGCGCATTTACGACACGGACCGGTGGGGTCGACGGTCTACATGGGGTCCCTGCACCCCGGCCAATGTGGCGCGCCACGGCGCAAAAATGCGTCCTTTGTGGAAATTTCTGCTGGCACGATATCTGCTCATGAGAGACCCTGTGAACGACTCGACGCTCACGGCCCCGTGGTGACGCCGCGAGCCAGGCGGCCCCCGCTGGGGCGGCGGGAGTCGTGCGCCTTGCGGACGGACTCAGGAGCGATCGAATGGCACGCACACCCCACAGAGCGACGAAGTGGATGGCCTGCGCCCTCATCAGCGTGCTCGGGTGCCAGGGTCAGATCGCGGACCCCGCCCGTCCGCCCGCGGCCCCCACCGACCCCGGCGTCCACTGCGAAGACCCGACGACGGCGACCTCGCCCCTCCGCCACATCACGCGGACCGAGTACGACTTCATCGTCCGCGACCTCTTCGACCTCGAGCTCCGCCCCTCGGAGTCGCTGGCGCCGGACGACGTCACCACGGGCTACGAGGTCGGGAGCCTCGTCTCGCCGCTCCTTGCCGAGCAATATCTCTACGCGGCCGAAGCGGTCGGCGCCGCGGTCGACCTCGACGCGCTCGGCGAGTGCGACCCGGCGGCGCGCGGCGAAGAGGTCTGCGCCCGAGAGCTGCTGACCCCCCTCGCGCGCCGCGCCTACCGCCACGATCTGACGGTCGAGGAGACCGCCGCGATCATCCGCGCGTTTGCGCGCGGTCGCGCGTTCGGCGGCTACCGCGCCGGCCTCCGGCACGCGCTCGCGTCGATGCTCGTCTCGCCCCAGTTCCTCTATCACGTCGAGCTGAACCCCTCGGACGCGGAGCCGGGCTCCGTACACGGCCTCACGAGCTTCGAGCTCGCGGCGCGCCTCTCGTTCTTCGTCTGGCGCTCGGTGCCCGACGAGGAGCTGCTCGACGCCGCCGCCTCCGGCGCCCTCGACACGCCCGAGGGCCTCTCGGCGCAGGCGCAGCGCCTGCTCGAGGATGCCCGCTCGTCGCGCGGTCTGCACGACTTCCACCGTCAGTGGCTCGGCCTCGACGCCTTCGCGACCCTGGAGCGCGATCCGGCGTACTACCCGGGGTTCACCGCCGCCCACGCCGCCGAGCTCCGCGCCTCGCTCGAGGCCTACATCGACGAGGTGATGCGCACCGACGCAACCGTCGAGGGCCTGCTCACGTCGACCTTCGCGATGGTCTCGGCGCCGATCGCGCCCCTCTTCGGCGTCGAGCCGCCGACCGAAGAGGGCTTCCACCGCGTCGAGCTCGACCCCGACCAGCGCACTGGCCTGCTCACCCACCCCGCGTTGCTCACGCTGCTCGGCAAGCCGAACCAGAGCGACCCGATCCACCGCGGCATCTTCGTGCGCACGAAGCTCCTCTGCCAGCCGCTCCCGACCCCGCCCAACGACATCATCCCGGTCGTGCCCGAGCCGATGGCCGGTCAGACCACCCGCGAGCGCTTCGACCAGCACCGCTCCGACCCGGTCTGCGCGGGCTGCCACCGGCTCATCGATCCCGTCGGCTTCGGCTTCGAGCACTACGACGCGATCGGCCGCTGGCGTGAGACCGACGATGACCGGCCCATCGACGCCTCGGGTGAGATCGTCGACGCCGCCGACGCCTCGGGCGAGTTCGACGGCGCGGTCGAGATGGCCCTGCAGCTCGGCTCGAGCGGCATCGTCCGCGACTGCGTGGCGACGCAGTGGACGCGCTTCGCGCTCAACCGCATCGAGGCGCGTCAGGACGCCTGCACCACCGAAGACGTCCGGCGTCGCTTCGCGGAGTCGGGCGGAGACTTCCGCGAGCTGCTCCTCGCTATCGTCGAGAGCCCTTCGTTCAGGCACCGCCAAGTCCCCTCAGAGAGGCCGACCCGATGACCACCTTCTCCTCCCGTCGCCGGTTCATTCGACAGGCCGCCCTCGGCGCGGCCGCCGGCACCGTCCTCGCCCCCTTCGTCAAGCAGCTCGAGCGCGGCGGCGCGCAGGCGCAGCCCGCGGAGATCCCGAAGCGCTTCCTCGTGATGTTCTCTCCGAACGGGACGATCCCGAGCCAATGGACGCCCAGCGGGACCGGCACCGAGTTCACGTTCCGGCGCATCCTCGCGCCGCTCGAGCCCCACCGCGCGCGCGTGCTCGTGACCTCGGGCCTGAACATGTCGAGCACGCTGATCATCAACCACGACGCGCACCAGGCCGGGATGGGGCACGCGCTCACGGCGATCCCGCTGCTGCCCGGTGACACGCAGGGCGGCTGCGAGACCTGCCCGCCGTCCTCGTGGGCGGGTGGCCCCTCGGTCGACCAGGTGATCGCCGACCGCATCGGCACCACGACGAAGCTCCGCTCGCTCGAGCTCGGCGTCGGCGTCGACGGCCGCGCGCGGATCTACACGCGCATGTGTTACCGCGCGGCGGGCCAGCCGCTGCCGCCGATGAACAGCCCGGTCGACGCCTACGTGCGCGTCTTCGGCGATCCGAACGCCGACGCCGACGCCGTGCGCAACCGCCTCGCTCGCCGGCAGAGCTTGCTCGACCACCAGCTCGAGTCCCTCGACGCGCTCCAGCGGCGCCTCTCGGCCGTCGACCGCGAGCGCCTCGAGGTGCACACCGAGGCGGTGCGCGATCTCGAGCGCCGGCTCGAGGCTTACACGGGCACGTGCAACCCGCCCGACCTGCGCCCGACGCCGGACATCCCGAGCATCGGCCGGATGCACGCGGACATCCTGGCGATGGCCTTCGCCTGCGACCTCACCCGCGTCGGATCGATCCAGTGGTACCACTCGGGGGCCTACGTGCCGCTGCCGTGGATCGGCGTCGGCGAGCGCCACCACGACCTCGCGCACGACACCTCGCCCGGCTCGATCGAGAAGCTCGTGCGCATCAACACCTGGTACGCAGAACAGTTCGCGTACCTGATCGCGCGGCTCGAGTCGGTCCCCCAGGGGACGGGGACGCTCGCCGACCACACGGTGCTCTTCTGGTCGAACGAGCTCTCGCGCGGAGACCTCCACATCCACACCGGCATGCCCTTCCTCATGGCGGGCAACATCCCCCGCGCGAGCGACGGACAGCCGACCTTCGCGACCGGGAGGCACGTCCCGCTCGGCGGCCGCGCCCACAACGACCTCTTCATCACGTTCCTGCAGGCCTACGGGATCGAGACGAACGTCTTCGGCTCGCGCCAGCTCTGCAGCGGCCCGATCACGCAGCTCCTCGCCGCCTGACGCGTGCTCGCGCTCGGCGCCCCCGGACCCGCAGCGTTGCGGAGCCGAAGCCGGACGGGGGCGCCGGCTCGAACGAGCCGGTCTTGGAGGCGCTGTCGAGCGCAGGGGGCGACATCCGGCCTGCTCACTCCCGTGCTCGCCCGAAGAGAGCCAGAGCCGACACGACGACCATCGCGATGGGGACTAGGGCGAGCAGCGCGAGCGCCGTCGTCGACCCCGCGGCGTCGGCCACCAGCCCAAGCGCGAGCGGGACCGAGAGCTCGAGCGGCGAGAGGAGCGAGACGACACCGTTCACGACGCCAGGGTGGCCGGGCATCGCCGCGTAGGCACGCGCGTGCACGAGCGGGTAGTACGTCGACACCACGCCGCCGAGCGCCGCCAACGCGACGCACGCGCTCGGGACGTCGGGCGCGAGCATCAGCCCACCGAAGGCGGGCAGCCCGAGCGACGCCGTGACGAAGAGCGCACGCATCGGGGCGACGCGGGCGAGCGCGCGCTCCAGCAGCGCAACGCCCACGAGCCCACCGCTGATCCACGCACCGATCGCGATGGCGAGCTCGAGGGGGTCGCTCGTCACGTGGCGGTGGATGTGGACGACCGCGAAGGCCGCCATCACCTCGTCCATCAAGTTCGTCGCGCTGCTCGCGAGCGCCCAGCCGACCAGCGGGCGGTTGCGGAGCGCGTCGCGCAGTCGCGGGGGATCCCCGATGTCGTCCTCGTCATCGTCGAGCCCCGCGAGCGGGCGGTCGAGCGTGCGGGTGGCCGCGAAGGTGAGCGCGAGCGCGACCGCCACGAGGGCGGCGACGGTCAGGGCCGCGCGCCAATCGAGGTGGACGAGGGCGACTGCGCCGAGGAGCACCGGGACGACGAGGTCACCGAGCCCGCCCGCAAGCATCACCCGCGCGAGCGTGCGCTCGCGCGACTCGGGCGTGGACTCGACGAGCAGCCCCTCGGCGACGGCGGTCAGCGCCGACGAGGTCGGACCGTAGATCGCCAGGGCGAAGAGGAAGACCCACCACGACGAGGTGGACGCTGCGGCGACGAGGACCAGCGCGCAGACGACGGACCAAGCAACGAGCCACGAGCGCGCGCGGAAGCGCTCGCTCCAGCGCAGGAGCTGGGGCTCGACGATGAACGCGAGGCCGTAGAAAGCCGCGACGATGGCGCCCGCGCCCGTGCCGGCCCCGACAGCGCGCTCACTCGCGATGAGCGGCGCCGCCGCGGGAGGAATCCCCGAGGCCACCTCGTCCAACAAGAAGACCGCCAGGAGCGTGAGCGTGACCCGGCGGGAGAAGCGGGATCAGATGCGTTCGGTGAAGTCCATGACGCTAGGGTGCCCCCGCGGAGCGGCGATGTCACGGCTGCTCGTCGGGCACGGGCGCGGGCGCGGACGGTTGACGTTCGTCCGACGCCTGCCAAGAGCGGCGGGTGTCGCTCTGGCTCGACGCTGCCGCGCTCACCCTGCCCGCCGCGCTCGGCGGCCTGGCGGGGTACCTCCGCGTCTTCCCGGAGCCCGCGCGCGCGGTCGACGATCTCAACCGCTTCGCGCTCTACGTTGCATTTCCCGCGCTCATCTTCCGCGGGCTCGTGGACTCGCGCTTCGCGCTGCCGAGCACGCCGGGCTTCTGGCTCCTCGTGCCCGCGGCGTTCCTCGTCACGGTCGGGCTGACGCGCCTGCTGACGCGGACGCAGGCGCCCACGCTCGCGCTCGGTCTCTCCTTTGGCAACGTCGCGTACCTCGGGCTGCCACTCGTCGAGAGCGCGCTCGGTGAGGCGCAAGTGGGGCTCGCGTCCCTCGCGGTCGCGCTGCACGTCACGCTCGGCCTCTCCCTCGGCCCCTACTGGCTCTTGCAGTGGAGCGGACACGGAGGCACGCCGCGCGAGAGCCTGCGCCGGCTGGCCCGCCAGCCGCTGATCTGGACGCCCCTCGTGGCCTTCGCCGCGCGGGCCTTGCCCGACCCCGCGCGCGAGTCGCTCGAGGTGCTCGCGACACCGCTCGGTCGCGCGGCCGCGCCCTCCGCGCTCTTCCTCCTCGGGCTCTACCTCTTCACCGAGCGCGCCCGAGTGCTCGACGTCGAGCGCGGCGACCTCGCGCACCCGCTCGCGAAGCTGCTCGCCTTGCCCGCGCTCACGATCGCCGGCGCCCTGGGCCTCCGAGAGATCGGCTGGCTCACGACGCCCGAGGCGCAGGTGCTCTGTCTGCTGGCGGGCATGCCCGCCGCGATCACGACCTTCTCGATCGCGCGTGAGCTCGGCGTGGGCGTCGAGCGCACGAGCCGCGCGATCGTCTCCACCAGCGCGCTCTCGGCGCTCACGCTCCCTGGGCTCCTCTGGCTCGTGCTCGTCTGGCTCCCGCGGTGAAGCGGAGCATCGCGCGGGCACCGGCGGGCTGTTCGGGCGCTGTCCCGGCGCTCACGCTCCCTGGGCTCCGCTGGCTGGCTCGCGCTCGTGTGGCTCCCGCGGTGAGACACGCGCTCGCGTCTCGCGCGAGAGTTTGATAGCGGTGCAGGGATGACGACCTTCGACGTCCCCGCCCGCGTCCGAGAGGGCGCCATCACGCCGATCTCGGATCTCGACCGCTACCGCGAGGTCTGCGCCCGCGCCGTCCACGATCCGGACGCTTTTTGGCTCGACGTCGCCCACCAGCGGCTCGCGTGGCGCAAGGCGCCGACGGTGGGCCTCGACGGGAGCTTCCGCACGATCAAGGACGGCCCGCTCTCGTGGTTCTCGGACGGCGTCCTCAACGTGAGCGAGAGCTGCCTCGACCAGCACCTCGACGCGCGCGGCGACAAGGTCGCGATCCTCTGGGAGGGCGACGAGCCCGGCGACGTCCGGCGCCTGACCTACCGCGAGCTGCACGCCGAGGTCTGCAAGACCGCGAACGCGCTCGCGAAGCTCGGTCTGCAGAAAGGCGAGCGCGCGATCATCTACATGGGCATGGTGCCCGAGGCCGCGATCGCGATGCTCGCGTGTGCGCGGCTCGGGGCGATCCACTCGGTGGTCTTTGGCGGTTTCTCCGCGGACGCGCTGCGCGACCGCATCCGCGACTGTGGCGCAGAGATCGTGATCACGCAGGACGTGGGCCTGCGCGGCGGGCGCCACATCCCGCTCAAGGCGACCACCGACGAGGCGTGCGCGGGCAGCCCGAGCATCCAGAAGGTGCTCGTGTACAAGCGCACGGACGTCGAGGTCGCCTGGACCGAGGGGCGCGACGTCTGGTGGCACGAGGTCGTCGACGGCGAGAGCCCGACGCACGAGGCCGTGCCGGTCGAGGCCGAGCACCCGCTCTTCGTGCTCTACACGTCGGGATCGACCGGTCGCCCCAAGGGGCTCGTGCACACCGCGGGCGGCTACCTCGCGTACACGAGCTACACGCACGCGACCGTCTTCGACCTGCGCGAGGACGACGTCTACGCCTGCATGGCCGACGTCGGCTGGATCACCGGCCACAGCTACATCGTCTACGGCCCGCTCGCGAACGGGGCGACGACCTTCATGTTCGAGTCGGTGCCGACCTACCCCGACGCCGGCCGCTATTGGGACATGGTCGCGCGCCACGGCGTGACGATCTTCTACACCGCGCCCACCGCCATCCGCGCGCTCGCCGCGCTCGGCGACGAGCACGTGAAGAAGCACGACCGCTCGACCCTCCGAGTGCTCGGCACCGTCGGCGAGCCCATCAACCCCGAGGCGTGGCGCTGGTACTACGACGTGGTCGGTGAGGGCCGCTGCAACATCGTCGACACCTGGTGGCAGACCGAGACCGGCGGCGTCGCGATCAGCCCGATCGCGCCCGCGACCCCGACCAAGCCCGGCTCGGCCACGCTGCCCATGCCGGGCATCTTTCCCTCGCTGCGCACACCCGAGGGCGACGTGCTGCGGGGCCCGGCCGAGGGGCTCCTCTGCCTCGATCACCCGTGGCCCGGCCAAGCGCGGACCGTCTGGGGTGACCACGAGCGCTTCGTCTCGACCTACTTCGCGATGGTGCCCGGCGCGTACTTCACGGGCGACGGCTGCCGCCGCGACGCGGACGGCTACTACTGGATCACGGGCCGGGTCGACGACGTGATCAACGTCTCGGGCCACCGCATGGGCACCGCCGAGTTCGAGTCCGCGATCGTCTCGGTCGAGGAGGTCGCCGAGGCCGCCGTCGTCGGCTTCCCGCACCCGATCAAGGGCCAGGGCGTCTACGCCTACGTCGTCGCGCAGCCGCGCTCGGAGATCGATCCGAAGGCCCTCGACGCCGCGTGTCGCGCCCAGATCGGCGCGCACGCGAAGATCGACCGCGTGCAGGTGGTGCCGGGGCTGCCGAAGACGCGCTCGGGCAAGGTGATGCGGCGCATCCTCCGCAAGATCGCGGAGGGCCGCGCCGACGAGCTCGGCGACGTGTCGACGCTCGCGGATCCCGGCGTGGTGGACGCCATCCGCGACGGCTATCGCGCGGAGTGAGCCCAGGGCGCGGCCCGGACCTCGAGGTCAGAGACCGACGAGCTTCAGCGTGAGGGCGCGGCGGCGCGCCTCGCCGTCGCCGTCGTCGGTGTCGAGGCGCTCGTCCGGCTCGATGAGGAAGATGGGCTGGCCCTTCTTCACGATCTTGCCGTCCGCGTCCCTCATGAGGTTCTTGGTGATCGTGCCCGAGAAGGGCGCGACGACCTTGTTGAACATCTTCATGACCTCGATGACGAAGAGCGGCTGCCCGACGTCGAAGTGGTCGCCCTCGTCGACGAGCGGCGGCAGGTGGGGCGCCTCGCGGGCGTAGAAGTGCCCCCCCATCGGCGTGACGATCTCGTTCGAGCTGGCCACGGGCGGAGGCGCGAGCGCCTTCACGAGCTCGGCGTTCAGCTGCGGGTCGGTGAAGCGCGTGGGGACCTCGACGTCGAGGGTCTCGGTCGCGCGGAGCTCGAAGAAGCCGGCCTCGATGCCCACCCGCGGCAGCATCGCGAGCAGCTCGGCGCCGAGCGAGAAGCCGCGATGGGACGCGCGGCACGCGGCCCAGAGGCTCTCGTCGAAGCCCTCGGGCGTCGCGTCGGCCGCGAGCGCCGCCGAGAGCGCAGGCCAGTCGCGCGTGCCGAGCCGCTCCGCCGCGACGCCGTAGAAGGCGAGCGCGTCGGAGAGGATCGCGTGGTCGTGGTCCCAGATCTTCTCGGACGGGGGCTTGGCGGTCGTCTCGTCGAGGTCGAGGAAGTGATAGAGCGCCTCGAGCACGACCACCGGGTTCTCGATGAACGTCACCTTCGCGCCGTCGCGCCGCCAGAAGACGTCGTCGTAGCGACCGAGGAAACCTGCGAGCAGGTGCGGGCTCGCGAGCAGCCGCTGCAGCGGCCTCGTGAGCAGCGTGATCTTCCGTCGCAGGACCGCCTGGCCCTCGCGGTCGAGGCGCGCGACGAGCGCCTCGAAGGCGAGCTGGAGGTCGACGTCCGCCACGACCTTCGCGAGCGAGCCGACCGCCGCGAGGTACGACGCCATGAAGCGCGTCGAGGGCTTGAGCATCGCGTCCTGCCCGAGGATCCACTGGATGAGCCCGTAGTGGACGGGCATGTTCGTCTGCAGGTCGTCGCCCCGCAGCTCGGTGCGCCGGAGGATCTCGGCCAGGCGCTCGAGGTTGTCGCGGCGCGACTCGCCGTGGGTGACGACGAGCGCGATGTTCGAGTCGTAGGCGCCCGCGAGGTTGTAGAAGACGAAGGCGCCGGTGTCCGGGTTCCGGAGGCCGATGCCCTGGTCGTCGCGGATCTCGCCCTCGAGGGGCGGCGACCACGCGCGGATCATGCCGCCGGCGTGGGGCTGAAGCGCCGCGTTCGTCGCGTTGATGCGCACCTCGCCGCCGGCGACGTGACGCAGCTCGCGCTCGGGCTTCGGCACCCGCGGCCCGTGCTCGGAGAGCAGGAGCATCGCCTCGATGAGGCTCTCGACGTAGAAGACGTCGCTCGGGTCGGCGGGGTTCGTGAACTTCAGGCGATAGGCGAGCTCGGTCACGCGGTGCTCCACCTGGATCCGCGTGTTCATCTCCATGAAGAAGTGCTTCTCGCCCTCGACGATCGCCTCCCACGTCGAGACGCTGTTCAGCTTCACGGCCGCGCCGAACGCCGCGGACTCGGCCTCCATGCGCGCGAGCGTGCGGCGGTCCGCTTCGAGCACCGCGCGCTTCGTCGGGTCCGTCGTCGCCTCGAGCTCGACCGCGAGCAGCTCGTCGGTGAGCGAGAGCTCGAGGAGCTTCTGCTCGTGCATCTGCACGGAGCAGTCGCGACCGCCGAGCGAGACACACCACTCGCCGTTGCCGATGAGCTGGATCTCGTTGTGGCGGGTCGTCTCGATGTTGAGCTCGATGAGGAAGTTCCGGTTGCTGCCCGGCGCGACCACCTTCGACTCGGCGAGGATGTCCATGATCGCCGCCGCGACCTCGGCGTCGCTCGAGACGACGCGCTGCCCCTTGCCGCCGCCGCCCCCGATGTACTTGAAGCGGATCCGGCTCTTCGGGTGGTCCTTCCAGATCTGCTCGGCCTGCGCGCGCGCGGTCGCCTGCAGCTCTTCGATCGTCACGAGCTCGATCGCGCGCTCGTAGCCGAGCTGCAGGAGCGCCTCGGCGTTGTCCTCGAGCGAGCGCGAGCCGTCGTAGGAGAACTCGAGGCTCTTCGCGCGCGCGAGCGCTTCGAGGCCCTCGCGATCCTTCACGCGCGCGAGGAGCGCGAGCGCCGAGGGGTTGTCGACGCCGGGGGTGACCGAGTTGCCGAGGCTGCGCGCGAGCTTCTTCGCCTCGTCCTTGGCGCCCGCGCCGCGCGCGACGTACGACGAGGGACCGACGAAGGTCAGCCCCGCGCGCTCGATCGCCTCGATGAACTCGGCGTCCTCCGCCATGAAGCCGTAGCCCGCGAAGACGTGCGTGTAGCCGTGGTCTTTCGCGATGGCGACGATCTCGCGGATGCGCTGCGCCTTCTCCTCCTGGCCGGCGCCCATGTAGTCGGGCACGCGGTGGATGTTCTCGGGGAAGCGGAAGCCGCGGATCTCGGGCGCGAGGCAGCGCGGGTAGACGATGCTGTCCTTCTCCGAGAGCAGCATCCCGTATTCGGCGATGCCGACCTCGTCGAAGACGTCGATCGCCTCTTTGCGCACGGGGCCACGGCAGACGATCAGACACTTGATCGACGCGAGCGAGAAGCTCCGCGCCCACTCGGAGGTCGCTTCGTGGAAGCGCACGCGAGCCCGATCACGATCCAACATCACTCGAACTCCCTCTGCGGCCCGCTCATCGGGCTCGGCTGATACTTCCGGACCAAGAAGTCGAGGTTGCGGGCCAGCTCGCGGCGCGAGGTGCCGGGCATGACCACGCTCGACACGGAGCCGAGCGCGAGCGCCTCCTTCGGGTTGAGCAGCTCGTCCTCGTAGCGCTTGCTGAGCGCCGCGAGCTTCGCGTCGCGCTCGGCGGCCGCCTCTTCGGCCGAGGCGCCCGCCGCGAGCGCGTCGCGGTGCGCGGCCGTGATCGCGGCGATCTCGTCCTTGTAGACGAACTCGCGGCCAGCCGGCCCCATCACCGCGATGCGCGCGGTCGGGAGCGTCAGCACGACGCTCGCGCCCGTGAAGTAGGAGTTGTAGCTTGCGTAGGCGCCGCCGAAGGCGTTGCGGATGATGAGCGTGATGCGCGGCACGCGGAGATCGATGATCGCGTCGAGCAGGCGACGGCCCTCGAGGACGATGCCGCCCGCCTCCTGATCGCGCCCCGGGAGGAAGCCAGTGGTGTCCTCCAGGAAGATCATCGGGATGTTGTAGAGGTTGCAGAAGCGCACGAAGCGCGTGCCCTTGCGGGCCGCGGCGATGTCGATCTGCCCCGAGGCGACGGCGGAGTTGTTCGCGACGAAGCCGACGACGTGGCCGCCGATGCGGGCGAAGGCCGTGACGAGGTTGCGCGCGCGCTGCGGCTGGAGCTCGAAGAACTCGCCGTGGTCGCAGATCTGCTGGAGGTAGAGCGTGACGTCGAAGGGCGAGTTCATGCCCGTCGGCGAGTTGAAGGTGCGCCGGAAGAGGATGTCCTCGTCGACCGTGAAGCGGTCGATGGAGTCGGACGTCGGCCAGAAGGGCGGGCTGACGGAGTTGTTGTCGGGCAGGTAGGTCAGCAGCCGCAGCGCGCTGCGGAGCGAGCCGAGCTCGTCGGCGGCGACGAGGTCGACGACGCCGCTCTGGCCGTGCACGCGCGGACCCCCGAGCTCATCGGCCGTCACGTCCTCGCCGAGCACCGACTTCACGACGCCGGGGCCGGTGAGGCCGAAGAAGGTGTTCTCGGCCTGGATGAGGAACGAGCCCTGCCGCGGGAGGTACGAGCCGCCGCCGGCGTTGAAGCCGAACATGCACATGATGCTCGGGACGACGCCGCTGATCTTGCGTAGCGCGCAGAACGCCTCGCTGTAACCGTCGAGCCCGCCGACGCCCGCGGGGACGTAGGCGCCGGCCGAGTCGTTCATGCCGATGAGCGGGATGCCTTGCTCGGCCGCCATCAGGATGAGGCGCGCGAGCTTCGCGCCGTTGGTGGCGTCCATCGAGCCCGCGCGCAGCGTGAAGTCGTGGCCGTAGACGGCGACGTCGCGGCCCTTCACGTTGAGGATGCCGGTAACGAGAGACGCGCCGTCGAGGCCGGGGCCCCAGTTCTGATAGAGGATGTTCGGCTCGGCGTCGGTGAGCACCTTGATGCGCTCCCAGACCGTCATCCGGGACTTCACGTGCTGCACGAGCACGCGGCTCGGGCCGCCACCCTGGAGGGGACGCGCGAGCAGCTCGCGACCGAGCGCGAGGGCGTCGTCGTAGGGCCCCTGAGAGGGCGGCGCGGCAGCGGCGGCGGGAGCGAGCGGGTTCGACAGCGAGTACGTGCTCATGAGTCTCCGTCGGGGTCGAGGGCGCAGCCGGCGTCCTACGCGGAAACGCGTCGCTCGACAATTCGACGCGGTGCGTCGTGCGTCAAAAAACGACCAGAGACCTCGAAATTTACTGACTATTTTCTGACCGAGCGGCCTCACGAGGCCATCCGCGACGCGCGAGGCGGCGGAGACGTGCGAGGCGCGCGGCGGACATCAGACCTCGACCCTCGCTCCTTCGCGGAGCGGCTCGATCGCGTCGGGGACGAAGTCGTCGGGGAACGCGATGAGCCGAATCTTGGCGCGCACGTCCGCCGGGAGGGCCGCGAGCGTGGCGTAGGGCGTGTGCGCCGGTCCGAGGTTGGCTTCGTGGACGAGCAGATCGGACGCCGCGAGCCACTCGAAGAGCGCGGGGTCGAAGGCGGTGTCGGCGCTGTACCCGAGGCAGCGGCCGCCCGCGTGGATGCAGAGCGCGATCGTCGGGATGTGGTGCCAGGTGGTGCGCGCCTCGATGCGGAACGGGCCGAGCTCGATCTCGTCGACGAAGGTCCGCACGTCGAAGTAGTCCTCCTCGGTCATCGCGACGGGCTCGCGTCGCGCGTCGAGGAGCCAGCCCATGCTGGGCTGGAGGTGGGTCCAGAGGTCACGCGCGACGCTCGGGTGCGCGAGGAGGGTGGCCTTCTTCTGGAGGGCGAAGCGGTGGAAGAAACCCCAGCCTTCGAGGCCGCTCGCGTGGTCGGCGTGTAGGTGCGTGAGGACGAGCGCGTCGAACGAGCCGACGTCGAGGCCGGGCGCGACCTCGCGGGAGCCCTCGTGGAGGAGCTTGCGGATCGGGTGCGGGCAGTCGATCAGGAGCCAGCGCGAGGTGTCACCCTCGCGATGCTCGACGGCGAGACATGCGCCGTAGCGCTTCGCGCTGAAGGCGTCTCCGGTGCCGAGGGCGATGAACGAGAGCGTCATGAGGGGCCTCCCTTCGTGGTCCGTGGGCGGGTCTTGGTCGACCTCGCCTTCGTGGACTGCTGGATGAGCTTCGTCTTCGACCGCGAAGGCTTGCTTGCCTGCGGCTTCGTCCGTGGTTTGGCCGGCTGGATGGCGGGGCGCGCGTCGAGCGCGCGGTGGGCGAGCTCCCGCACCGCGCGCGCCGCGTGGCCGCGAGGGACCGTCTCCGGAGCGGCCGACGCGAGCTGATAGAAACCCTCGATCGCCGCGAGGATGGTCGCGGCCAGGAGGTCGAGACCCCCGGTCGCGCGCTGCTCCTCTCGGCAGACCTCGCGGAGCAGCCCGCGCAGCGCGTCGAGCCGACGCGCGACGAGCGCGCGGTAGAGGTCGCCGACCTCAGGCTGCGAGAGGGCCTCCGCCCCGAGCGCGACCCAACAAGCCACCGCCTCGGGCGACGCGCCCTCCCCGAGCGCGAGGTGCGCGTCGATCCAGGCCTCGAGCCGCCCGCGCGCGGGCTCCGCGGGCCGGAGCCGAGCCTCGATTCCGGCCGCGAGCCGCTCCCCGAGCGCGAGCAAGATCTCCTGCTTGGAGGCGAAGTGGTGATGCACGAGCCCAGCCCCGAGCCCCGCGGCCTGCGCGATGCGCGCCACCGTCGCGCGCTCGTACCCCGCCTCGGGCAAGACCCGTAGCAACCCCTCGACGATCTGAGCGCGACGCGCGTCGCGATTGGTGGGCCGTCCCATGGCGTCTCCATTAGTTGGTCGAACAACCAATAAATGCTGCGGGCGCGCGCGTCAAGCCGCGGAGTCTCCTACGACGTGGCGGCAGCGCTTGGATGTGGCCTCGACGCCGCACGGACGAGACCCGCTGCGGCCGGTCGACGCCGATGTTCGAGCCACGTCGACACGGCTCGAGGGCGAGCCGCAGACGCGCTCCGCTCAACGCGGATCGAGCTCGAGCTGATCGACGCGCCACCGGTAGAAGACGAAGTCGCCCTCCGGGAGGTGCCAAACGACCTCTCCCGCCGAGGGGATCTCGACCCCGTCGAAGACCTCCCAGGCCGTGGCGCGGACGCTCCACGGGGTGAGCGAGGCCTCCGCGCCACCACCACGGTAGCGCTCGGCCCGCAACGAGACGAAGCGCCCCTCGTCGTCGAAGGTGAAGTCGCCGCTCACCTCGTGAGCGCCATGACGCATCGTCGCGCGGGCTTCGCGTGTCGGATCGGGACCTGGCTCCCAGCGGACGTAGCGCGAGAGGGCGCCCGCGGGGAACCATACGGTCTCGCCGAGGTATCGGAGCATCGCGCCCTGATCGATCTTCTCGTCGGCCTCGTCGACGATGGGCAAGAGGCCGCCCGCTTCGATGCGCATGCGCCCGTGGCCATCGAGGTAGGTGTCGCGTCCGACGATGGGCAGACCGAACATCGCGAGCCGCACGGACCAGAGAAACGCTGGCTCGTCGACGCGGAAGGTCTGATGCGCGACGACGGATCGGAACCCCGCGTCGGGCTCGAGCTGCATCTCGCCGAGCTGCCGGAGGCGGACGACGCGCGGACGGGGGCGCCCGATGGCGCCCGAGCGCTCGAGCCAGCGCCGGGTCGCGGGCGGCAGCCCGTCGAGCGTGTCCTGCGCGAGCACCTCGCCGGTCGCCTGCGGCGCAGTTGCGAGGAGCGCGTGGACTTGGCGGTCGGTCTCGCTCGAGAAGCGCGCGAGCCCGAAACCCAGCACGACGCCCACGAGGAGGACGAGGTTCGCGAGCGTGCCAGCCTTCGCGTCGCTCCACGCCGAGACGACGAGCGCTTGGGAGAGCACGAGCGTGGCGGCGCCGATCATCCACCAGGCGTCGACGCGGAGCGCGAAGAGCAGCGCCGTGAGCAGGGCCGCGAGGCACGCGATCAACCACGCGAGGCCGGCGGCACGCGAGATCGGCGTCGTGAGCTGCTCGACCGGCGCGAGGTCGAACGCTTTGACGAAGCCGAGCAGGTGGATGAGGCCGTGGAGGATCAGGATGGCGATGAAGACGATGCGCATGCCGGGGACACGAAGCACCGAGCGTACCAAGTTGGGCGCGCTGATGGTGTGGGGCGCGAGGGTCGTGATCGGCGTCGAGAGGCGGGGGGAATCCTACGACGACGCTCGGCGTTCGACGGGTCCGTGATCCGTTGCCGCGTCGTGGGCACTGAGCGAACGATCTGCGTGGTCATCGGCGCTCGCGAACGTGTCTTGCGCAGGCGGGCGCGAGCTGGTCGGTCGTCGGGCGCGACCCGGTCCGGTGGGTCTGCAGCTCGGGGCCGCCGCGATGCTCGTGGCGGAAGGGCATGTGTCTTGACCGCATGCCGTGGGGAGGCTTCGATGCGCGGCATGGTCCACCCGCTCGCCGGCAAGCCCGCTCCGCAGTCGATCCTCGTCGATGTCCCCGCGCTGGTCGCGGCGTACTACACGCGACGCCCCGACATGGACGACCCGCGGCAGCGCGTCGCCTTCGGCACGAGCGGTCACCGAGGATCTGCGTTCGACGGCTCGTTCAACGAGGCGCACATCGCGGCCATCTGCCTCGCGGTCGCCGAGCACCGCGCGGGCGCGGGGATCACGGGCCCGCTCTACCTCGGAAAGGACACGCACGCGCTCTCCACCCCGGCCGAGCTCACGGCGCTCGAGGTCCTCACCGCCGCGGGGGTCCACGTGCTCCGGGCCGAGGGCTACACGCCGACGCCGTCGGTCTCGCGCGCGATCCTCGCGCACAACGCGCGACACGATCGGCGGGCCGACGGCATCGTGATCACGCCTTCGCACAATCCGCCGCGTGATGGAGGGATCAAGTACGACCCGCCGCACGGTGGCCCCGCAGGCGGGGAGATCACGGGCGCGATCGAGCGCCGCGCCAACGTGTTGCTCGCCGAAGGCCGAGAGGTCGCGCGGCTTCCGCTCGCGCAGGCGCTCGCGAAGAGCGAGGTCTTCGATTTCGTCACGCCCTACGTCGAGGCGCTCGGTGACATCGTCGACCTCGCCGCCGTTCGGGATGCGAAGGTGAAGATCGGTGCCGACCCCATGGGTGGCTCCGGCATCGCCTATTGGGCGCCGATCGCGGAACGCTGGGGCCTCGACCTCGAGGTCGTGAACGACGCGATCGACCCGCGCTTCGCATTCATGCACGTCGATCGCGACGGGAAGATCCGCATGGACTGCTCGTCGCCGCACGCGATGGCGGGGCTCGTCGCGCTCAAGGATCGGTATGCGATCGCGTTCGGCAACGACACGGACTTCGATCGCCATGGCATCGTGTGTCCGAACGCGGGGTTGCTCGATCCGAACGCTTACCTCGCGGTGGCGATTCAGTATCTCTTTCGGACGCGGGAGTGGCCGGGCGCGGGGATCGGGAAGACGTTGGTGTCGAGCTCGCTCATCGACCGCGTCGCGGCGGACCTGGGGCGACGGCTCGTGGAGGTGCCGGTGGGGTTCAAGTGGTTCGTCGACGGCCTGCTCGACGGCAGCCTCGGCTTCGGCGGCGAGGAGAGCGCCGGCGCGAGCTTCGCGATGCGCGACGGACGTTGTTGGACCACCGACAAGGACGGCATCCTCCTCGACCTGCTGGCGGCGGAGATCGTCGCCACGACCGGCAAGGATCCGGGCGAGCACTATGCCGACCTCACCGCCCGCTTCGGCACGCCCGCCTACGCCCGAATCGACGCGCCAGCGTCGCCGCCGCAGAAGGCGGTGCTCGCGAAGCTCGACCCGAGCGCCGTGAAGACGACCGAGCTCGCGGGAGAGCCGATCGTGGCCAAGCTCACCCGCGCCCCTGGAAACGACGCGCCCATCGGCGGCCTCAAGGTCACCACCGAGAGCGGATGGTTCGCGGCGCGGCCAAGTGGCACCGAGGACGTCTACAAGATCTACGCGGAGAGTTTCCGCGGCGCTGACCACCTGGCCGCGCTGCAAGACGAGGCGAAGTCCTTGGTCGCGGCCTGCTTCGCCGCCGCTGGCGTCTGAGATCGACGAAGGCCGCGCGAACCGACGAGCCGAGGCTGCGCGAACCGAGGCCGCGCGAACGGCGAGCCGACGAACGACAAACCGACGCGAACGGCGAACCGGGCGAACGGCGAAACCGAAGGACGGCCTCGAGCGCGCCGAGCGCGGGCGAACGGCGAACCGAAGGACGGCCTCGAGCGCGCGTAGCGCGCGGTTCAGTCGGAGCGGATGGTTCTCGCTCCGCGGTTTGGTCGGGGC
>JAHBWH010000434.1 GCA_019637115.1 Myxococcales bacterium | reverse complement strand
CAGGTCGCCGCCGAAGCCCCCGTTCGCCGCCGCCTGCGCCCGCCGATCGGCGATGAGGCGGTAGACGATGCTGTCGAGCGTCTTCATCGCGCGCTTGAAGCGGATGTTCGACGGCGTCGGCACATGCGGCGGGATCTGAACGATCGACTCGGCGTAGTCGTTGGCCCAGCGAAGCGCCGTGTCGAGCGCGCGGCCGACGTCGCGCGCGTCGCCGTCGACGTCGGCAGAGAAGAGCGTGAGCCCCACGATGCGGAACGTGAGCCGCATCATCTCCTCGTGGACGCAGAACGGGCGTGACGCGCCGACGTCCTCGGCGCGCCAGCGATCGAGCATGGCGCGCGTCGCGCGTGACATCTCATCGGCGAAACCGGCGAGGTGCGCCCGATGGAACGCCGGCTGCGCGAGCTTCCGCTGCCGGCGCCACTGCTCGCCCTCGCTGGTGAGGAGACCTTCGCCGAGGACGATCTTGAGCCCGAGGTAGCTGCGGCTCTTCGTGTACGCCTTGGCGTTGTCGACGAGGACGTGACGCACGACGTCGGGATCGGTCGCGAGGTAGTAGTCGAACGGGCCGAACTTGAAGCGGACGACGTCGCCGTAGGTCTCGCGCGACGTCGTCATGAGGGTGAGCGGATCGCGCCAAGCCTGGAACAAGCTCCCGAAGAACGGGAGCCCCTTCGGTCCGGGGGCGAGGTTCGACGACGGTCTGGGGCGCTCGATCTCGCTGACGTGGCTCGTCTGATTCATGGCTTCCCTCCGCTAACGAAGGCGCGCACGGCGCGCCTCGCACTCCCAACACGGACCGAACGTGAGATAATCCTCACGTTCGCGACGCCCGCCTCGAATGTGAGGCATTCCTCATGTTTGTCAACAGGAAGCCCCGAAGATCGAAGAAAAGTGGCTCCGTGCCGCCGTCGGAGCCCCACGTCGGCCGCCGCGTCCCGACACAGGAGCGAAGCCGACAGCGCGTCGAGCGGATCCTCGACGCCGCCGCGCAGGTCTTCGCTTCGGAAGGGCACGAGGCCGCCACGATGGAAGCGATCGCGGCGCGCGCCGAGACGTCGATCGGCTCGATTTACCAGTTCTTTCCGAACAAGACGGCCGTCTTCGACGCGCTCGTCCGCCGCTACCACGACGGGATCCGCGCGTTCTTCGACGCGCTCCTCGCGGGGCCGCTGCTCGAGGGTCCGTGGCAGACGATCCTCGACGCAGGGATCGACGCCATCGCGACGCTCCACGAGACCGACGCCGGCTTCCGCGCGGTCTGGGGCGGGCTGCACTTCACGAAGAAGATGCTCGACGAGGGCGCGGCGCTGAACCGGGAGCTCGCCGATCGGATCGCCGTCGTCCTCGGGCAGAAGCTGCCGGGCCTTCCCCCGCGGCGGCGCGCGTTCGTAGCGATGATGGTGGTCGAGCTCGTCGGCGCGATGCTCCTCCTCTCGGCGCGCCGCCCCGAGGAGGGCAGGGCCGTGATGACCGAGACGAAGGCCCTCGTGCGCCTGTACCTGGCCCCGTAC
>JAHBWH010000433.1 GCA_019637115.1 Myxococcales bacterium | reverse complement strand
GCTCGCGGAGTCGGGCGAGCTCCACGACGCCGCGTGGTCCGAGCGCGAGCGCCCAGGCGCGATCGCGTGGGGGAAGATGGTCGGCACGATCGCGCTCCGCGCCGGCGTCGCCGCGGACGCGGTGCCGGCGCTGCTCGCGCACGCGTGGCGCGAGCACGAGCGGCTGAACCTCTGGAGCAAGGTCCCCGACGGCCTCGGCGCCGCGCTCGACGCGATGCGCGCGCTCGGAACGAAGGTCGCGATCATCTCCAACTCCGAGGGCATGCTCGACCGCCTCTTCCGCGAGCTCGGCGTCCTCGAGCACTTCGACCTCGTCGTCGACAGCGGCAAGGTCGGCTTCGAGAAGCCCGATCCGCGCATCTTCGGCGTCGCGTTCGAGCACTTCGGCGTCGGCCCCGACCGCGCGCTCCACCTCGGCGACATCTTCGCCACGGACATCCTCGGCGCGCGCGCCGCCGGCTGCCGCCACGCGCTGATCGATCCGTTCGGCCACTACGCCGGCTGTCACCTCGACGTCCCGCGCGTCCCCGGCGCCGCCGAGGTCGCCCGCGCGATCGCGGCGTCTCGTCCCCGGTAGAGCTCGCCGTCACGCGGCGGGCCGAAGGGCTCTTGCCCGAAGGACCGGCGGCCTCGCTGACCCATTAATTATCACGCTTTCGCGGGAAACGCGGCAGCTTCCTTCGTTCGAGGCGTTCGGGCTTCATCGCGCCATGCCTCGAACCGATCGATCTCTCGTCTTCGCGCCCCGCCTCCCCGCCGCGCGGAGGCGCGTCCCGTCGCTCGTCGACGTCACGCTCGATCCGACGCAGGAGGCCGCGATCGAGCTGCCCGCCGGGCGCGCGCTCCTCGTCCTCGGAGAGGCCGGGCACGGCAAGACGACCGTGCTCCTCCACCGCGTCGCGCGCCTCTGGCGGACGTCGCCGACGCCCCTCCGCGCCGCCGTGATCGTCCCGACGGAGGGGCTCGTGCGCCTCGTTCAGCCGCTCCTCCGCGGCCTCGGCGTGGACGTCGAGGTCTGGACGTTCGATCGGTTCGCCGCGAAGCAAGCGCGCCGTTCGTTCCGGAGGCTGCCGCGCGAGAGCGACGCGACGCCGGCGAGCGTCATGCGCCTGAAGCGCTCGGCGGCCCTCCGCCTCGCGATCGAGGAGATGACCGCGCGCGCCCCGGGCGTGATCGACGACGACGTCGACGCTCAGCGCCGAGCCGCGCGTCCGCGGCGCGCCGAGCGGTACGTCTCGCGCGGCGATCTCCAGCATATCTTCGGCGATCGCGCGCTCATGACGCGCGTCGCGCGCGCGGCTTCCCTCCCGGAGATCGTGGTCGAAGACGTGCTCGAACGCACGCGCGTCCAGTTCGGCATCACGACGGAGCGTGAATGGTCTCACGTCACGGATCGCGCGCGCCTCGTCGCCGTCGACGGACGGGCGATCGACGAAGCGACCGCGACGGGGCACGCGTGGACCGTCGACGCCGAGGACTACCCCGTGCTCTTCGAGCTCGAGCGCATGCGCGCCCTCCGCGCCGGCGC
>JAHBWH010000432.1 GCA_019637115.1 Myxococcales bacterium | reverse complement strand
GGACGTCGTCGTCGTCGTCCTCCTCGCCGGAGCGATCGGCGTCGCTCGACCGCTGATGGATCCCGGCGCGGTCTTCTCGCTCGAGGCGTTCGGCGTGCTCGGGCACGAGATCATCGGCAGCGTCGCGGTCGGGACCACGCTCGGGCTCATCCTGGCCGTCTATCTCAAGCTGATCGGGCAGCAGCTCCTCGTCGTGCTGATCGCGCTCGGCTTCGGCGCGACCGAGGTGCTTCGCTATCTGCATTTCGATCCGGTGCTCGCGTTCCTCGTCGCCGGCTTCGTGGTCCAGAACCTCTCGAAGCAGGGCGATCGTTTCATGCACGCGATCGAGGGTGCGAGCGGCGTCGTCTACGTCGTCTTCTTCGCGAGCGCGGGCGCGCACCTGGATCTGCCGCTCCTCGGAGCGCTCTGGCCGGTGGCGCTCCTGCTCGCCGGGTCGCGCGCGCTCGTGACCTTCGGCGCGGCCAGGCTCTCGAGTCGGATCGTGAACGATCCGCCGCGCATCCGCACGTGGGGGTGGGCGCCGCTCATCTCGCAGGCTGGTTTGACGCTCGGCCTGTCGGCGATGATCGCCCGCGAGTTCCCGGTGTTCGGCGAGAGCTTTCGCGCCCTCGCGATCGCGACCGTCGCGCTGAACGAGGTCGCGGGACCGATCCTCTTCAAGCTGGCGCTGGATCGCACGGAGGAGTCCCGGGGTCACGCGCCCGCGCTCGCGGACTCCGACGGCGACGATCCCGAGACGCGGGCGGCCTGAGCCCGCACGGCCGCGGGGCCTGGCGACCGCGCGGCGCGGCTCGGCGCGCGGCGGTGTAGGTCGGGACGCGGCGCGAAGTTCCCGGGCCGCCGCCGCGGAAACCCTGGTAGCGTTGTCATCCTCTCATGGCGCAGGCCGTCGCCGCCAACGCACTCCCTGTCCGTCTCGCTCAGCTCGCGCGCACCCTCGAGTCGCGCTTCCTCGGCAAGGACGAGGTCATCCGATTGCTGCTCATCGCGGTGGTCGCGGGCGAGCACGCCGTGCTCGTGGGGCCGCCGGGCACCGCGAAGAGCGCGCTCATCCGGATGTTCGCGCGCCTCCTCCAGGCGAACTATTTCGAGTACCTCCTCACGCGCTTCACCGAGCCGAACGAGATCTTCGGCCCCGTCGACATCGCGGCGTTCCGCGAGGGCCGCTACCAGCGCCGCGTCGAGGGCATGCTGCCGACCGCCGAGGTCGTCTTCCTCGACGAGGTCTTCAAGTCGAACTCGGCGATCCTGAACGCCCTTCTGACGCTCCTGAACGAGCGCCGCTACACGTCGGGCGGCGTCGTCATGAAGTGCCCGCTGCTCTCGTGCTTCGGCGCCTCCAACGAGGTCCCGACCGACGAGACCCTCACGGCGATCTTCGATCGCTTCCTCCTCCGGATCCGCTCGGACAACCTCGACGCGTACCACTTCCAGGATCTCCTCACGAAGGGCGTCCAGCACGAGATCATGGCGCTCACCGACGCGCCGGTTCAGCCGGTGGTCTCGGCGCGCGAGATCCAGGAGCTG
>JAHBWH010000431.1 GCA_019637115.1 Myxococcales bacterium | reverse complement strand
AAATCCGAACGGCACCGGCCTCACGGTCTTCGCCGAGGACGGCTCGCCCGTGGTGTGGAGGCAGCCTCTGGCCGCGTACGAGGATCAGCTCTTCGCAGAAGAGGCCAGGGACTGCGAGTCCACGGTGTTCGTGGCGCACGTCCGCTACGCGACGACCGGACCTGCCGAGCTCCGCAACACGCACCCCTTCGAGCAGCGCGGCCGCGTGTTCGCGCACAACGGCGTGCTCGGCGATCTGAAGCGCCTCGAGGAGGAGCTGGGCGAGTACATGGACCTCGTCGGCGGCGACACCGACTCGGAGCGGTTCTTCGCGCTCGTCACGAAACACGCCGACAGCAACGGTGGCGACGTCGGCGCGGCGATCACCACCGCCGCCCGCTGGGCCGAGGAGAACCTGCCGATCTACGCGCTCAACGTGGTCCTCGCCACCGCGTCCGAGCTTTGGGCTCTGCGATACCCGGAGACGCACGACCTCTTCGTGTTGCGACGCGCGGCCGGTGGCCCTCACGGCGGCCGGCACCTCGAGCACGCAAGCCGCGCCGGTCGCATTCGCGTCCGCTCCGGCGCGCTCGCCGAGCGTCCCGCGGTCGTGGTCGCCAGCGAGCGCATGGATGAGGACCCCGCCTGGTCGAACCTCCATCCGGGCGAGCTCTTGCACGTCGACGCTTCGCTGAGCGTCGCGCGCAGCGTGATCCTCCCCGAACCGCCGCGTCACCGGCTCACGCTCGATGACCTGGGCGAAGCCGCGGCCGCGCAGGCCGCACGTTGACCCGTCAGGAGTCCCACCATGCCGCTCGTCCACCCGTCCGACGCCCAAGACCCCGGCCGACAGGAGCTCGGCGTCCGCCCGGTCTTCACGCGCGAGCCGCTCCGCGTGCCGCGCAACCGCATCCCGGAGGGCGAGCTCGATCCGGACACGGCCTACGAGATCGTGCACGACGAGCTCATGCTCGACGGCAACCCGCGCCTCAACCTCGCGTCGTTCGTGACGACCTGGATGGACGCGCAGGCCCGCGCGCTCATGACGGAGTGCCTCGACAAGAACATGATCGACAAGGACGAGTACCCGCGCACCGCGGAGCTCGAGCAGCGCTGCGTCCGGATGCTCGCGGGGCTCTGGCACGCCGTCGATCCCGATCGGCCCACCGGGTGCTCGACGTCGGGCTCGAGTGAGGCATGCATGCTCGCGGGCCTCGCGCTCAAGCGACGTTGGCAGCGCGCGCGTCGCGCCTCCGGCCTCTCCGCGGATCGACCGAACCTCGTCATGGGCGTCAACGTCCAGGTGTGCTGGGACAAGTTCGCCAACTACTGGGAGGTCGAGCCCCGGCTCGTGCCGATGGAGGGCGACCGCTTCCACCTCACCGCCGAGGAGGCCGTGAAGCGCTGCGACGAGAACACGATCGGCGTCGTCGCGATCGTCGGCTCGACGTTCGACGGCAGCTACGAGCCCGTCGCCGAGATCTGCTCCGCGCTCGATCGGCTCGAGGCCGAGCGCGGCTGGAACATCCCCGTCCACGTCGACGGAGCGTCGGGCGC
>JAHBWH010000430.1 GCA_019637115.1 Myxococcales bacterium | reverse complement strand
ACCTCGGCGACGCGCATCGGCCATGTCTCTCGTTCCATCGCCTGCGATCGCTCGCGGCGGCGCGCGGGGGAGTCGCTCGCGAGCGCGCTCTCCACGGCGGCGACGAACGCGGGGCCGTCGTCGGCGATCGTGCAACGCGGCGCGTAGCGCCGCACCTCCGGCACGTCGGTCGAGACCACCGGGAGGCCCGCCGAGAGGTACTCGCGGAGCTTGATCGGGTTGACGAACTTCATTCGCTCGTCGATGCGGTAAGGGATCAAGCCGACGTCCATGCCCTTGCAGTAGGCAGGGAGATCGGTGTGCGGCTTCCGCCCGAGGAGGTGGACGTTCGGCAGGCCGGCGACGGCGCCGACGTCGTCGAGCGCTTGCCCGATGAGCGCGATGCTCCAGCTCGGCCGCGCGCGCGCGACGTGCGCGACGAGGTCGAGATCCACCCAGCTCCGTAGCGTGCCGTAGAAGCCGAGGACCGGCTTGGGCAGCCTCGCGATGTCCGCCGGCACGACCGTGTCGTCGTCGAGCGCGCGCGCGAACTCGGCGTGCGCGACGCCGTGCGGAGCTATGTGCGTCGCGGGATTGACCGCGCGCTTGGCGTCGGCGAGCTCGCCGTTGATCGCGAAGACGCAGTCGACCTTCGAGAGCAGCCGGCGCTCCGCGGCGACGGTGGCGTCGCGATCGAGGTAAGCGAAGAGCGACCACTCGTCGACGCAGTAGTAGACCGCGAGGGACTCGCCGAGCGAGCCGACGTAGTCGGCGACGTTGGGCAGGAAGGTCCAGAGGTGGAAGTCGTCGATGCCGAGCCGCCGGCGAAGCAGCGCGATCGTCCCGCGCAGGATCTCGCGGTTGATCCGCCGCGCGACCGCGCTGTGGGGGAGGGGGAGGACCATCGGCGAGAAGACCCAGAGGTCGTTTTCGACGTTCACGGGGCCGCGCGCCAGCTCGGCGAGCTTCCGCTTCATCTTGCCGAGGTCGCGCCCGCTGCCGAGCTTCGGGGTGCGCGTCCCGATCGAGTTGAGCCAGAGCACGCGCCGGCTCTTCGCGAGCTCGCGGAGCACGTGGTGGTTCGACGTGGGGTCCTCGTGCCAGTCCTTCGCGAACGCGATGACGCCGGGGACGCGGGTGCGGGCGCTCGGGGATGTTCGGCTCACGCGATCGATGCCCTCGCATCGCAGACCGTCCGCGATGGGCCCGCGGTAGGTCGCCGCGGGCTCGGTCTCGAAGCGGGGCGAGCCTACCACGCTCGAGGGGCGGGTGCGGGCCTTGGCGACCCGCGGAAACGGGGCTAGTTTCGCCTCGATGATCGGGCGATTTCGCAAGAAGCTGAAGTCCGCGGTCTACGGGATGGTCCCGCGATCGCGCCTGCTCCAGCGCGGACCGACGGGGAGAGCGCGCGTCGCGCTCACGTTCGACGACGGGCCGAACGAGCTCACGGCGGGCTTCCTCGAGCGGCTCGACGAGCTCGGCGTCCGGGCGACGTTCTTCCTCGTCGGAAACAAGTGCGAGGCGCGGCCCGACCTCATGCGCGAGTACACGCGGCGCGGG